>CAVDMV010000006.1:0-71842 GCA_963610315.1 Acutalibacteraceae bacterium
AATAGAGTCACCAGGAGCAAATAAATCAACATAATTCTTTCCAAAATTAGAGCCTTTACCATCTTCACTCCATCTTTCATCATTTAAGTTTGATGCTCCAACAGTAATTAAATTATCTAGATTTAAGCAAGCTGGATATCTTAATTCATTTTTATCATTATCATAATTAATATTAAAATTACTACTCGAGCAAACCACTAAACCATCAAAAGAAGAAATAGCTTCTTGTAAAATATCCTTTACATGGAATATTTTTTCTAGATAACTTAAAGACAAATTAATAATATCGCAACCTTCTAGTTGAGCTTGTTTTATTGCAGCAACAACATCTTTTGGTTTCCCATAATTACCATTATCTAAAGCTTTATAAGGATAAATTTCAACGTTAGAATAATTCATAACCGATGCTATAATACCTGCAACATGAGTTCCATGACCATTTGTATCAGTATAAGGATTATTCGATATATAATCTTTACCTTTATTATAATTTATAAGTTTATTTAATTTTTCATGTTCTGAATCTATTCCGCTATCGATAATGCCAATTTTTACTTTTTTAAAAGGATTAGACAAATTAAGTACTTCATTTAATTGGATTTTTTCTTGTCCCCAAGTAGAAGAAACTAAAGAATCACCAGGAGTTAAGCCATCTAATACATTGTATTTACTATAATCATTGTTTACGCTAATAATTGATAAACTAAAAATTAAAAATCCTTTAAATAATGCTTTCATATAAAATCCCTTTTTCTAATTAATTCATAATTTTATTTCATTGTCAATAACTTTTAGTTTTGTTTTTTCTTATTAATTGATAGTGTT
Source organism: Acutalibacteraceae bacterium (assembly GCA_963610315.1). GTDB lineage: Bacteria > Bacillota_I > Bacilli_A > RFN20 > CAG-449 > UBA3210. The sequence goes on from CAVDMV010000006.1 coordinate 826, forward strand.
AATTGACATAATCGATTCCGAATTAGAGAATAATTTAAAAATAAAAAGAACCTACTCTACTGACGAGTAAGTTCTACGCTTTCAATATCAATTTTATCAATTATTTCTAAGCCTAATTCTTTAACTAATTTATAGCCTGAATCATTATTAGGATTATCTAAATCAAATGGAGCATGTGCATCTAAACCTAGAATAATCTTCGCGCCATATTTTTTAGCGAGTTTCCAAAATTCAACATGTGGATAAGGATAACGATAATCTTCTCCGAGAATTCTTTTGCCTCCACGAATAGAAGCAAAATTAAATTCTAGAGGAATGCCTAATTCAACGCTGGCTTTAATAATTCTTTTTGAGCAGCTAATCGCCACATGATCCCATTTTAAATAACTAGCCATAAAATAATCAGGATGACAAACATATTTAAATAAGCCACTTTCCATCCCTTTAATTAATGAATCAGTATATCTTTTAATATCATCTTTAGTTGTGGCATGAGAGAAAAAAGGTTTTAATGTCGGTCCATCAACTTCACAATGGTTACCTAGAATTAAATATTGAATCTTTCCCGAATTTAATAATTCTTGATAATAAGGAAAATAATATTCCATCGCTTCTGCTTCAAAACCTAAATAAATCTTAATACGATCTTTATATTTTTCTTTTAAAGCATTAATTGAAGAACAATAATCATCTAAAAGATCATAATCGCCTCTTACTCCTGGTTGAATATGGTCAGGAAGCATGATATGATCAGAAAAACCTAATTCTTGTAACCCCATCGCGATTGCTTCTATTACGTATTCTTCATCTTCACCGATTGCATGGCCACATCTAGATGTATGAGTATGATAGTTATTTTTAATCATTAATAATTCACCTCCACAAGATATAATCCTTCACTAGGTGCTTTATATCTAACTCGATGTAGTTCCTCTCCAGACAATAATTTTTCTATATCATCTAAAGATATATTTTTTAAACCTAATTCAATTAAGGTACCAATAATCATTCTGACCATATAACGTCTAAAACCACTTCCATAAATATCAAAGATGAATTTATCATCTTCTATTTTTAATGTAAAATCAAAGATTTCTCTTTCAAAAGGTCCTTCCTCGTTTGTACAAAAATTAATAAAATTATGATTACCGATAAATAATTTCATACCTGAAAGAATAATATTTTCATCTAACTTACGGCATAAGTTAAAACATAAATCTTTATTAACAGGATCTTTAATACCTGTATTAATTATGTAACGATAATGCTTAGATTTTGCGTTAAATCTTGCATGAAAATCATCTTCTACTACTTCTAAACTTTTAAAAGCTATATCACTCGGTAATAGTCTATTAATCGCATAAAGCATTTTATAAACATCTAAAGAATCTCTATTTAAATCAAAATGAATGACTTGTCCTAAGGCATGTACTCCTTTATCGGTTCTTCCTGAGCCTACGATTTCAACGCTTTCGTTAAATAAAGAAGATAAAGTCTTTTCAATAACATCTTCAATAGTTAAAGTAAGTTCATCTCTTTGGGTTTGAAAGCCAAAATATCTAGTTCCATTATAGGAAATAATTGCTTTTACTCTCATATTAAAATAGTCCTTGAATAAACGTTACTAAATCAAAATTAGTGACCATTAATGTGATTAAACCACCGAGAATAAGTAAGATAATTACTGAAGCAACGCTATCACGTAATGCCCATTTATTAATACGGTATTTAGTTCTTTTCGCGCTTGGATTATAACCTCTAGCTTCCATTGCATTAGCTAAATCTTCACTTCTCGCTAAGGCGGAGATAAATAAAGGAATAATTAAAGCGATAATTGCTTTTATTTTTTCTTTGAATTTGCCGTTTTGAAAATCTACACCACGTGATGCTTGAGCTTTCATAATGCGATCTGTTTCTTCAAGTAAAGTTGGAATAAAACGTAAAGCTAAAGAAATAGTCATCGCAATTTCATGAACTGGAAATTTAATCACCTTTAAAGGTTTCATTAAGAATTCTAAAGCATTGGTTAATTCTAAAGGTTTAGTAGTTGCCGTTAAAACGAGCGATAAAGATAACATAATTATTAATCTAAATAAAATATAAACTGTATTATAGATGGCTGAATAATATATCTTCCATCCCGTATTAAAGAAAGTAAAATATCCGAGTGACACATCACCTGGAACGATGATATTAACAATAAATAAAACAAACATCATAATCCAGATAGCTTTTAATTGAGAAAATAACATACTTAATTTAATATGAGAAATTCTCATAATGATATAAATGAAAATCATTAATATTCCGTAGACGATAAAATTCATCCATAATGAACTAAAAGAAAAGAAAATGCACACCATTAAAACAATCATCGCAAGAATCTTATAACGAGGATCTAAACGATGAATGATTGAATTATAAGGAACATATTTACCAATCGTAATATTTTGCATTTTATTTTTTTCTTTCCTTTACAATTTCTAAAGCGAGAGATTTTTCATCAACCACTTTACCTAAATCAATATGATAGCCATTTTTATTAAGTGTTTTGGCGAACTTAATACATTTTGGTTCTTCAATTGATAAACTTGATACTAAAGAATCATCTAAGAATAATTCTTGTGGTTTACATTCTTTAATGATTTCTCCTTTACTTAAAACTGTGACATCAGTCGCATATTTTATGACATTATCCATATCGTGAGAAACCATGATTAAAGTACTACCTTGATCGTACAATTTTAAAAATAAATCCATCATTTCTTTAGACCCAGTAGGATCTAAACCAGCCGTTGGTTCATCAAGAATTAAAATGTCTGGTTTTAAGGTAATTATCCCAGCAATTGCCACTCTTCTTTTTTGTCCTCCTGATAATTCAAAAGGACTTCTTTGATATAAGCTTTCATCAATACCAACAAGAGTTAATGCTTCTTTCGCGAGTTTCATCGCTTCTTCTTCAGAACAACCAAAATTCTTTGGACCAAACATGACATCTTTAATAACTGTTTCTTCAAATAGTTGATATTCAGGAAATTGGAAGACTAAACCGACATTCTTTCTTAATGTTTTATAATCTTTATTTTTCTTATATTCTTCGATTGATTCTTTTTTTAGCTTCTTTAACAAAGCCTTCTTATCTTTTTTATTCGCGACTATAAACCCGTTTACATTTACTTCACCTGAAGACGGAATTAAAAGAGCGTTAATTTGTTGAACTAGCGTTGATTTTCCACTTCCAGTATGGCCGACTAAAGCCATAAAAGAATGATCTTTAATCTCTAAATTTAAATCTTTTAAAGCAGTTGTTTCTAAAGGTAAAGAAGGTGAATAGACATAATTTAAATGTTTAAAAACTATTGGCATAATTCTTTCACCATACTTTCTTCGTCGTTACTAGATAAAGTTATTCCTAACGCTTTTAATTCGTCAAAAAGCTTATAAGAAAAAGGAATATCTAATTTCATCTCTAATAATTTTTCTTTATTTTTAAAAACGTTACTAGGTGTATCATTAAAAATAATCTCACCTTTTTCAATAACGATAACTCGATCAGAATTAAATGCTTCTTCAATATCATGAGTAATGGATAGAAGCGTTAAATCTTTTCGTTCTTCTTTAATCTTTTTAATAACATTTTTAATTTCACTCTTACCTTTTGGATCAAGCATCGCAGTTGCTTCATCAAAGATAATTAAATCAGGATGCATTGCAAGAACTCCCGCGATCGCGACACGTTGTTTTTGTCCGCCAGAAAGAGAAGTAGGTTCTTTATCTAAGAATTCTTCCATATTGACAATAGTGGCATATTTAGAAATAATTTCATCCATTTGTTCATGTGGAACCTCATGGTTTTCTAAGCCAAATGCGATATCATCCGCGACTGTCGTTCCCGTAAATTGGTTATCAGGATTTTGGAAAACAATACCTACTTTACTACGAATAGCATATAAATTTTCTTCATTTAAAACTTGATCAAAAACTTTTATTGTACCCTTTTGAGCTTCTAATAAGCCAATGATAAGTTTTGCAAGCGTAGATTTACCTGAACCATTATGGCCAATAATTGCCACATATTCACCTTTATTCACGTTAAAAGAAAGGTCATGAAAGACCTTTGTTTGTTTGTCATATCTAAATTTTAAATGTTCTACTTCTAAAGCTTTCATTTATTTTGTTTTCTTTCTTTGTTTTTCTCTTCTAAATGCAACGTAGAAGAATAACCAATAACAGATGGTAAAAACGAGGATAACTACTCCAGCGATAATATATCCTGAAGAATTATCACCGAATACCTTACCTCCGTAAGTAGCTCCGGCAAGTATAGATATTAACATAAAATAAATAACGATTGTTATAACAATTCGATTTTTTCTAATTCTTTTTTGTTTTGCTCTTTCCAATCCATTATCCATATTATTTAAACTCTATAAAAGGAATCTTTCCTTCGTACTTTCTATATTTTACATTTGTCATATCAAACATTCTTTTACTCGCGATAATTGAAGGAGTATCTTTATATTTATCTTCAATATAAATTACTTCTTTTATCCCTGATTGAATGATAGCTTTCGCACATTCATTACAAGGGAATAAAGTAACATAAATCCTTCCCCCTTCAAGTGAACTAGTTGCATTTAAGATTGCATTAAATTCGGCGTGACAAACATAAAGATATTTAGTTTCAACTTCTTCGCCTTCTCTTGCCCAAGGCATATCGTCATCGTTACAACCAATTGGCATACCGTTATATCCCATTGTTAGTACCTTGTTCTTACTTGAAGCAACTAAAGCTCCTACTTGAGTAGAAGGATCTTTACTTCTAAAAGAAGCAAGTTTAGCTACACCCATAAAATATTCATCCCAAGTAATATAATCTTTTCTTTGTCCTGCCATAATTTCACCTGCCTAATAAATTATACATAATTTAAGCATATTTTTTACATAAAAGAATATATTTCTTTTAAAATAAATTAAGATAAAATATAATTTCTCAATGGAGGTTATTTTATATGGGAGAAAATATCATTACCATTCGTAATTTAACAAAAACTTATGCCGGAAATTCTTTTCCTAGTTTAACAAATATTGATTTAGATTTATCAACAGGTCAAATTGTTGGTTTACTAGGACCTAATGGTTCAGGCAAAACGACTTTAATTAAAATATTAAATGGTTTATTAAGATCTTATAAAGGTGAGGTATATATCGATGGTCACGAAGTAGATTCCTACACTAAGTCAATCATTTCTTATTTACCTGATTCAACTTATCTTGATCAAAATCATAGCGTTATCCAAGTCATCAAAATGTTTAAAGATTTATATAGTGATTTTAGCGAAGAAAAGATGATGGATTTACTTCAGAAATTTAGAATAGAACCAAAAGCTAAAATAAAATCACTTTCTAAAGGTAATAAAGAAAAAGTTCAATTAGGTTTAGTTTTATCTCGTAACGCAAAAATATATATTCTTGATGAACCGATTGGAGGAGTTGATCCTGCAACAAGAGATTATATTATTAATGTTATTCTTACTAACTATAACAAAGACGCATTAGTAATTATCGCGACACACTTAATTGAAGAAATTGAATCGATATGTAAAACGATCATCTTCTTAAAAGAAGGTAGGATAATTCGAGTTGGTGATAAAGATCAATTAATTAAAGAACACGATAAATCAATCAATGAATTATTTAAGGAGGATTTTAAATGTTTCTAAAATTACTAAAACACGATTTAATCTCTTTAAAGAATTCTTTCTTTATTCTCTTTATAATTACTATATGTGTGGGATTAATCGCCCCTTTCCTCATATTTAGTATTTATAAATTTGCTCTTTCAAGTGAAGAAACTTTAACATTAGGATATTTACTTTTATTTGGAATTTATTCATTAGTCATATGCTTTATTTTAGTAATAATTACTTTATATATCATTAATTCCGTTCGTTTCTTTAAACAAAGTTTCTTCTCTTCCCAAGGTTATTTAACTTTAACTTTACCTATTTCCACCGGAAAGAATGTCATTTCAAAGTTATTATCTATTATTATCTGGGGTATTGCATTTACTTTAGTCGCTATAGTAAGTCTATTTATCTCTGCATTAATCTTAAATACATTAATTGCTTATAACGAAGGGGCTGATGTTTCTATCTTGACCGAAATTAAAAACTTCTTTACTCCTTCAACTAATATTGATATGCGTCAAGTAAGCATTAACCTCCTCAGCGCATTTAGTAGTTTCTTTGCTTCGATATTAATGTTATGTGGTATCTTACTAGTTATTACTTTAGGTAATGTTAAACCATTCAAAAATCATCCAGTCTTTTTTAGTATTATATTCGCTATTGGTTTATTCTTTATTTATACAATTGGAATTACTAATATAAATACCTTAATCCCTGACTTATTAATTATGAATATTATTAATATCTTATTAGAACTTGCTTTTATTATCTTAGGTGTCTTCTTAATCGTTAAATTAATTGATAATAAAGTAGAAATTTCTTAATTAAATCGTAAAAAAAAGATTATCGTGAGAACGATAATCTTTTTAGTTACCTATTAATTATTTACTATAAGAAACTGTGAAATCAACACTTGTAGTAGCGTTATATGCAGCTTTAACTGAAGTTAATAAGCCATATTCATTCCATGCATAATAAGTTTCTACACTTGCTTCACTTGAACTAGATGAAGAAGTTGTAGGTACATATTTCATTTCAAATGTATTTCCTGCATAATATTCAAAATCTGTTTGACCTTCATCTGCTAAAATAAAGTTTTCAAGAGTAAATGCATTAATAATTGTAGTATATAAAGCATTACCTAAAGTATCTGGAGTTAAAGTTCTATCTTTAACAGTTGCCTTAAAATTAACAGTAGTATTTGTTGAGCCAGTTTTTACAGTACCATTTACTGCCGCACTTGTATAATCAGGAGTTGTTTTTAAAGCTTCTTCTCCTTTTGCCTTAAATGTTGCATATTCTACTTTAGAATTACCACATCCAACTAATGTAACTGCACATAGCGTTAATAAACACGCATTTTTAAATATTTTTTTCATTTTAAATCCCTCCGATATATGACCTGACGTCGATATATTTAATCTAATTATAATTATTTTTTTAACATGTGTAAATATATTAAATAAGAAAAAATCTCTAGATAACGAATTTCATTACCTAGAGAAATAAATAACTTATTTTTTCGTCGCAAGTTTCACGCATTCATAAGCCCCATTATAAAGGCCCATTTTATTAAGACGTAAAATTTGTTCATTCATATTCCTTAATAATGCTTTATCAGAGATAAAATCATCTAACATTAGTTTCATCTTCTTAGTTGTATCACATTCATAAGTTGCATCACCAATTTCTTTTCCATAATACGCGGAGAAAACTTCATGTCCTCCGATATGTCTCATAAAAATCTTAGGAATTGGATAGAAAACTAATTCACTAGGTTTAGTGATGAGTAAATCACATTTTCTCATTAATAAATTAGTTGAATAGACAGCTGGAAAAATATCTTTATGGAAGATATTATAAACGCCTTTAATATCACTATCGTTCATTTTATCGACGAATTCTTTAAATTCATCATATTGATCAAAATAAGTTTTAAAATCTTTATAACCTTCAATTTCTTTACAAAGATATTCATAAACTTTTAAGTGATCACCAAAATTAATAAATAAAGCAACTTTATTTTCTTTAACATACGGAAGAAGATGTTTTAAAATTTCCATGAATTGTTTTTGTCCAGCTCCTGCTCCTCCAACTGTTAAAAGAATTCTTATTGGCGCATTATTATCTAATCTATCAATTCTTTTCGCTGTATCACTTTCTAATGAAGAAACAATTTCATGATCAACATAATGACCAACATATTTAATTTCTTCATCAGGAATATGTTTTAAATGTCTCTTTTTATCAAATCCATCAAGTCTTTTATAACCATAATAACCAAATGAAGTTTGTACGGTGTGAATTGCCCCTTCAGAAAGATGTAAAGCCATTGGCCAGTTATCAGGAATTGCGTTAACTACATGTGTCATACCGGCGTGAACAGCCGCTTGTGAAGGCCAAGCATGTGTCGCGATATATGGAGTATCCTTAGGAATATATTTAAATAAAGGAACAAGTAATTCAGCATTTTTTTGATCGCCAGGATTATAAACTAATTGTTTAAAGACATCACGGTTAAATACTTCCCAAACAAAATGATTAAATAATTTTGATTTTTGTGAAATTCTTGATCCTAATGAATATAAATCATTTTGGGCACGAATAACTTTTGATCCAGTCGCATCAAAAGAAGCTAAATCGAGCCATAAAGGCTCATAACCTAATGCACGAGCGCACGATGCCATCGCGATTGAGATTCTATAATGACCAAATCCCATACGAATATTTCCAACAATTAACCCATTACTAGGAAAAGTTTCATTTTGATCTTTAACGACAATATTTTTTGCATTAATAAAATCTAATGATTCAATCTTATTAAAGCCTAATTTATAGTCAGCATTAGAATCATCACCGAATTTTTTAATATATTTTTGTTTATTTTTATTTGCTTTCTTAACCGTTTTTTTAGGTATGGAATTACCGAAAACTACGCTAGATTTATCCATTTATTAATTCTCCTTTCTTAGGCTCATAAACTAATTCGCCTTTTGTTCCATCTAAAACATAAGTAATAGTCACACTATTTTTATTAGTGATAATATTAGTTATTGTTGCTTTAGATAATTTTTGAGCTTCTAATAATATTTTTTTCTTTTCTTCACTATAAGAAGAAACATCATCACTTGTTAAATATAATGCCCCACATAAATGATTAATTTTAATTAATGCTTCTTTTTGTTTCTCATTTAAGAAGATATTATCATCTCTAAGTAAATAAACATCAGGATCATTTCTAAAGACGAACTTGTCCATTGGATAACGATAAATCGTATCTAATAACGTATGTTTAGTTGAATTTCTTTCTCTATGAGCAAGAACCATATAAAATTCATCATCAAATTTTAATGATACATCACATCCAACACGGCAATAATCAACATTATTAAAGGCATTTTCTAAAGGTACTCCACATCCTAAGATAAGTTTATCTTTTAAGATATTTCTTAAGAAAATCATCATTTCTTGCATGACTTGGCTACGTGATTTACCTTCAACATGAACTAGATTAACTGCATAAAGAAAATCGAGTTTAAAAAAGTCAAAGCCTAAAGAAATATAATATTCTAAACATTTCTTAATATAATCAAGAACTTCTTGTTTTCTTATATCTAATGATAATTGGTGTGACCAGTTACCTCCAGCATAAACTGGTTTATTATTTTTATCGAAATAAACCCAATCTGGATGTTCTTTATAAATTTCTGATTCTTGTTCGACGACAAATGGGGCAAGCCAAATTCCCGCGAGAAGATTTTTATCATGTATCTTTTTTACAATACCTTCTAATCCATGAGGAAATTTATTTTTATCAATATGAAGCCAATCACCAACTTTAGTTTCAAATCCATCATCGATTTGAAATAAGTCGTAATTATCGGAATTAATGCCAAGAAGCGCGAGATTAATTTTATCTTCATTAATATCTTGATAATGGTTATACCAAGAAGTATAGCCTCTTAATTTTTCTTTTAGACAAGTTCCTAATGTTTTAAAATATAGTTCTTGTGTTTCTAAAAAATTACCTTCTAAGAAACAATAATCAAGTAAGGTAAATTCATCATTAACATTAACTCCTTCACAATCACTTTCTAAAACTATTTTATTTCTTCTCGTAACGTAATTTATCACTAAATACGCGTTATTTACGTTATATGAGCCATAGAAATAAATATTATCTTTTCTTCTTAAATAGCTATAAGTATAACCATGAAGAACATGTCGATGAGTTTTTCTAAAAGTATAATCTCCATAAGCATCAAATTTATATTTATTAGTCATATAACGACCAAATCTAATTTTATGAAGTGATTCATGAAGAGAAAATTCTCTTGTATCTGTCCAAGATTGATATCCATTAACTAAAATCTTATCATCTCTATAAAAATTAAATTTTTGATTTAGTTTAAATGAGATTAAGGTAATTTTGTTTTTAACTTTAATTTTATAAGTGTGTCTTGTCCCTATTGAGCTTTTAATAATCTTATAATCTTCATTTTCTTCTTTATAAGAAACGATCTTACGATTATTTTTATAATAACTAACTTCCATTAGTTTCATAAATATTATTTTCCTTCTTCACTAGGAAGATCTTTTTTACTATCTTCAATCGTTTTCATAACACCTTTTTCATCATAGAAGAATAAGATGACCGCGCCTAAAGTACAGCAAACAATGGCCACAATCGCGACAATTCTTAAACCTAAGCTAGATGCAGTTAAATCGTTTGAAGTTAAATCTTGGCTTGAACCAATAATAGCAAGAGACGTAAAAGCGAGCATCGCGACTGATTGACCAAGTTTCATCGCGAAAGTTCTTGCTGCGAAGAACATACCTTCTCTCTTTTCACCTGTTTTAATTGAATCTTCTTCTGCGACATCCGCGACAATTGATTGAGGTATAATACCTAGTAATGACATTGGGAAAGCGGCAATAACTACAATTAAGATACCAAAGACAATACCTGGAAGAGGTAAAACACCAATTAAAGCAGTAACTACATAGGCTAAAGCTAAGCCCAAGAAACCGGCGCAGACAAGTTTACGTTTACCAAATTTAACAACTAATTTACTTACAATTGGATAGAAGCAAGCACTTAATACTGTCATCGCACCTAAGAAAACAGTAGTATAAAATTCATCTAAGCCCATTGAAACTTTAACAAAGAAAGGTAAACCCGTTTGGAATAAAGTTAAACCGATCCAATAAGCAATATCAGACCAAACAAAGATTCTAAATTGTTTATTTTTAAAAGTTGCGACTAAAGATTTAGTTGTACTTACTTCCGAAGGTTTTGCATCAACGAAATCTTTTTCGTTTAATTTTAAAGCTGGAATTAACATCATAATACAAGCAATTATCGCTAAAACTATAAAGCAAATACGATATGACCAATCAAATGAAACAAAGCTTCTTAAGACACCTGCAAAGACGAAAGGCATATAAGCTAGCATAGTTCCAGCAAAATAAGTTAAGGAAATCGCGGTAGAAATATACATTCTATCATCTTGAGTTTTACCAAATTCAGAAATTAATGCATTATATGGAGTACAATAAATTGTCATGAATAAATAATATAAAACTAGGAAAATAGAAATCCAAGCAACGTTCCAACCAGAAATCATGGTTACTGGTGCACAGAAAACTAAAACAGTAATAATTGATAAAGGAATAGCCGCGAATTTCATAAAAGGAATTCTCCTTCCTTTAGGATTCTTTGATTTATCTGATAAAGTCGCGATAATTGGATCAGTGACTGCATCAAAAATACGACAACCAAAAGTAATTAAACCTAAAATAGTTAATACTCCAAAGATGACGAGTCCTGGCGTGATATATTGATTCGCCCCAGAAGAAATATCATTTTGAGTAGGTAAATAGAAAGTAACTAACCAAGCGTTAATAACTCCACTTAATATTGACCAACCTAATTGGCCGAGAGCAAATATCCACATTTGCTTTTTTGTTAATCTTTTCATAAGGTCCTCCTTTTATAACAAGATTATTTTTTTATTCTAAATAGAAATACATCTATTAGGGAAGAAATCTCTTCTTCAGGAGAAGAAGAATCATCTTCTTGAAGAATATTTTCTACCGCGAGTTTTTTACAAAATGATAGTAAGGCAATACTAGTAGTTCGATAATAAATTTCTAAATTAATATCATCTCTTAATGAATTATCTAAGATACCTTTTTGATAATATTTAAAATAGATATCTTTAAATAAATTGACGTTCTCTGCATAAACATCTAAATTCATGCCTATTTCGTTATGAATATAAGCATCAAGAGAATAAACAAATGAATAATATGATTTATCTTCTTTAAAGATTTTTAAATAAGCTTCATAGAATTCTTTAATGTTTTCGTATCCTGAAGAATCTTCATTAAATGAAAAATATTTTTCTAATAGATCTTTTGATAATCTTTCTGCCACTTTAATAACTAAGTTTTGTTTCTTACCAAAATAACGATATAAAGTTGCTTCTCCAATTCCAATATAAGAAGCAATATCACTCATAGTTACACTTGATATGGGCTTACTTAAGAATAACTTTGTCGCTTCTAATAAGATAAAATTATTTTGTGCCTCTTTTAATTTAGAAGTCATAAGTACCTCCTTTCATTTTTGATAGGTAGCCTATCATTTTGATAATCCACCTATTAAAAGTTTAACATTTAGGTAAAATTAATCAATGTTAACGCTTACATTTTCTTTTAGAATAAAAAAAGAACTTAGTTTATTTTTCCTAAGTCCTTTTAAAAATCGATTTTATAGTAATTATTTGCCCGATACAGCGATTTCTTTAATCATAACTGGAGTTGAATATCCTGAGAAAGTTAATTTAGTTTCTGAGCCAACTTCGACGATATCATTAAATAATTTAAAGAGGTTTCCAGCAACTGTAATTAAGCAAACTGGTGTTGAGCGTTTACCGTCTTTAATTAAGTAGCCTTCAGCTTGTAAAGAGAAGTTTCCACTTGATGCGTTCATGCCAGCATGAAGACCAGTAACGGAAGTAATATAAATACCATCATGAACACTTTCAAATAATTCTTCTAAAGTCTTTTTACCTGGTCTAATACTTAATCCAGCTGAACTAACGCCGACTTTACCTTGTCCACGGTATCCATTTCCTGTGCTAACTACGCCGTCTTTTTTCGCGGTGGCTAGATTATACAAATAAGTATTTAAGATACCTTTATCGACAATTTTCTTATTAGAAGTCGCGACTCCTTCATCATCAAAATAACGATAGAAAATAGTTTTATCTAATGGTCTTTCTTCAATAGTTAGCTTTCTAGAAGCGACACGTTCATGAAGTTTACCCTTTAATAAAGAAGTATTCTTTTGCACTTGTTCACTAGAAGCACTTCTAATAAAGAAATTAGTAAGATTCATCATAACTTCGGCCGAAAGAACTGCTTTATATTTCTTTGATTCACAAGGTTCGCCACCTAATTGATCTAATGCATCTTTAGTGACATCATCAATAAATTTATCGATATCAAAAGAATGAATATCTTGTCCAACAACAAAGTCTCCCCCGGTCTTAGTTTGTTCACCTGTTGAAGCAATGACATTCGCATAAATTAAACAAAAATTAGATCTAGATTTTAAATTTAAATCATAAGAATTCATTAATATAGTTTCATTATCTTGCTCTTCATAAGATATTTCTACATCGACAATACGCGAATCTTTCGCTTTAATACGCGCTTCAATATCTTTTAATAAAGAAATTTTATTTTCTAAAGGAGTTTCACTTAATACCTTTGAATATACTTTCTTTTTTGTATATTTTTCACTTCCTTTAAAGATGATACATTCTTCTTTTGATTCATTAATTTTCGCATTTTCTTTTAATTGAGCGATAAATGAATCGATATTCGCGATAGAAAAATTTTCTGAATTAACATAGCCAACTTTTTCTCCTACTTTTCCTCTACCTTGTAAAGATTTAGTAGTTGAAGAAGATAAAGATTCAATTTCACCTCTAAAAACACCGATCGATAATTTTGATTCAGTACTAACTAAAAGTTCTAATTCGTCAATACCTTGTTCTTTAGCTTTTTTAAAATAAACATCGTATTTCATATTAGTTAATCTTCTCCCCTCTTCCTCCAACAGTAATTTCTGATACTCTTAACGTTGGTTGACCAACATCAGTTGGAATAGAACCAGATGCCGCGCCACACATACCTTGGGCACGTAATAAGTCATTACCGACCATATCAATTTTTAATAAAATTTCTTTACCTTGACCAATTAAAGTAGCCCCTTTTACTGGATAAGAAATCTTACCATCTTCAATAATATAGGCTTCATTAACCGCGAAATTAAATTCACCAGTCGCAGGATTAACGCTTCCTCCACCCATCGATTTTGCATATAAACCAAACTTAGTTGCTTTAATAATTTCTTCAGGAGTAGATTTTCCTGGAAGAATAAAGGTATTTGACATTCTTGAAGTTGGTTCATATTTATAAGATTCTCTTCTAGAAGCGCCGTTTTCTGGTGTAGACATTCTTCTACCATTAAATGAATCAACTAAATAAGAAGTTAAGATACCATCTTTAATTAAGACATTGCGATGAGTTTTATGTCCTTCATCATCAACGTTTTCTGATCCCCATGCACCTGAGATAGTTCCATCATCAACCGCGTTAACGATAGGTGAAGCAATTTGAGTACCAAGTTTACCTGACATAACTGATAAGTTTTTACTTACTGAGCTTGCTTCTAAAGAATGGCCACATGCTTCATGAAAAATTACTCCTCCAAATCCATTACCGATAATAACTGGCATCTTACCACTTGGGCATTCTTTCGCGTCGAGAAGTTGTACTGCAACTCGTGCCGCGTCTAGCGAAACTTCTTCAATATTAACTTCATCTAAGAAAAATTCAAATCCTTTACTCGCGCCTGGACCTACTCCACTTGATTCAATTGAAGTACCGTTTGAAGCGATGGCAGTAACATAAACTCTTCCTCTAATTCTATTATCTTTAATGAATTTACCTTCTGAATTAAAGATATAAACTTTTTGATTAGTTGACGAAAATGAATTAATAACACGGACAATTTTTTCATCATATCCTTTTGCTGCCTTATAACTTCTCATTAAGTAAGCAATCTTATCTTCTTTTGAAACTGTTTCATAAGGAATCTTAGGTCCATGTTTATGACCTACTTTAACAGAATTAATTTCTGTTACTTCTTTAATTCTTTCTCCTTCAAAAGATTTTGATAAAGACGAAGCTAAATTAATAAGCGATTTCTTACTTAAATCATTAGTATAGCCATAAACGCTTTGTAAGCCTTTTAAAATTCTTATACCTGCTCCGTAAACATAACTTGTAGTCGCTTGTTCACAAACGCCGTTATCGAGAGAAATATTTTCTTGAATAGTATCTTCAAGGAAGATTTCTGCGAAGTCTCCCCCGGTAGATAGACACTCATTTAAGACATCTTTCGCTAAAGTTTTTGATATCATATATTCACCTATATACTATAAAAATAATAAGTATTTTTAATTATAGTATTCCTTTCTTTATCTTGTAATTATACGCTTTTAACGTAAAACTAGTTAGTGAAATATAACTATTTGTACTAAAAAATGCTTTTTATACTTTCTTTAAGTTTTATTTATGTTAAATTTTGTTTAATATATTAAATAATTACTGGAGGTGAGAATATGCGTATATTACTCGCAGAAGATGAAAAGTCACTTTCCAATGCATTAGTTACAATATTAAAACACAACAATTATTCAGTTGATGCAGTATATAATGGACAAGATGCATTAGATTATGTCTTAAGTGATAATATTTATGATCTTATTATCTTAGATATCATGATGCCAAAGCTTGATGGTATCTCGGTATTAAAAGGCATTAGAAAAAATAAAATAAATACGCCAATCATCATGTTAACCGCGAAATCAGATATTCAAGATAAAATTATTGGTTTAGATAACGGCGCGGATGATTATTTAACTAAGCCTTTCAATGTTGAAGAATTACTTGCACGTATTAGATCAGTCACAAGAAGAAAAGGTGAAATTAATAATAATAACTTAACATTTGGTGACTTAACGCTTAATCGTTCTACATTTGAATTAGAATGTAATGGAAGCAAAGTATTATTAACTAACAAGGAATATCAAATCATTGAATTATTGATGTTAAACAAAGGTCAAATGATTCCAATGGATAAAATTATGGATAAGATTTGGGGTTTTGATTCTAACGCCGATACTAATGTCATATGGACTTATATCTCCTATTTAAGAAAGAAACTCACATCAATCTCTTCTAAAGTAGGTATAAAAGCTAATCGTAATATTGGATACTCCTTGGAGGTAAAAAATGATTAAGTCTTTAAAAAGAAAATTCATTTTAATCTCAATGTTATCAATGAGTTTAGTCATTATCATTATCGTATTAATCTTAAATATCTCAAATTATACATCAATTATTTCTGAATCAGATAAAACATTAGATATGTTAATCGCGACTAATTGTACTTTCCCTGATGAAGGAGCTTCCGCGACTGAAAAAGATGAATTCTATAAAGATGTTCCTTTTGAATCAAGATTTTTCTATGTTAAATATGACCAAGATGAAAACGTCATTAAAGTCGATTTACAAAGAACTACTTATATTAAAAGATCAACCGCGTTAGATTATGCGAAAAATGTTAAAAATAGTTCCACAGATCATGGCTTTTTAAATAATTATCGTTATGCAGTTCATAAATATGATAACGATCACACCATGGTTATCTTCTTAGATTGCCAAAGACTATTACAAGGCTCAAGTACTTTATTAATCTCTAGTTTAATTTATTCTATCGTTGGTTTAATAAGCGTATTTATCTTAATTGTCTTCTTTTCAAGTATTGTCTTTAAACCAGTTGAAGAATCTTATACTAGACAGAAACAATTTATTACTAACGCGAATCACGAATTAAAGACTCCTTTAACAATTATTTCCACAACTACTGATGTTATTGAAATGACTTCTGGAAAAACAGAATGGACCGAAGATATTAAGCATCAAGTTAGTAAGCTTACTGATTTAACTAATGAACTTGTCTTCTTATCTAGACTTGATGAAGAAGGAACAACGATATCTCGATTAGATTTCTCTATAAGCGAAGTTTTATTAGATTCAATAAAAGAATATGAATTACCTTTAAAAGTTCGTAATATCAGCGTTAAAACATCAATTAACGGTAATGTAACTTATAACGGAGATATGGCAAAAATAAAATCTCTCTTCATTATCTTATTAGATAACATTAATAAATATGCTTTAGATAATTCGGAAGTAGAAATATCTTTAAAAGACAATGAAAAGAATCGATTAGAAATTACTTTTATTAACCAAACTAATGGAGTACCTCAAGGTAATCTCAATATCTTATTTGAAAGATTTTATCGTTTAGATTCAAGTAGAAACTCCTCATTAGGAGGATCAGGTATTGGTTTAAGTATCGCTCAAGCAATTGTTTCCTTACATAAAGGAACAATCTCTTGTGAATCAAAAGATGGTAAAGAAATTAAATTTATCATAAATTTAAAATAATTTTAATTTTTAAGTTACACTTAAGTTTTTATCTTTATTATAATGTCATAAGATGTGATATCTTTTAGAACTTAATATATCTCAAAATAACCTTTATGCATGCTTTCATAAGTTCTAAACAATCCCTTAGGTATTACATCTTAACCCATCGCAAGATGGGTTTTATTTTTTTAAAAAATTTTTATAATTTAAATTTTTTTAAGTTTTATTTAAGTAATTTCCTTTATAGTTATAATCGTAAAAGATGTGTTATCTTTCAAACTTCAATATATCTCAATAACCTTTATGCATGCTTTCATGAAGTTTGAACAATCCCTTAGGTAATGCGTCTTCACACCCATCGTAAGATGGGCTTTTTTATTTTTATCATTTCCAATTTAAAAGAGGATCGAAACATAAATGTTTCTTGATCCTCTTTTTTTCTACCAACAATCTTGTACAAAGAAATCACTATATTCTACATAACGCCATATATCATCTGTATAGAATAAGCTTCTACTAATATCAGTTGTTAATCTATCGAAATATGAAGCTTGGAAATTACCAACTAAACGAGTTTGATCACTTCTTATAAAGCAAAGGTAATAATCAAAATTCTTTTCTACTAATTCAGATCTAGTAACTGCACCAAGCCAGTTATGATAGCAATTTACTTTATAGATAGGAGTAGAAACATAGTTACCTTCTTTATTGTAGTAAGCAGATGTTAATTCTGTATCATGATAGAATAAACCCATTCTATTTACTTTTAAATCTCCATAGAAGATACCAGCTGCGCTATCGAATAAATCTTCGTTATTTGCATAGAATCCTGCATCTTTTAAATATTTATTAATTGAATAATCTTCTAAATGATATGTACCAACATAAGCTTTATAATCGTTTACGACATTATTAATAAGATTTTGATCTGGATGATATGCCATACCGCTATCACGGTAAGAAGAACCTAATTTATTCGCTCTTAAAAGGCTTTGTCTACTTTGATCTCCTTCTTTATCATTAAGATTATATGTTAATGTAGCCATTCTTGTAGAATATTCGGTATTAGTAGGAAGATATGATGTAATATGATCATCTTTCATCTTCTTTTCTAATTCATCTAATCTTTTTAATTCTGTTTGGAATTTAGTTCCGACTGCATTTACATAATCAGCCATTGTTTGTAATTCTCTATCATATGTCGCTCTTGCTGCAGGTTTTTCTTCATAACGATAATGCATATCAAATTCTGCTAGATTAACTGTAGCAAGTAACATATTCGTACAATAAGCAATGTAAGCTCTTCTATTCTTAATTTGTTGACCGACCCATTTATCATTTTGGCCTAAAGTTAAATCGTAATAATAGAAGATATCTTTACTTGGATCAGCTTGGTTTGGTCTTAAAATGGCATCTGCAACAGTAGAAGCATATCCAACCAATGTATTTTCTAAGCCAAGAGTATTTGCTTGTAATGAATAATCTTTTAAAAGTGCTTTATAAACTTCATATCTTCTTGCTTCAAGTTCTTCTTCACTTAATTTGTCTTCTAATTCAAGAGTTGCAAGATCCCATAAAGATCCATAAACTTTATCTTTAATTGTAAAGTTGATCTCTGTGAACATTTTATATAAACCATTATTTAAGATAGATTGAGCTTGATAGATATCTTGTTTTTTCTCAATAGCATTTAATTTTTCTTTAATTTCTTCTAAAGAGTTTTCAATTCTTTCAAGATATTTAATACTTGCATCTCTAAAGTCGATACCATAGTCTTTTAAGATATTAATAACCATATTTTTTGCATATGTTGTTACTGCACCTGTAATTAAAGATGGTCCATCAGTAATAATCTTATCAATAATATATTTTGTAGCATCCTCAATTTCATTACCGACATTATTTTTCTTTAATGATGCTTCTTTAGTAATAGTTAATGCTTCAGCATTTGTTTTTGTTGTTGCATTATTTGTTTTATTAGCGTTCATTGCAACACCGAATGTCGCACATAAAGCTAATAAACTAGATGTTAAGAATTTTGTTGTAGCCATATTAGGACCTCCTTGAAGAGTGACATTTATTTGTCTTTTGTAACTCTTACAACTATATAATAACACTTTAATTCACGTTGTCAATACATTTTGTTAACATTTTTATTAATTTTGTAATTTTTGATTAAATTATTATACTTTTGCTCTTTTAATGTAACAAAAATAAAAGAATTATTAACAATTAATCACTTAGTATGTCTTAAGTCAATTAATTTCTATTTATTCATTCATTAGACCTTTAAGACATACTGCAACAATAGATTATTTCATTATATATTCAAAAAGAAATCCTTAATCATTCAAATATTTCCATAAAAAACCAGGTATCCGATCAAAAATACCTGGTTATATTAGTTAATATTTATTAGTAATAATTATTTATATAATATATTATCTAATTATTTTTTTAAGAACATTTGTAATTTGTTCCATCTATCGCGAGCGCATTTTTCAGATTTTGTTAATAATTCTTCACAATGTTCTGGGTTAACCTTTGGAAGTTGTGAATATCTTGTTTCACACATAACGAAATCTCTGAATTTGCTGAAGTCTGGTTCTGCGCAGTCGATTTGTAATGCGTCATCACCTTTACGTGGATCATATCTAAAGATTGGGAAGTAACCACATTCAACAGCTTTCTTTTCTGTCATTTGTGCATTACCTAAGCCACCTTTAATACCGTGGTTAGCACATGGTGCATAGCAAATGATAATTGAAGGACCATCATATGATTCTGCTTCTTTCATTGCTTTAATTGCTTGCATCTTATTTGCGCCCATTGCAATTTGAGCAACATAGACATTACCATAAGTCATCATCATTAACGCTAAGAACTTCTTTGCAGTTTTCTTACCTGAAGCTGTGAATTTAGCGATAGAACCTGTTTGAGAAGATTTTGATGATTGACCACCAGTATTAGAATAAACTTCTGTATCAAGTACTAAGACGTTAACATCTTCTTCGTTTGCGAGGACGTGATCAAGTCCGCCGTAACCAATATCGTATGCCCAGCCATCGCCACCGACGACCCATACTGATTTATCGAGTAAGTCTCTTTCAAGACGTTTTAATTCAACTAAATCGTGTTTAGCAATTACTTCTTTTAATTGAGGTAAAATGCTTCTTACATGTTCTCTATCTTTGATGTGAGCGATATAGTCTTCGAATAATGCTTTTTCATCACCTTCGACAACACCTTCATCAATAGCTTTTGTCATTAAACGAATGATATCTGCAAGTTTGTAATTTGTTGCAACTCTCATACCGAAGCCGTATTCAGCGTTATCTTCGAATAATGAGTTACCCCAAGCGATACCTTCACCGTTCTTATCAGTACAGAATGGAGTTAATGGAGTTGAACCTGAATAAATTGAAGAACAACCTGTCGCATTAGCGATTAACATATCTTTACCGAATAATTGAGAAGCAAGTCTATAATATGGAGTTTCTCCACATCCTGCACAAGCTCCTGAAACTTCCATATATGGATATAATAATGAAGCACCTTTAACTGTTGTTACAGGGAACTTATCAGCTTTATATTCAACGTGTTTATATAAGTAGTCTGCTGCATCTTCTTGAGCATATTGAGATTTAGCATCGACCATCTTTAATGCTTTAACTTGGACAAATTCGCCAGTTGCTTCATCTTTAACACGTTTACCTGGACATTCGTTAACACAGATTGAACATCCTACGCAGTTTCTTGGTGAAACTTGGATACGATATTTTAATCCTTTAACAGTTGGTCCTACTGCATCAATTAAATCACCTTTTGCAACTTCTGGTAAGCCAGCAACTTCTTTTTCATCAAGTAAGAAAGGTCTAATTGTTGCATGTGGACAGACGAATGCACATTGTCCACATTGGATACATGCATCTTTATTCCATACTGGAACTCTATCAGCAATTGAACGTTTTTCATTGAATGTAACGTCATTTCTCATTGTACCAGTGAGTAATTCATATTCTGTGAATTTACTTGTTGGTAAATCATATCCATCAAGTTGACCGATAACATTGACATAATTATCCATGTAGTCGTCACCTGATTGTTCATATACTTTGTTATATGGTAATTCAATCCATTTTGGATCAACAGCAACTTCTTCAAGTCCTTCAGCACCTGCATCAATTGCATCCCAGTTCATCTTAACGATATCATCACCTTTTTTAGCGTATGATTTCTTTGCGAACTTTTTCATCCAATCTTGAGCTTCAGCATATGGCATGATTTGTTGATTTAAATAGAAGAATGCAGATTGTAAAATTGTATTAGTTCTTCTACCTAAGCCGATTTTACTTGCTAATGAAACTGCATCGATAATATAGAATTTTGCTTTCTTTTCAGCGAGTTGATGTTTCATTCTATTAGGCATTGATTTGATTAATGTTTCTTTATCTAAAGTAGTATTTAATAAGAAAGTACCACCTTCTTTTAAACATTTGATCATATCAAATTTATAGATATATGAATCTAATGAACATGAAAGGAAGTCTGCATGTTCAACATAATATGTAGATCTAATTGGTTCTTTACCAAATCTTAAGTGAGATCTAGTAACGCCGCCAGCTTTTCTTGAGTCATATGCAAAATATGCTTGAGCATATTGGTGAGTTGCATCACCAATAATCTTAATAGATGATTTATTTGCAGAAACTGTACCATCACTACCTAAACCATAGAATAAGCATGATGTATATGAATTATGAGTATGGAATTTTTCATCAACTGGTAATGATAAATGAGTTAAATCATCAACAATACCGATTGTAAAGCCATTCCATGTCTTTTCAGCATTTAAGAAATCGTAAACTGCTTTGACGTGTTTTGGTTGAGTATCTTTACTTGAAAGACCATATCTACCACCTAAAACTAAATCGAAGTGTCTACCTGTTTGTTCAAATGAAGCGACAACATCTAAGTATAATGGCTCGCCAGTTGCACCCATTTCTTTTGTTCTATCTAAGACTGCGACTTTCTTAACTGTTGTTGGGATAACATCAACTAAATGTTTTGCAGAGAATGGTCTATATAAGTGAACTTTAACTAAGCCAACTTTTTCTCCGTTTGCGTTTAATGTATCAACAACTTCTTTTGTGCATTCTGTAACAGAGCCCATTGCGATGATGACTCTATCTGCATCTTTCGCCCCATAATAAGTAAATGGTGCGTATTCTCTACCTGTAAGTTTTGTTGCTTCTGCAAAATATTTGCAAGCGACATCAACTACTTTATTAAAATGGAGATTTTGAGCTTCTCTAGTTTGGAAATAAACATCATCATTTTCCGCGCCGCCTCTTGTGACTGGGTGAGTATGTGGGTTTAATGCACCTTTCTTAAATTCTTCAAGTGCTTCCCAATTGATTAATTTGTTCCAATGTTCTGCATCGACAAATTCGACATTTTGAATTTCGTGTGAAGTTCTGAAACCATCGAAGAAATGAATAACTGGAACTCTTGATTCAATCGCGACTAAGTGAGCAACGTTAGCTAAATCTGCACATTCTTGAACTGAATGAGCACAGATCATTGTCGCACCTGTTTGTCTTACTGCATAAATATCTTGGTGATCACCAAAGATAGATAATGATCTAGTCGCTAAGCTTCTTGCAGAAACATGTAGGACTGCTGGTAAGCATTCACCGACCCATTTATAAATGTTTGGAATCATTAATAATAAGCCTTGTGAAGCTGTATATGTTGAAGCTAAAGCTCCACCTTGAAGAGCCCCGTGAACTGTACCAGAAGCACCAGCTTCAGATTGCATTTCAACAACTTTAACAGTTGAGCCGAAAGCATTTAATTTACCTTCGGAAGCGTATTGTTCAACAAGTTCTGCCATTGTTGATGATGGAGTAATTGGATAGATACTTGCAACTTCAGTGAAGTTATAGCTTGCTAAAGCTGTCGCAGTATTACCATCTACTGATAAAAAACTCTTTTTAATATCTGCCATAAATACCTCTCTTTGATATATAAAAATTAATTTAAAATTAACCTATAACATCAATATTATTTTACTACAATTATCTATAAAGATAAATATTGAATTTGTAAGCGATTTTTTATAGTTTAAAAAACAATACACTTTTGTCGAAAAAACTCGATATAAGTAAAAGTTTACTTTATTTTCAAGTTGTGAATATGTCTATCAATTATTCGATAATATAGTAATTAAGGAAAAACTGTTGAACCGTCAAAATGATTCAACAGTTTCCATTATTTATTTAAATTTTTAATTAGTTCCAAACTAGGAACAATATCTTCACCTGTTACGCCTTCAAAAATTAAAGTTGCATTAGGTGCATATTTTTTTATGTTGGAGATAATAAATTCAAAATCTATTATTCCTTTACCTAGTCCACATTGAACTAGTTTTTCTTCTTCGACATAGAAATCTTTTAAATGGAAGATTTTAATATCTTCTTTAAATGTTTCAAGTGCATGAAGAAATATTTCTTTGTAATCTTGATAATTACCAATATAGAGTAAATTATAAATATCAATAGTTTCTTTTACGTAAGGAGAATTTAATTCTTTAACCGCACGTGAAAGTTGATCAACTGAATAAATGACGTGTCCATAAGCAGGTTCCATAAGAATTGTAGTATGATATTTTTCTGCATAATCCTTTAATTCATGGAAGATTTTCATCGTATCTAAATACCCCTCTTCCGTTTGATTTTTTGGATTATATGTCCATTTATCATCGTTATATGAACCTGTTTCAGTTCCTACGTATTCGGCGTCCATTTCTGAAGCTAAACGTAAGTGATCAATAAAATATTCTTTATTTTTTTTAACTAAATCTTTATTAGAATGAACTGGGTTAAAGTAAGCGCCTAACATTGCAACGTTAATGCCGCGTTTAACTAATTCTTCATGAACTGGTTTTAATGTCTCTTCATTAAAGATGATAGGATTATTATTCTCATCAACAAAAGCTTTCTTAAAAACTAATTGTATTTCATTAAAACCTAATTCTTTTGCTTTGTCTAATACATCAGGAACTAAGCCTTTTCCTACATCGTGGAGACGAATACCAATTTTCATATTATAAAGTTACTCCGTCTTTGAAAATTGCAATTTCTTGAAATTCATTAATTTCATTCTTTGTCTTAATTTCGCCATTAATAACGCCGATAAGATAATTCTTGAATTGTTCAAAGACTTCTTCTTTTGATTTACCATCAACAATTTGGCCTGCATTGAAATCAATCCAGTTAGCTTTCTTACTTGCTAAAGCGGAGTTAGTTGCAATTTTAACTGTTGGGACAAATGTGCCAAATGGTGTACCTCTACCAGTAGTGAATAAAATTAATTGAGCACCAGCAGAAGCAATATTTGTACAAGCAACCATATCGTTACCTGGACCATTTAATAAATTTAAGCCAACTTGAGAAACAATTTGTCCGACATATAAGACATCTTGTACTTTTGTTAAGCCTGATTTTTGAACACAACCTAAAGATTTATCTTCAAGAGTTGTAATTCCTCCAGCTTTATTTCCTGGAGATGGGTTTTCATAACATACTTGATGATGTGCAGTATAATATGCTTTAAAGCCATTGATTAAGTGAACAATCTTATCGAAAGTTTCTTCATCTTTTGCTCTCTTCATTAAGACTTGTTCAGCACCAAACATTTCTGGAACTTCACTAAGAATTGTACTTCCTCCGTTAACGACCATGTAGTCAGACATCATACCAACTAATGGGTTTGCAGTAATGCCAGAGAAACCATCAGATCCACCGCATTTCAAACCGATTGTAACGGCACTTAATGGCATTTCAACTCTTTGGTCTTTAACCATTTTTTCATATAATTCTAAGCACATTTTTGTACCAACTTCGACTTCATCATCGACATCTTGGCTTCTTAAGAATACGACTCTGTCAGGATCATAATCTTTTAATGTTTCTTTGAATGCTTGTAATTGGTTATTTTCACAACCTAATGCAAGAACTAAAACGCCACCTGCATTTGGATGTAAACAAATTGAATGTAATAAAGAAACAGTGTTTTGGTGATCATCACCAATTTGTGAACAGCCATAAGGGTGTTTACAAACGATAACGCCATCAATCTTAGATTCATCAATTTGAGAAAGAACTTCTTTTTTAATTGCTTCAGCTTGTGAGTTAACACAGCCAACTAAAGGAACAATAAATAAAGAGTTTCTAATACCATAACGATTGAATTTACGTTTAAATAGTCTTACCTTAACATCTTCTTTTTTTGCTTCTGGAGTAGAAAATTCAGGTGTATAAGTATATTCGAGTTCACCACTTAAATTTGTTTCAATATTATGTGAATGAACGTGTTCACCTTTTTTAATATCTCTAGTCGCATGTCCAATAGGATAACCATATTTAATAAGGTTTTCACCTTTCTTAATATCGACTAAAGCAAACTTGTGAGCGCAAGTGATGTCATCTAATAATGTGACATCTCCTGCTACTTCACCTTTTTTTAAATCTTTTAAAGCAACTGCGACGTTATCGGTAGAATTAATCTTTAAAAAATTTGCCATTTTATTCTCCTAAGAATTTAACTAATGCTTCTTTCATGCCTAATGTAGCAATGTCTTTATAATAAGCTGTTACAACTGCAGTCATATCTGCGACTTTATTTAAATCTTCGCCCCACATAGCTTCTTGGCTTAATACATCAGAAACTAATTCTTCTGCGCTTAATCCTTTTGCAAATAATGCTTTGAAGTATTCTAAGTATGCTGGATCATCTTTTAAAGCAATAGTTTCTTCACCACGTTTACCAGCATAGAATGTAATTAATGCTGCAAGTGAGAACATTGCATGAGTTGGAAGTTTTCCATTGATTCTTAAATAATCTTTAACTGTTGGAAGAACTCTAGCTCTATATTTAGAAATTGAGTTTAAAGCAATAGACATTAATTCGTGTCTTACGAATGGGTTTAAATATCTTTCGAAAACTGAGTTTGCGAAATTAACCATATCTTCGTGTGGTAAATCAATTGTTGGAACTACTTCATCAAAGACGAATTCGTTTGCGAATTTACCAACATATTTATCTTCGATTGATTCTTTAACAGTATCAATACCATATAAATATGAGACTGGAACCATACATGTATGGCAACCATTTAAGATTTTAACTTTTCTTTGTTTGTATGGTTTAATTGATTCAGCATAAATAACATTTAAACCAGCTTTGTCACATGGGAAAATCTTTTCGATATGTGGTTCTTTCGCTAAAACCCATAAGTGGAAGATTTCACCTTTAACAATGTTGTTATCGATGTAACCTAATTCTTCTGTAATTTCTTTAATTTCGTCTCTTGGATAACCTGGAACAATTCTATCAACAAGTGTTGAAGTGAAGTGGCAAGCTGTTTCAACCCAAGAAATGAATGCATCATCATAACCTTTAGTACGCGCTAAAGCTAAGACGCATTTTCTTAATTCATCACCGTTATTATCAATTAATTCGCAGCAGATGAAGCTTAAACCTTTAGTTGCATCGCCTTTAAAGTGATCATAACGAGCTTTTAGCATAGCTGTGACTTTACCTGGGAATGTACGAGGTGTTTTTTCAAAGTCAACATCAGTTGTATCAAGTGTGATACCAGCTTCAGTAGTATTTGAAATGACAACTTCTAATGTTTCATTGCAAGCATAATCAATTAATTTTTGATAATCTTTGTATGGATCAATGAAATCATCTAAAACATCGATAACTTGATGTGTTCTAACTGTTTGACCTTTATCAATACCTTGTAAATATAAAGTATATAAACCATCTTGGTCAGCTAATTCTTTAACTCTACCAAATTCAAGTGGTTGAACAACGACAACGTGTCCATTATATGTTCCTGAATCATTCATTTTTTGAATAATCCAATCAACGAATGCTCTTAAGAAGTTACCTTCTCCGAATTGCATTACTTTAATAGGTGCAGTCTTTTTAGCGACTACTTTGCTAGATAAATTTTCCATTTTATTTTTTACTCCTCTAATCTAAAAAATTAATCTTCGTTAATAATATTTTCTGTTTCTTTATCAAAGAAAAGAATATGTTCGTGTCTTACATCAAAATAGAATTCTTTATTGACTTCATATTTTGTAAATGGTGTAGTTCTTACTACAACGCTATTAGTTCCGATATAGCCATAAATGTTCATTGTATCACCTAACATTTCACTGACTTCGACAACCATCTTTTCTTCCATAATATCTGGTGTGTCTTTTGTAGGTTCAACATTACAACATTCTGGTCTAAAGCCCATAACTACTTTATCTAATTTTTCAGCATTTGCTAAAATTTTTGGATTGTAGTTCTTTAAATCGAATACTGTGCCATCTTCAGCAGTAAATTTGTTTCCTTTTACTTTACCAGTAATAAAGTTCATTTGAGGATCACCAATAAATCCTGCAACGAAGAGGTTTTGTGGTTTGAAATATAGATCATGTGGTGTACCGATTTGTTGGATATAACCATCTTTCATAACTACGATACGATCAGCCATTGTCATAGCTTCGATTTGGTCATGAGTAACATAGATTGTAGTTGCACCAACTCTTTTATGAATTCTTCTAATTTCAGAACGCATGTTAACTCTTTGAATAGCATCAAGGTTAGATAAAGGTTCATCCATTAAGAAAACATCAGCATGTCTAATTAAAGCTCTACCTAAAGCAACTCTTTGTTGTTGTCCACCAGAAAGTGCCTTTGGTTTTCTTGCTAAGTAAGTTTGGATACCTAAGATTTCTGATACTTCTTTAACTCTTACTTCAATTTCATCTTCATCAAAACCAGCAATTCTTAACCCGAACGCTAAGTTATCATAAACTGACATTGTTGGATAAAGAGCGTAGCTTTGGAAAACCATTGAAATACCACGTTCATTTGGTTTTAAGGCATTAACTACTTTATCATTAATTTCAAAAGTACCACCAGAAATTGTTTCTAGGCCTGCGATCATACGTAAGGTTGTTGACTTTCCACATCCGGAAGGTCCGACCATGATAATGAATTCATTATCTTGGATTTCTAAATTAAAATCGTGGACTGCGTGGAAGCCGTTGTCATAGATTTTATTTAGGTTAGTCATTTTTAAATGTGCCATTATTAAAACTCCTTTGCGAAAATATTATATAATAATATAAAATCAAATGCATTGTGCGGACTGCACAAACATATTTTTAAATCTAAACTTTAATTTATTTTCTTGATTATCTTATTTAATAAGATTTAGAATTAAATCGTGTTTTTGGAGGTAATAAATAATATATGGCAAAAAAAGTTGATGAAAAACAAAGAAGAAAAATTTTAACTTCATCCTTATGGGCTGTTGTATTCTCTATTACCGCGCCATTATTTTTATATAATTTTATTAACTCAGTCTATTCGTTATTAGACGCGATTATGCTTGCTTATGTTAGTCCAGTTGCTTCTTCAGCTGGGGCCACATTAGCCCAAGTTAAGAACTTAATTTCTTCCTTAGCTTCTGGTTTAGCTGCCGGAGGAGCGATTATTGTTTCTCGTCATTATGGAGCAGGAGAAATAAATGAAGCTAAAAAAAGCGCGAATGTCATGTTTACGATGAACTTAATTATTATCGCTTTAATCTTAGGTGTTATGCTTCCTCTTGCAATACCAATTATGCAAATATGCGGATGTAACGAAGATATTATCGCAGTATCAAGTAATTATTTTAGATTACAATTAGTTGAACAAGTTCTTATCGCAGTTAACTCTATCTTCATCGCTTTAGAAAAATCTAAAGGTAATACACGAATAATTCTTATTGGTAACTTAATCATGATGGCAATAAAGATTTCATTAAATGCTATCTTAGTTTATGCCTTAAAAGTTAACGATATGACTTATATTGAAATCGCTAGTATTGTTTCTCAATTATTTATGACCGTTCTAGGATGTTATTTCCTCTTTAGAAAATCTAACGTCTTTAGAATTGAATTTAAAGCTTTATCTTTAAAATGGGATTATGTTAAAAAAATCTTAGTTATGTCAATTCCTCTATTCTTAGGTAAATTCGTTATTTCCTTAGGTAAAGTAGGCGTTAATGCAATGTGTAAAGTATATGGTTCTTTAACTGTCGGTGCTTTAGGTGTTTCAAATAATATCTCAGGACTTGTAACTAATCCTGGCACAGCATTTGAAGATTCTGAATCAAGTATCGTTTCTCAAAATCTAGGTAACGGCAATATGAAAAGATGTTTAAAAACATTCTTCATCAGCTGCGTAATGTTATTCTCTTGGGCCTTAATTGGTTTCTTAATTGTTAGAGTATTCTTCTTAGATCAAATTGTTGGTTTATTCGCAAATACTGATCCAGATTACGCTTCTCAAATTGTTGAATATCAAGAAATGATTAAAAATATCTTCTATTATGATTGTTTATCAATTCCTGCTCTTGCGATAGTTTCTGCCGTCTTAGGTTTCTTATACGGATATGGTCAAACATTCCTTGCAACAATTAATAACTTATTAAGAATTGCTACACGTATTGGTACATTATGGTTTTTACAAACATTCACAGATTTAGGTAGCGAATCCGCGGGTATTTCAATGGGTATATCAAATATCTCTATCGCAATTCTTTCTTTAATTATGTTATCAATCTTCTTTATTAAAACTAAAATTAAAGGTTATAAAGGAATGCACTTTAGTGATGAAGAACCAGAGATGCATGAAATTAACGGCATCTTAGTGAGAAAGAAAGAAAAAATCTATTTAAAAGATCAAAAATCATCATGTAAAAATGCTTATTTAGAAATTAATAACCTCTATGAAAATAAGCCATGTATCTTAATTATTCCTGGTGGAGGATATTCTCACTTATCTCCTCGAGAAGGAACACCAGTATCAAACAAATTTATTTCTTTAGGTTATAATACAGCGATTCTATATTATTCTTTAGGTCCAAAATATTCTTATCCAGTTCAAAAAGATGAAGTTAATACTGCTTTAATTTATCTTTCATCTAAATTTAAAGATTTATTCATTATGGGTTTCTCTGCCGGAGGTCATCTAGCTGGAATTGGAGGAACTGATATTAATTCTCATCTATTAAAAGGTATGATTCTTTGTTATCCAGTAATTAATTTAGAAAGTGAAACTCACGAAGGAACTAGAGATAATTTCTTAGGTAAATATAAAGATGATGTTACAATACAACGTAATTTCTCTATTGATTTACGTGTAACTAGTTCTACTCCTCCTACTTATATTTGGACAACTTTGACTGATCAATCTGTTCCTCCTTCTAATACAATAAGAATGGAAGAAGCTTTAACGAAAAATAATGTTTATCACAAAATGAAACTTTATCCTCGTGGTCCTCATGGAGTGGCGCTTGCTGATGAAACTGCGATAAAAGATGGTGATACAAGTTATGTCATCGAAGAAATTCAATCTTGGCCAAATGATGTAAGTGCCTTTATTGAAGAAGTTCTTCAAAATGAAGTTGAAGAAGAAAAAGTTACTACAAAACCATTAGTTCAAAATTAGTCTTAAAAGAAGGCCTTAATGAAGCCTTCTTTTTTCTTAGTAAAACACCAAAATAAAAGTTGTATAGAGAGCTAATCTATACAACTATAATAATTAAATTCTAACTTTAATAACTAATTTAGTAATTTCTTCATCATCAATTTTCATACTTGGAAGATGAACATCACTAGGAGTAAATAATGTGAAGTTTTCGTTGTCCATAATGACTTTATGTCTTAATGGAACATCATATTTAATAACGTCTTTTTCTGCGTTATATGGAGTATGAATATGTTCTTCACATTCTGGTTTTAAATAATCGAAATAAGCAATTTCTCTACCATGTAAAACAATTTGCATATCTAAATGATTTCTATGTTCTTCTGGGAATGCTTGTCCTTCAACTTTACCAAAATAAACTAATTTAGTAATAGTAATATCTTTTTCTTCATTTACAACAGTTTTACCGACTGGTAAAGCTTCTAAGTCATGTGATAATAAATAATCAATGACTTCTGCTAGGCCTTCATGTAAGCCTTTATAATCTTTTAATGTTGATAATAATCCGTTTAACATATATTTATTTACCTTCCTTTACTTCTTCATATGCCGCTCTTATTTTTTCTGCGATAATTTCACATTCATCATTATCGATATCATGTTTATGTGGATTCATTAAGAAAATTCCACCCCATTCATAATCATCTTTATATTTTGGACATAAATGATAATGTAAATGTCCTAAAGTATCGCCATACGCGCCGTAATTAATACGATCTGGGTTATAAACTTTTTTAATACATTTTGCTGCATCAGAAACATCTTTCATGAATGCATCTCTTTCCTTATCGCTTAAATCAGTAATTTCTGCAATATGGTCATTACGATAAGCAACAATTAATCTACCAGGATGAGATTGTTCTTTAAAAACGATAACAATTGATGTTTCAGTTTTATAAGCAATATAGCCAAATTCAGCAAGTTTTGGTCCTCTTGAGCAATAAGGACATGTGTCAAGTTTCATTATTTTAATTCTCCTATTTTTTATCTTTGAACTGCGGCGTTACCTCTTGTTTTAATAAAATCTTCAACTTCTTGAACGCCTAAAGTAGAAACATCACCAAATAAGGTATGTTTTAAAATTGAAGTTGCTAAACCGAATTGAAGGGCATATTGAGGATTATCGAAATCTTTTAATAAACCATGGATAACTCCACTTGCGAATGCATCCCCTCCGCCAATTCGATCATAGACGCTAAATCTAATTGGACCATCAGTTTTAATTGATCCATCTTTACATACACAATAAGAAGTTAATTCATTATCTGAAGCAGTATGAACAATTCTTTCAGTTGAGAAGACATATTTAATCTTTGTATTAGCCATTAAAAGTTTAGATATTTCAATCTTCTTTTGGATGTTATTTTCTGGAATTACATCTAATGAATAATCTAATATAGTATGAATATCAAAATAATTACCAAATAAGATATCTACATAAGGAATAACTTTTTTAAAATGTGGTTTAGATTCTTCTATAGTCCATAATTTTGAACGATAGTTAAAGTCAAAGCTAACAGTTACACCATATTTTTTACATGCTTCTAAGCATTTATAAGCAACTTCACGAACTTTTTCACCTAAAGCTAAAGTAATTCCTGAAAGATGGAACCATGTTGCATCTTTAAAAATTGCATCATAATCTAAATCAGTTTCAGTAATTCTAGTTACTGAAGAATGCTTTCTATTATAAACAACTTTACTAGGACGACCACCAAAACCAGTTTCAACAAAGTACATACCGATATTTGATGAACCACGCGCGATATATGAAGTATCTACACCATGTCCCTTTAAATGTTTAACTGCAGCATCTCCTAATTGGTTATCAGGAAGCTTAGTTAAGAAGCTTGTATTATGTCCTAAATGAGATAAGGAAACTAAAACATTTGCTTCTCCTCCTCCATAATTAGCCACATAATTTCTCGCTTGAGAAATAGTTGTATAATCTGGTGGAGTTAATCTTAACATAATTTCACCAAACGCAACGATTTTTTCTTTTTTATCCATAATTACTCCTTTTGATAATTACTTGTATACATCTATTTTAACATAGATTTAAGAAATTGTTTATAGATAAATTATTTTGTTAACTAAAATTATATTTCACAAAAACAATTACTTGTAATAAGTAAAGCTTTATTCAATATATTTTGATAATCATTAAAATTGATTTTGTAATATTTAGTAGTCGAATAACTATATGCATTATATATGATGTTGTAGCTAATAGCGGTTGCATATAAATCATCTTTATTATATAAATAACATTTATATTTACAGTCATTAGTTCTATAAATTATAGTAAATTCATTAATATATTGACCTCCACGATAATCCTTAATATCAATTAATTCAAAGTTCATTTTACTCATTAAATTAAAAATTTCATGCGATGCATCTTTATAATATTCATTATCATTATATTCTTCATTTTTAACTTGAATTTTATATATTTCATCTTTACTTTTATTTAAAAATAAGCTTATTAAATCTAATTCTTTTAATTTATCCTCATAAGAACTATCGTAATAACCACCACTTGAACAACTACAAGAAAATAAAAAACCACAAATGAAAAATAAATATAATATATTTTTTATAATTTTCTTCATATTATTCACCGCCATTTTTTTAGCATCTACAACAATCTAACAATCCGTTTATTAAATTGATTATCTTGGCGTAATTATCTTCGCTAAGAGTATAAAATCTTTCTGCCACTTTGTGATCGTAAGAAAATAATTCTGCTTTTTTTACATCATGATATACACTGATTACATTATTAGAATAGATATAATATTTATATTCTAGTCCGCTATCAGTTTCAGGTATTTCATTACCAAAAAATAGATAATATGAACGTTTTTCACCAGGCACCATATCAGTAACTTCTGTATACAGAGAGGTGTCTTTAATTAAATTTAATAAATCATCATTAGTTTTATAGTTTAAATAATCTTTATTTTCTTCATCATAATTTTTAATCCATAATGTCTTATATTGGTAGCCCGTAGCAAAATAAAAAATAGAAGACTCAAAATAGAAACGATTATAATCAGTATCAGGTCTTCCACAGGAAACACAAGATATTAATGTTAAAAAAGATAAAATAAATTTGTTCCATTTCATATTTTTTCCTCCTCTTAATCACTATTAATATTATTTAAAACAAAGTTGATAAAACCAGTTGTTATAAATTCTCGTACTTCTAGAGATGGCATATTTGAATTATTAATAGAGATTGAATCACCTTTCATTAAATTATGAACTTGTTCTGTTGGTAAATAATTCTCGCAATTAACAATAATTGCATTTTCTTTCTTTAAATTAAATTCATAATATACTTCATGTTCAAATCGTTCAATTTTTGAATCGCTATCGATATGATTTTCTTCATCAAGAATGACACTATTAACAAACATTTGATATCTAAAACTCTTATTCTCATCAATCAAAGAATAATACGCAGATACAGAATTTGAAATACTATTTTCGGTATAATTTATATAAGACTTTGTAATATTCATCGCATCTATATCAGCGATAATATCTTCAATTCCACATTTACTATCGGAATTTTCTAAAATATCTTTTGAAAAATCTATTGTTTCTATAATATCCTCATTTTCAATTTCTTTATATTTAAGATATTCACAAGCTTGTTCTAAATCACCATTCCACGAAGCTATATCTCGTTGTAAATTATTTCTTCCAATAGTTAAACTATTACCTGTATCATCATATATTGCATCAATTGAGGCAAACATATGAATCAAATCAATATTGTTTCCATTATTATCAATTAAGTGTAGATTTGTCTTAATTCTTTTGTATTTTGTTAACATATCTAAATGAGACTTTGAATTGTACTTACTATAATTTATAAAAGAGCCAAAATAATCGCAAAATCTAAGTCCGTGACTGTAATCATTATCAATTTTTTGAATAAAATCAAAAGATATTGTCCCAGAAATTGCATCCCATTTACCATAATATGAATCCCCATCTTAATCCAAATTGATCGATCTAATATATCCTAAAACAATATTTTTATAATGAATGGAATCGT
Organism: Acutalibacteraceae bacterium; assembly: GCA_963610315.1. Lineage (GTDB taxonomy): Bacteria > Bacillota_I > Bacilli_A > RFN20 > CAG-449 > UBA3210. Next base: position 35,773 of record CAVDMV010000006.1, read on the forward strand.
ATTTAATAGCTTCTGATTCCAATTGTCTTAACATAAATATTAAAGAATCAATATCATTTGAAATTTGTCTAACAGAAACAACTTTTTCTACATATTCATTTGCGACATAATAATACTTTTTTTGAGGTATGAAAAAAACTGTTTTTGTTTCTTCAAAAACCACTCTATTAGTACTTTTAATAAAATCCACCATTGACTCATCAATATATACCTTTGTTTCTTTATTTACAGGTGTTGTAACTCCATAATTGTACATATAAGAGAATTTATTTGTTGGTTTCGAATCAATTTGTGCATATGTAACACAAAAATTATTATTGCAAAGAATATTAGTAACAATAAAAGAAAAAATTAAAAAAATCTTTTTCATATAATAATTCCCCTGAAAATAATATAAAAAATAATTTAAATCAAAATATATAAATTTATATTATCTTATCAACTTTTATATTACAAGAATTATTCTATATTTTTTATTTCCTCTTTTTTATTTCATCCCAATATCCTTTTGTTTGTTGTTCTAATTTATTATCTCCATATTCATAATAAGTTTTTGTTTTAATATCCGTTGGTAAATACTGTTGATAAACATAATGGAAAGGATAATCGTGAGGATAAACATAAGTTGTCCCATGTCCTAAAGCTTTACTACCTTCATAATGTGCATCTTTTAAGTGCATAGGTATATCGTTACCTAAGCCATTTTTTACGTCTTCTAACGCTTTATCAATCGCATTAATCGCTGAATTTGATTTAGGACAAGTAGATAAGAAAATAACAGCTTCAGCAAGAGGAATACGTGCTTCTGGAAGACCTAATTGAAAAGCTGAATCAACGAGCGATTTAACAATTACGCTCGCTTGAGGATAAGCTAAACCAATATCTTCACTTGCGATCACCAAAAGTCTCCTACAAGGCGAAATTAAATCATTAGCCTCAAGTAATTTAGCTAAATAAAATATTCCTGCATCAGGATCACTACCTCTAATTGATTTTTGAAAGCACGATAATAAATCATAATGAGCATCACCATCACGGTCATATTTAGAACCTTGGAAAGAAGAAATAGAATTAACTAATCCCAAAGTTAATTTATAAGTATTATTATAATGAGGACAGATAGAAAAGAGGAGTTCAACCATGTTCATCGCTTTTCTTGCGTCTCCTCCTGATAATCTTGCAATATGTTTTTCTAAACCAGTTTCAATATCTAATTCACAATGTAATTCTTCTTTTACAAGATTTAACGCTCTTTTTACTGCTGGAATTAAATCGTAATAAGAAATAGGTTTAAATTCAAAAACACTGCTTCGCGATAATAAAGCATTATAAACATAAAAATAAGGATTCTCAGTAGTTGAAGCAATTAATGTAATATCCCCATTTTCAATATATTCAAGTACTAATTGTTGTTGCTTCTTAGAGAAATATTGAATTTCATCTAAATATAATAAAATGCCATTTTGAGCGTCCAATGTACCTATTTGATTAATGACATCTTTAATATCTTGACTACCAGCATTAGTTGCATTTACCTTATATAAAGCTTTATTAGTCATTGACGCAATTATATTCGCGATTGTTGTTTTACCTGTTCCACTTGGTCCATAAAAGATCATATTAGGAATGTTTTTTGATTCAATGATTTTTCTTAAAGGAGCATTTTCTCCTATTAAATGTTTTTGTCCAACTACTTCATCTAATGTGGTAGGACGAATTTTATCCGCGAGAGGTCTAGCCATATTTATCACCGAAAATATTTTAACACATTTCTTTTTAACATTAAAAAAAAATCTTCCGTGCTTGTAATTGGGGATCTAAGCACGAAAGATTTTCTTGAGAGTAGTTATGAAATACTATCTTCTTATTTATTATGAAAGAAGATACAGGTAATAAATTTATTGGCCTTTAATAATTTTAAAAAGGCGTGATTTAATATAAGTTGAAATACCGAGTATTGTCATAACAGTAGTAAGAATAATAAGTTCCATCATATTGTTACCTCCTTAGTTAGTCATTTCTAACTTACAAATATAGTATAAGTTAGATACAACTAACTTGTCAACTAATATTTTGTCTTTTTTATTATTTTTTTATATTTTTAATTAAAGATTTAATTTCTTTCTTTTCATCAACTAAAAAAGAAAGATAAGTTTCTTCACTATCAATATTCTTTAATTTAAATTTATCTTCATCTAATATAATGACAATAACATTGTTATTATGATAAATAAGGATATAAGGTTCACTCTTTTTTAAAATGATGTTTTCACTAATATAAGTTGAAGAATATATATCATATCCTTTTTCTTTTCTGAGTAAAGGTAAATTGTTTTTTCTTAAGACAATATTTGTCGAATTAACAATTAATTCTTTATCGGTAACATCATTAAAAAGATAAATAATAACGTTCTTTTTGCCGTTACCTAGATCTAAAGTTCCTCCTAAACGAGAAAATGTTACTGAAGAAATATTACCTTTAATAATAGAAGTTAATGATAGCTTAGAAACTTTAATATTTAATAAATTCTTAAAATCTAATTTTTCTTTATGTTTCATTCTTAATGAATAACTAATCTCATCATCTAAAGATAAAAATAATTTATTTATTCTTTTATAGTTTAGTTCATAAAAGAAATTAATTAGATAAATAACTCCTAAAGAAATAATAAATAATCCTAAACAGATCAAAGAATTTAAATTATTTATTCCTCCATGAGTTCTAATTGAAGTTATTAACATAAATAGTATTAACATACTAACAATAATACCGATAATAAAAATGATATTAACAATATTAATTTTTATTTTTAAATTTTTAAATTTCTTGTTATCCATAAGTTTCACCTAATTAATTTTAATAAAAGAAATGATTATATACAACAAAAAGTCCTCCCGAAGGAGGACTAATAAGGTTGAATTTAAATTAAATTAGCACTTTTCTGCGAAGTATTTAATTGTTCTGACCATTTGTGATGTATATGAATTTTCGTTATCATACCATGAAACAACTTGGACTTGGAATAAACCGTCGCCGATTTTTGAAACCATTGTTTGAGTTGCATCGAATAATGAACCGAATCTCATACCAATAACGTCACTTGAAACGATTTGGTCTTCGTTATAACCGAATGATGCTGATTGAGCAGCTTTCATTGCAGCATTGATGCCTTCTTTTGTTACATCTGTGCCTTTAACAACTGCAGTTAAGATTGTTGTTGAACCGGTAGGAACTGGAACTCTTTGAGCGGAGCCAATTAATTTACCATTTAATTCTGGAATAACTAAACCGATAGCTTTGGCAGCACCTGTTGAGTTAGGAACAATATTAGCTGCACCAGCTCTTGCTCTTCTTAAATCGCCTTTTCTGTGTGGGCCATCAAGAATCATTTGGTCACCTGTATAAGCGTGGATTGTGCTCATAATACCTGATTGGATTGGAGCGTAATCATTTAATGCTTTAGCCATTGGAGCTAAGCAGTTTGTTGTACATGAAGCTGCAGAGATAACTTGGTCATCTTTTGTTAATGTGTGTTCGTTAACACCGAAGACAATTGTCTTTAAATCAGAACCTGCTGGAGCTGAAATAACAACTTTTTTAGCACCTGCAACAATGTGTGCCATTGATTTTTCTTTTGAGCAGTAGAAACCAGTACATTCTAATACTACATCAACACCGATTTTACCCCATGGTAAGTCTTGTGCTTTTGGCATTGCATAGATTGTAATTTCTTTTCCATCAACTGTGATAGAACCTGGAGTAACAACTGTTTTACCATCTTCAGCATAAACTGGTTCTTTAGATGAAACTGTGTGTTTGTTTTCTCCGATATGACCTGCATAACCACCTTGTGCTGTATCATATTTTAATAAGTTAGCTAACATACTTGGTGAAGTTAAATCGTTAATAGCTACGACTTCGTAACCTTCTGCACCAAACATTTGTCTGAATGCTAAACGACCAATACGGCCAAATCCGTTAATTGCGACTTTTACTGACATAAATTAACAACCTCCTATAATTTATTGTTTTGTTTTGTCAACATAATCATTTTACTACATCTTAAATGTAATTAGTAATATTTTATTGATATTTTTTAATTTTTATTTATTAGTTGATTTAATCATTAATTCACACATCTTGTTTGAGAAGCCTACTGGGTCTTGAAGTGGCATACCTTCAATAAGCATTGCTTGATCTAATAATAAATCTGCATAGTTAGATAATTCATCTTTATTAGTTTCATATAATGATTTTAATGAATTAAAGATTGGGTGATGAGGATTAATTTCAAGAATCTTTTCCGCTTTTACTTCTCCATTACCTTTATTTTGAGCGAGAACTTTTTCCATCTCAAATGATAAACCTTCGCCGGAAACTAAGCATACTGGTGAATCGACTAAACGTTTAGATACGATAACATCTTTTACTTTACCATTTAATGAATCTTTTAATGCAGTGATGAAGTCTTTATTATCTTCAACAACTTTTTCAATATCTTTCTTTTCATCTTCGCTTAATAAATCGACATTTTCACTAGAAATATTCGCGAATTCTTTATCTTGATATTTACCTAAGATTTGAATTGTAAATTCATCAATATCTTCATCAAGAAGTAAGACATCGTATCCTTTTTGTTTTAATTTTTCCATTTGAGGAATGTCTTTCTTACTTGAAGAAATATAATAGATCTTAGTTTGACCTTCTTTCATTAATGAAACATAATCTTTTAATGAGATGTGATCATCTCCTCCAGCATGTTTATAAACAAGTAAATCTTGTAATAATTCATTTTTAGAACCATATGATTCATAGATACCATATTTAATAAAAGTACCGTAATTATTCCAGAATTTTAAATAACGCTCAATATCACTATCTTTGATAGAACTTAATTCTTTAATAATCTTATTTTCAATATTAGAAGATATCTTCTTTAAAATCGCATTTTGTTGAAGAATTTCTCGAGAGATATTCAAGCTTAAATCGCTTGAATCAACTAAGCCTTTAACAAATCTAAGATAATCAGGAACTAAGTCTTTACATTTATCCATGATGAAGACACCTTTAGTATATAAAGATAAGCCTTTTTCATAATCTCTTGCATATAGGTTATAAGGAACTTCTCCAGGAATGAATAATAATGCATCGTAAGAAATATTGCCTTCAACTTTAACATTAATTGAAGTGAATGGATCACTGAAATCATTAAATTTTTCTTTATAGAAATTATTTAATTCTTCGCTAGTAACATCTTTCTTAGGTTTCTTCCATAATGGAACCATTGAATTTAATGTTGTTAAAGTAGTTTCTTCTTTAGGATTTTCCCCTTTTTCATCATATGTAGTTTTAGTAATATACATTTGAATTGGATATCTAACATAATCAGAATATTTTTTAACTAATGTTTCAATACGATATGGTTTTAAGAATTCATCGTAATTTTCTTCTTCTTTATTTTCTCTTAAATAAAGAGTTATAGAAGTACCACATTCAGTTCTATCACATTCTTCTATTGTATATTCATCTTCACCTGTTGAAGTAAAGACATAACCTTTTTCTGAATATGGTGATTTAGTTTCTACTACTACTTTACTCGCGACCATGAACGCGGAATAAAAACCAACACCAAATTGACCGATGATATCAACTTCTGAAGCATTACCATCTTCTTTTTCTTTCATCTTCTTAATAAATTCTGAACTACCAGAACTTGCAATAGTTCCTAAATTAGAATTTAATTCATCATGAGTCATACCAATACCATTATCGGATATCGTAATAGTTCTAGCCTTTTCATCAGTTTGTAAGAAAATGCGATAATCATTTCTCTTTTCTAATTTATCATCAGTTAAAGATAAATAATGATATTTATCTAAAGCATCTGATGCATTAGAAATTAACTCTCTTAAGAATATTTCTTTATTTGTATAAATAGAATTGATCATTAAATCTAATAATCTTTTTGATTCAGTTTTAAATTTATTTACTTCTGCCATTTTTATAGCCTCCTAGCACTCAAATAACCTAAGTGCTAAGTACTATTATATTAATGTTTTTAGCAATGTCAAGTGGTGAGTGCTAGTTTTTAATAATTTTAAAAAGAAAAAGACCCTTAATACCTTAATCGATATTAAGCGGTCTTATATTAAATATGGAAAGCTTCACAAGTTTCTAAGAATTCTTTTAGTCTTAGGCTTTTTGGTGCATTGAAGATTTCGTCAGGAGTTCCACTTTCAACAATCTTTTTATCATCGACAAAGATTACTTTGCTCGATACTTGTTTAGCGAAACCTAATTCGTGAGTAACTACGCAGATGGTCATACCAGATTCTGCGAGTTCTTTAATAACGTCGAGAACTTCTTTCACCATTTCAGGATCTAAGGCTGAAGTGGGTTCATCAAAAAGCATAATTTCTGGTTCAAGAATTAAAGCTCTCACAATCGCGATACGTTGTTTTTGTCCTCCGGATAAAGTTCCTGGATACGCAGTAGCTTTATCTTCAAGATTAACTCTTTTTAATAATTCCATCGCTTTTTTTGTTGCTTCTTCTTTGTTCATCTTCTTTAACATCGTAGGTGCGAGAATCATATTATCTAAAACACTTAAATGAGGAAAGAGTTCAAATTGTTGAAATACCATTCCAATTTTGCCTCTCATCTCATTAATATTCTTATCAGTGATCAATGTTCCATCGAGAAGAATCTCACCTTTAGTTGGTTTAACTAAATGATTCATACATCTAATTAAAGTAGATTTACCGCTTCCTGAAGGACCAATAATAGAAATTACTTCACCATTATTAACTGTTAAACTAACATCATCTAAAACAGTTTTACCATCGTCTAAGAAAGTAACAGTAACATTTTTAACCTCTAACATGGCGCATCAACTTCCTTTCTAATAATCCTAATAATTTAGTTAAGATATAAACGATGACAAAATAAGTTACACCCATCACTAAATAAACAGTTGTATAATCATATGTTGCAGTCGCTAAAGATTGGAAAGCTTTAGTTAAATCGACAACTGCAACGAAAGAAACAATTGAAGTTTCTTTTACTAAAGTAATTAATTCATTACCTAAAGAAGGTAAAGCATTTCTTAATGCTTGAGGGAAGATAATTCTTGCCATAACTTGGGAATAAGATAAACCAAGTGATCTACCCGCTTCCATTTGTCCTTTAGGGATTGAATTAATGCCTCCACGAATAATTTCAGAAACATAAGCTCCTGAGTTAAGGCCAAAAGCAATAATCGCGACAAATAAAGAATCAACATGAAGTGGAGCGAGAATAATAAAGTAGATAATTAATAATTGAACTACCATTGGAGTACCTCTAAAGATTGATACATAAGCTTTAAAGATATTTTGTAGTACAAGAACAAAGATGTTTTCACTCTTTATATTAAGTATTAAACAAGTGATAAAGCCAACAATAACACCTCCGACAAAGGCGCATATGGTAATAAGCATTGTCGTACCTAAACCATTAAAGAGATTTTGAATATTTTTAGGATTAGAGAAGTTAGTATGTAACTTATCTCCAAGTCCTTCTTTAAATACTAAAGCAAGAGTTAATAATATTAAGAAGAAGGTTAATAGCATTACCCATTTAACTAAAGTATTCTTATTTTTAAATAACTTATTAAGCTGCATAGTAAGTATTAATTATTTCTGCAAGTTTGCCATTAGCTTTAATTTCTTTAATAAATGAATTTAAAGAATCTAATAAAGTTGTATTACCTTTTGCAACTGCAATTGCATATTCTTCTTCTGTTAATACAACGTCTTTAACTACTTGGCAAGTAGGATATTGTTTTACATATAAACTAGCCGGTGCTGAGTCAATAATAACTGCATCGATATTTCCATCTGCGAGGTCTTTAGTTGCAAGTAGGCCATCTTTATAACCTTTACAAGTTGCGTTCTTAATGCCTGCAAAGTCCATACCATCATCACCGTTAATATAAGATTCACCAGTTGTACCGATTTGACAACCAATCGTTTTTCCTTCTAAAGCAGTAATTAATTGATCTTTTGAATAATTAACTAATACTGAATCAGATTTAACAATAACAACTTGGCTAGCTTCATAATATGTATCAGAGAAATCAACAACTTTCGCTCTTGCTTCAGTCTTTGTCATACCTGCGATACCTAAGTCTGCTTTATAAGTTTGTACTGAAGGAATAATTGCGTCAAAATCAATATCACTAACTGTGAGTTTTGCTCCTAATGAATCAGCATATGCTTGCGCAAAAGCAATATCAATACCTTTGAATTCACCATTTTCTAAATATTCAAATGGTTGGAAAGTTGCATTAGTCGCGACAATTAATTCTTTGCTAGATTTAATGTCATCTAATGTTTTCATGCTTGCTCCACATGAAGATAAGCCTGCTCCTAAAAATGAAATAAGACCTAATGTTAAAATTTGTTTTGTAAGTTTCATAATATATACCTCCTAAATTGAATAGAAACTTTCAAGTTAAGAGTGTTTTTAAATAAAAAACGCCCTTAAACAAGATTGTCTAAGGGCGATATAATCGCGGTGCCACCTTAGTTGCTCACTAAATCACTTTAATGAGTACTCTATGAGTTCCATCAAACTCAGACGCTTTGACGGGCGAACCCGGGTTAGGCTTTTGTCCTACCAGCTCCAAGATACGTTCATTAAATTCTTCTATACTAGCCTTTCACCAATCGCTAGCTCGCTAAATAGTTTCGTTTAACTACTACTTCTTTTCGTTGCTTTTAATGACAATATATTATGTTTTCTTCAAGTGTATTGCAATAACTTTTTTTATTTTTTTTAATTTTATAAAATATTAAACGCCTGAATAGGATGAGAAGCCTCCATCAATTGGTAAAACTACTCCTGTAATAAATGAAGCAGCTTCTTCACTTAATAAAAATAGGACAGATCCTAATAATTCACTTGGTTCACCAAATCTTTCCATTGGAGTGGATGAAATAATTTTATGAGTTCTAGGAGTGGGAGTACCATCTTCATTCCAAAGTAAAGCTTTATTCTGCGCGGTTGAGAAGAATCCTGGTGCGATAGCATTTACCCTAATACCTACTTTAGAAAAATGGACTGCAAGCCATTTAGTAAAATTAGATACGCTAGCTTTCGCTCCAGAATAAGCTGGAATCTTAGTTAAAGGAGTAAAGGCGTTCATCGATGAAATATTTAAAATGGAACATCCTTTTTTACCGATCATATCACGTGCGAATTCTTGAGTAGGTAATAAAGTACCTAAGATATTTAAATTAAAAACAAATGAGAATCCTTCTTTATCTAAATCAAAGAAAGTTTTAACATCACTATCTAAATCTGATTCAGAAAAATATTCTTTATCAGTCGTTGCTTTAGGATTATTTCCTCCAGCTCCATTAAGTAAAATATCGACAGAACCAAGGTCTTTTAAGATTTGTTCGTGACAAGCTTTTAATGATTCTTTATCAAGAACATTTGCTTCATAAGAAAAAGCAATTCCACCTTCTTTTCTTATTTCTTCAACGTATTTATCCGCGGAGACTTTATGTAAATCAAGTAAAGCAACTTTCGCTCCAGCAGAAGCTAAAGCTTTTGACATCATGGAGCAAAGCACTCCTCCAGCTCCTGTAACAACTACTACTTTATCTTTTAAATCATGAACTTCAATTGGTAATTTCATTTTACTTTTTCTCCTTTTCAAGCGCTTCAAATAAGCCTTGTAAATAGCAAGCTCCTAATGCTCTATCGTATAAACCATAACCAGGTTTCGCTTCTTCACCAAAGATATTTCGACCATGATCTGGTCTAACATATCCATCAAAGCCATTATCAACTAATTCTTTCACAATTTGATAAATATCAACATTTCCATATTCGGTTTGATGTCCATTTTCATAGAAATCAGTTTCGTTAATAAATTTAAGTTGCCTTAAATGAGCAAAATAGATTCTGCTTGAATATTTTTTCGCCATAGCTGGTAAATCATTAAATCTACCCGCGCCGAGTGAACCGGTACAGAAAGTAATGCCGTTATGAACATTAGGTACTGCTTCAAATAATTTATCATAGTCACTTTCTTTACCAACAATACGTGGTAAAGAAAATATATCCCATGGAGGATCATCTGGGTGAATTGCCATATTGATATTAGTTTCATCACAACTAGGCATAATAGCTTTTAAGAAATAAACTAAATTATCAAATAATTGTTCATGAGTCATTCCTTCATATTCTTTTAATAAGCCATTTAGTTCTTCTTTCGTGTAAGATTCATCCCAACCAGGTAATCTTAAATTATGTTTATCTAATTTATTAAAATCTTCTTCACAATAAGATAAAGAATTAGAACCATCTTCATGAACATAATGTAAATTAGTTCTAAACCAATCAAATACAGGCATAAAGTTATAACAAATACATTTAACCCCGTATTTACCGAGTAATAAGATATTCTTCTTATAATTTTCAATGTATTTATCTCTAGTAGGTTTACCAAGTTTAATATCTTCATGAACTGGGACTGATTCAATTACTTCCATTTCTAGATGAGCATTATCACATAATTCTTTTAATCTTTTAATACTTTCTTCTGGCCAAACTTCACCAACTGGTACATCATATACCGCGGTTACTACTCCTGTCATCCCTTGAATTTGCTTAATATAATTTAAAGGAATACAGTCATTTTCACCATACCATCTAAATGTCATTTTCATATATAAAAAGTCTCCTTATTAAAATAATTTTAATATAAGAAGAACAAAAGTCAATACTTGAAATAATTCCCATTATGGACAAAAAAATAAGAGATACCTTTCGGTATCTCATTAACATATAAATAAAAAAGCTTTATTTTATACAATCAAACACTTCTTTAACCCAATCTTCAGGATAGCAATAAAAGAATGTTTCGTGATTTAGATTTTGTTCGCGAATATCAGGATTTTTAAAATGTTTTAAATATCTTTTACGATATTTCTCACCCATTTTTAAAGCATAAAAAATATGTACGTTTGTATATCCATTACTAATTCCATATCCTATTGGAGTTATTAAATCTGAAACATATTGATTAAAAATGCTTTTCTTACTAACTTTATCTTTAATTTCATCAACCATAAATTTAGATAAAAATTCATTCATTTGTTCATACCTAGTTTCATCTTCTTTTTTTAATTTTTCCTTCTTTTTAACCATAATATTAGGTAATTTTTGTTCATGAATCATCTTGTATAGAATAGGAGTCATTATCTTACCTTTTATATAAGCGTTTATCCTATTTGCATGATCTAAATCACTACTACCTAAAATAATATGATCAACTTTAATATTATTTCTCTTTACTAAGTATCCTGCAAAACTTCCTCCTAAAGAGCATCCATAAATTGCATGTATATGATTATCACAATTGTCTTTAATATATTCTTCAATTAACTTAGTTTCTTTATCCATTGATTGATAATCATTATTATCTAATTCATCAAATCCTGTAAAAGATACAACTAAAGTTTGATATTTTTCATTTAACAAAGGTACAACTTTATTAAATAAAGAATAATGACAACAGGTTCCAGGAAGTAATAATATAGCTGGTTTATCTTTGTCTCCTGATGTATAAATTCTCATGTTAGTCACCTATAACTCTCTACTACAAATACTTTAATACTTTATATTGTTTCTATCAAGTATTTAGAGATTATTTCAAAGTTATAGTTAAAAAAACGAAGAAAAAAGCCCGACTTTCATCGGACTTCATATTCTCTAAATGGTGCCCAGAACCAGAATCGAACTGGCACGACCTCATCGATCGCAAGATTTTAAGTCTTGTGCGTCTACCTATTCCGCCATCCGGGCATTTAGAAATGGTGACTCACTGGAGATTCGAACTCCAGACCCCTTGATTAAAAGTCAAGTGCTCTACCGACTGAGCTAGTGAGTCATATAAATTGGCTGGGGTAGCTGGATTCGGACCAGCGCATGAGGGAGTCAAAGTCCCTTGCCTTACCGCTTGGCTATACCCCAAGAGATGGTGGGCGGTGGTAGATTTGAACTACCGAACCCGAAGGAACTGATTTACAGTCAGCCGCGTTTGGCCACTTCGCTAACCACCCATCGTGTGATTTTGATTAGAAATGGTGGAAGTTATAGGGCTCGAACCTATGACCTCCGCCGTGTAAAAGCGATGCTCTCCCAGCTGAGCTAAACTTCCATTTTTTCATCGCGTATCACAATACGCTTTAATAATATAGCATTAGAAAGAAAATGTGTCAATTATTATTTTTTATTTTTTTAATTTTTTTTGAAAAAGTTAGTTCTTGTATTTTTTAACCAAAATTTGTGTCGTTAATCTATTAAATAAAAATGAAGAAGTTTCCTCCTCCATCTTTATTATTATTGATTATTACCGTTTTTCAAAGTAACGTCGTGAGCCCCACCTTCCACAATTGAAGTAGAAGATACTACAGTAAGTTTTGCTTTCTCTCTTAATTCCTTTAAATTTAGAGCCCCACAGTTACACATAGTTGATTTAATTTTATAAGTAGTAAGTTCAACATTATCTTTTAATGAACCAGCATAAGGGACGTAAGAGTCAACTCCTTCTTCAAATGATAAAGTAGACTTTCCTCCAAGATCATAACGTTGCCAGTTACGAGCTCTATTCGATCCTTCGCCCCAATATTCTTTAACAAATCTTCCGTTAATTTTAATCTTTGGATTTGGTGATTCATCAAAACGAGCAAAGTATCTACCTAACATAACAAAGTCGGCGCCCATCGCTAAAGCTAAGGTAATATGATAGTCATGAACAATACCGCCGTCAGAACAAATTGGGACATAGATGCCTGTTTCTTTAAAATATTCATCTCTCGCTCTAGAAACATCTATTACCGCGGTTGCTTGTCCTCTACCGATGCCTTTAGTTTCTCTAGTAATACAAATAGATCCTCCACCAATACCAATCTTAACAAAGTCTGCACCTGCATTCGCAAGGAATCTAAATCCTTCTGCATCAACAACATTTCCTGCACCAACTTTCACTTTATCGCCATAAGTTTCTCTAATCCATTTAATCGCATTAGCTTGCCAATATGAAAAGCCTTCTGATGAATCAATACATAAGATATCCGCGCCTGCTTCAACTAATGCAGGTACTCTTTCTTTATAATCACGTGAATTAATGCCTGCACCAACAATGTAAGATTTATGTGAATCTAATAATTCATTTTCATTTTCTTTATGAGATTCATAATCTTTACGGAAAACTAAATATCTTAAGTTACCTTCCTTACTAACTAATGGTAATGTATTTAATTTATGATCCCAAATGATATCATTAGCCTCACCTAAAGTTGTTGTTTCAGGAGCGGTAATTAATTTATCTAATGGAGTCATGAAGTCTTTAATTTTTGTATCCATTGGTGTTTTAGAAATACGGTAATCTCTAGAAGTCACTATTCCTAACAATTTACCATTAGGTGTTCTATCATCAGTAATCGCGATTGTTCTATGTCCTGTTTTATTAGTTAAAGAAATAACATCTTCTAAAGTATCTTCTGGAGATAAATTAGAATCTGAAGTAATAAAGCCTTTCTTATAACTTTTTACTTTTTTAACCATTGCCGCCTCTTGTTCAATTGATTGTGAACCATAAATAAAAGATATTCCTCCTTCTTTAGCTAGTGCGATCGCTAAAGTATCATTAGAAACTGATTGCATAATAGCCGAAACCATTGGAATATTTAGCGTTAATGAAGATTCTTCTCCTTTTTTAAATTTAACTAAAGGCGTTTTTAAAGAGACATTTGAAGGTACGTTTTCTTCTCCTGTATAACCAGGAACTAATAAGTACTCTGCAAATGTCCTTGATGTTTCTTCAAAATAATATGCCATAATTTTATTTTCCCCCTAAAAATTATTTGAAAAATTTTATTCTAAATAAATTAATAAGTCAACAATTCTATAAGTTTTACTTAATAAATGCAAAAAGTGGTTAGCTTGATACTTAATTAGCAAAGTTACCACAGTAATCATTTTATCTTGACACTTTCAATTTTATTAAATATAATAGCCAAAAAAGAAATGTGGTGACAATATATGGTGTTTAGTTCGTTTGTTTTAACTATCTTTACATGTATTAGTGGTTGTTCTAATATTGCAAATAGTGTTATTTATGAAGCATTAAAAGAAAAAACTACCACAATTATTAATGCTGCATCTAATGCTTACGATTATTCAAATTATAATTTATCCACGAATGAAGAAACTTCTTTATTAAAGCAAAAATTATTAAAATATTATAAGGATAATGATTATTTAAATTCTAATGAAATTAATTCTTTGGAAAAAATCATTAAATCATCTTCTGATTACACTTATTTCCCTGATTTAGATTCTTTATTTATTAATGAAAATAATTTGGAGTCTTCAAATATACTAAACGAATCTAAAGAAATATTAAAAAACATTGTTAAAATAGAAGATCCAAATCAATATAACATCTCAAAAAGTCGAATAATAAACCAAATATATTTACCTAAAATATCGTTAACTTCATTAAATAGTAATTTTAGTGTCTATAATGGTAATGGCGGCAGCTCACCATGTGATGAATTCCCAATATTTGATTATAACGAAGATGAAGTTAGCTATTATTCAAGTGGCAAAATTGACAATACTAATTTTATGGGGATAATATGTTCAAAAGATGCTTGTGTTTCTTTATATAATTTAGTAGCTGGATTTTTTAATAACCTCGGTAATAATAACGTCAATAACGCAAAAGGAATCGGAAGTATAATTTTAGAGGCATTAAAATCATTAGATACTGTCGCTTGTGCAAGTGCGTCACTTATCGCTGCAGCATCAACTAAAATTGCAACTGCACTATCTACTATATTTAGTAAAATAATGATATTTTTTCAAAGCTTTACAGGCATTATTGGTAAAATAATCGCTGTAATTTTATTGCTAGTAGGAGCATCTTGCATTTATGTTATATCACGAATGATTGTTGCAGGATATAATTCAAAAGGATATGCAATTGGATGGAAAATGAAAGGACTTTTCAATTTTTCTTGGTACAATGGAGAAACTAATTAATATGAAAAAAGAAAGATATTATTATAAAAAATTTGTAGCTGTAGACAAACTTAAATCGTTAAAAGATATGACAGTACATCAATATTTAATCTATTTAAATGTTATTAGTTATACTTGCTTATTTCCTCCAATTATCACTACATTTACAGGATATAATCTTCATGATACATTCAGTTTAATTTTATTTATTTTATACTTTATTATTTTTATAGTAAATTTCATATTATCTATTAAGTTAATACTTTTAGAAAGAACAAATAAAATACTTAAAAATAAATTCATGATCTATATTTATACATGTTTTTATTTCTTCTTATCTCTAATATTTACTATTTTACCAATATGGACCACTACTTCAATAATAACAAGCAAAGAAATTGTTGAAACTGAAATAAACCCTATCTTCTTTATAACAATTTATATTCCATTATATATAGGTTTTACAATCTTTTTCTCACATGCATTTACTTATGCTATAAGTGATTATAGTAAGTTTTTAATTAAAAAGAAAAAAGATTATGGTGATGATAATACCACCTCATATATGTAATTTTATTGTTTATTTTTAATTTTTGAAGTTAAAAATTTAATTAGATTATATAGTTTCACAAATGTTATGTAAGCGCTTTTAATATTTTTCTTGCATTTTTTCAAGACTTGCTATAAGATAAGAAAAGAGGAGATTTTAATTATGGTTAAACTAAATTGTAAAGTGAATAATCCAATGGGACTTACATCTAAATATTGTGCAGAACTAGTCGCAGAAGCAAATAGAGCTAGTAAGTGTAGTTTGACTTTAAAGTGTGATAAGGGTGAAGCAGATTTAAAATCTATTATGAACATGATGTCTTTAGTTATTAAAACAGGGACTGAATTTACTATTGAAATTATTGGTGAAGACGAAGAATGTGTTAAGGTAAAATTTGAAAAATTACTATTATCGTTAAAATTGTTAAAATAAAAAGACCATGAGGTCTTTTATTTTTGCTTATTTAGTACATTATTTAAGAACATATTTAGTTCTTCATTACTATTAAATTTAAAGGTTACACCTTTTTCAGTTAATAATATAGAACAAGAATTATCCTTCTCATATTCTTTTAATTCAGAAGAATATTTAGAAGGATTTTTATATTCTCTAACTTCTTTTTCAATATCTCGCACTGATTTTTTATTTTGAATGATTTGATTTAAATATTCAATTTGTTGTTGATTATCTAGTCCAATTAAAACGCGAGCTTGTCCATAAGATATTTTATCTTTTTTTAAAGCTAAAATAACTTCTTCATCTAATTTGGATAATCGAAGAATATTAGTAACTTGACAAACACTCGTTTTCGAAATTAAAGCAATATCTTTTCTTGAAACGTGATAATCTCTAGTTAATATTTCATAAGCGTATGTCTTATTTAAGATGTTATCATGTTGTTTTTTATTTCCTCTGGATAAGACTAGATAAATCATTAAATCATCAGGAATATTTCTAACCGCGACTGGTACTTCTTGAAGATGAAGTTTTTTTGCAACATAATATCTTTTATAACCAGAAATAACTTCGTAATAACCTTTGTCATTAACCCTAACTAAGATAGGTGACATTATGCCATTATTCTTAATTGATGAAGTTAAATCTTTTAAAGAACGATCTAAAAAGAATTGATGAATAGAAATAGGATTAAATTTAACCTTGCTTAAAGGAACAAAGAGGGTTTCATCCTCTTTTGAGTATTCTTTTGCAATCTTTGATAAGATATCTTGATTACCATATTGTTCCATTAAAGAAGCAAGGCTTCTATTCTTATTATTCTTTTTCATTCGATAATATTTCCCTCGCTAAAGAAATGTAAGCTTGTGAACCAGAAGCAGTTGGTCTAAAGATAGTGACAGGTTTACCAATCATTGCCGCTTCAGCTAAAGAAGAATTACGAGGAATTTGAGTAGTAAATGTCTTTTCTTTAAATAAGCCTCTAATTTCTTGAGTAACTTCAGTTGCGAGTCTTAATCTAGCATCATACATTGTTAATAAGAAGCCTAATATTTCAATATCAGGATTATAATCTTGTTGAACTTTTGAAATAGTAGATAAAATTTGCGCTACTCCGTCCATTGCAAAATATTCACATTGAACAGGAATTAAACAAGATGAGGATGCGCATAAAGCGTTTAATGAAAGTAAGCCGAGTGAAGGAGGACAATCAATAATGATAAAGTCATAACCTTCATTTAAATTTTCTAAAGCATTTTTAAGTCGATAAAATGGTCTACTAGTTCCTTGAACTTCACTTTCAAAAGTAGCAAGTTTTAAATTGCTTGATAAGATATCGATATTAGCAGTATCCGTATGAATAATTGCTTTATTAATATCAACTTTACCGAGTAAAACATCAACGATATTTTTCTTAACTAAAGTGATATCGATTCCAACTCCACGTCCGCAGTTACCTTGAGGATCCATATCGATTAATAATACTTTTTTATTAAATTTTGCTAAAGCTCCACCTAAGGAGATGGCAGTAGTAGTTTTACCTACTCCACCTTTTTGATTTGCTATTGATATAATTTTCATAAATTCTCCTTATAATGGGCGTTTCTTTATTTGTCCATAATTTCTTGGATATTTAGAGTTTGTTTTCCCTATTTTCTTAATGAAAATATTAATTCTAATATCATCATTTGATATAAGATGTTCTTCTTGAACAAAGTCTTCTTTTAAAGATAATGTTTTTAAAGCATTAGATGCTTCTTTTAATTCTTCTAAACCAATTTTACCTTTTAAAGATATAAAAGTACCATTAATTTTTAAATAAGAAGCAACTAATTCTAATAAAATGTTTAATCTAGATACTGCGCGAGCGGTCACTACATCAAAGTTTTCTTCATGTCCTTTAATGTAATTTTCCGCGCGATCATTAATAATAACAACGTTTTTTAAACCTAATTTATTAACGACATTTTCTAAGAAATTACATCTTTTTGCCGTAGGTTCTAAAAGAGTTAGTTTAGCTTCAGGATAGCTTATAGCTAGTGGAATACCTGGAAAACCCGCTCCTGAACCGACATCAAGAATATTTTTTGAATTTAAATTAATCTTAAAAGAGCAAAGTAAAGAATCATAAAAATGTTTTTCATAAACATCTTCATCTTCAATAATTGTCGTTAAATCCATCACTTTATTATATTCTTGTAAAGTTCTTAAATATAATTCAAATTGTTCAATTTGTCTAGGCGATAAATCTAATCCCTTCTCTTTTAATTTAATAATAAATTCTTCTTTTTTCATGTTATTTTCCTATCTTTATGTGCATTAATAAGACAGATATATCAGCAGGATTAACCCCGGATATTCTGCTTGCTTGAGAGATGGTTAATGGACGAATATTATTTAATTTTTGTCTTGCTTCAAGACGTAATCCTTCCATATTTATATAGTCGATATCACTAGGAATCTTTACTTCTTCTAGTTTTAAAAGATGTTCAGCTTCCTTCTTTTCTTTTGTGATATAGCCTTCATATTTAACCATAATTTCTAATTGTTCCTCTTCTTCTAAAGTTAAAGAAGGGAAATTAGGAACATAATTTTTTAATCTATTTAAAGTAACACCTGGTCTTTTTAAGATTTCTGAAACAGTAGGTCCTCCATTATAAGAAGTAAAACCTAATTCATGCATATAAGAAACAAAGTCTTTATTCATACCCATATGAGTAGAATTCATCATCTCTTTTGTTTCATTTAATAAATCCATTTTATTTAAGAATCTTTGATATCTTTCTTCACTTATTAAACCAACTTCATGACCAATTGGTGTTAATCTAATATCTGCATTATCGCTTCTCATAAGTAAACGATATTCCGCGCGCGAAGATAATAATCTATAAGGTTCTTTTGTTCCTTTAGAAACTAAATCGTCAATCATAACACCGATATAAGCTTGATCTCTTCTTAAAATTAATGGTTCTTTGCCCATAATTTTTAAGCAAGCATTAATTCCAGCCATTAAGCCTAAACCAGCTGCTTCTTCGTAACCAGAAGTACCACAGATTTGGCCTCCGATATATAGTCCAGGCCATTTTTTAATACCTAAAGTATAATCATATTCACTAGTATCTATTGCATCATATTCAATTGCATATGCATATTTAACGATTTCTGCGTGTTCAAGACCTTTTAATGAATGAACCATCTCTTCTTGAACATATTCCGGCATCGAAGTTGAAAATCCTTGTAAATAAACTAAATCAGTGTGTAAAGATTCTCTTTCTAAGAATAATTGATGTCTTTCTTTATCCGCGAATCTTACCACTTTATCTTCAATTGAAGGACAATATCGAGGTCCAACACCTTTAACAATTCCCCCGTACATTGAAGATTCTAATAAATGATCTTTAATAATTTGATGTGTTTTTGCGTTTGTATATGTTAAATAACAAACAATTTGATTTTCAAAAGGAACAATATGAGATTCCTCAAAACTAAATTTTAAAGGTCGATTAGTTCCATATTGAGGTTCTAAAACTGAATAATCAATACTACTTTCTCTAATTCTTTGAGGAGTACCTGTTTTAAGTCTAATTGTTTTAATTCCCATTTGTTGAAGATATGGAGATAATCCTAATGAAGGTTTTTCTCCATCCGGGCCATCACTTTTAACTGTATGTCCTCTTAAAATAGAACTTTCCATATAAGTACCAGTTGTTAAAATGACCGCTTTAGAAGTAATTTCTTGATCATTAATTCTTACGCCGTAAACATGGTTATCATCATGAATTAATGAAGTGACCATTCCTTCTAAAATAGTTAGATTATCAGTATGCTCAGCAAAATCTAGCATAACGCGTGGATAATCTAATTTATCTTCTTGGGCTCTAAGGCATTGAACACCAGGTCCTTTACCAGTATTAAGCATTTTCATTTGTAAGCATGCTTTGTCCGCGCCAAGCCCCATCATGCCACCGAGCGCGTCAATTTCTCTAACGACAATACCTTTCGCACTTCCTCCAATAGAAGGATTACAAGGCATGTTAGAAACTTTGTTTTTATTTAATGTAACAAGTAAAGTTTTCATGCCTAAATGTGCGCTAGCGAAACTAGCCTCCATTCCAGCATGTCCTCCACCTACTACGATAACATCATAATCCATTATCCGATACTTCCTTCCATATCCATCTTAATTAGTTGATTTAATTCAACTGCATATTCCATTGGTAATTCTTTTGAGAAAGGTTCAATGAAACCCATAATAATCATTTGAGTTGCTTCTTTTTCAGTAAGTCCGCGACTCATTAAATAAAATAATTGTTCTTCATTAATTTTTGAAACGGTCGCTTCATGTTCTAAGAATGAAGAATTGTTATTACAAATATTTGTAGGTATTGTATCACTTGCAGATTTATCATCTAAAATTAAAGTATCACATTCAACATGTGATTTAGAATGTTCTGCATTTTTAGCGATAAATACTTTACCACGGTAATTAGCTACTCCACCTCTTTTAACGATTGATTTAGAGATGATATTGCTAGTTGTATAAGGGGCTAAATGAATCATCTTTGCTCCAGCATCTTGATATTGGTCTTTATCGGCAACAGCAATCGAAATACAAGTTCCTTTCGCTCTTGGTCCATTTAAGACACAAGAAGGATATTTCATATTTAGTTGAGAACCAATATTTCCATCGATCCATTCCATAAGGCCATCACTTTCGACAAGGGCTCTTTTAGTAACTAAATTAACAATATTAGTTGACCAGTTTTGAATAGTAGAATATCTACATCTACCACCTTTTTCAACATAAATTTCAACTACTGCCGCGTGAAGAGATTCTTTAGAATAAATTGGGGCAGTACATCCTTCAACATAATGAACATCCGCGCCCTCATCAACAATAATTAATGTTCTTTCAAATTGTCCTGATTTTTCATTATTAATTCTAAAATAAGATTGAAGAGGTTTTTCTAAATGTACCCCTTTTGGTACATAAATAAAGCTTCCACCTGACCAAACAGCCCCATTTAAGGCTGAATATTTATTGTCGTTATAAGGAACAACTTTATTAAAATATTTCTTAAAAATCTCTGGGCAAGTTTTTAAAGCCATATCAGTTGAAAGGAAGATAACTCCTTTTTCTTCTACTTCTTGAAGCATGTTATGATAAACAACTTCTGATTCATATTGAGTAGAAACACCAGCAAGATATTTAGCTTCTGCTTCGGGAATACCAAGTTTTGAGAAGGTATTCTTAATAGTTTCAGGAACTTTATCCCATGATTTTTCTTCTTTGTTACTAGGTCTAGTAAAATAAGTAAATGAATTAAAATCGATATTAGATAAATCAGGTCCATAACTAGGATTCTTAAGTTCTAAGAAAGCTTTATATGACTTAAGTCTAAATTCTAACATCCATTCAGGCTCACCTTTTAAAGAAGAGATTTCTCTAATGATATCTTCATTTAAACCAACATTAGTTTTAACGACAGAAACGTCTTCATCTTTAAAACCATATTTATATTCATGTTCATTTAAATCGTTATTCATTTCCATCATCTCCATTCAAGATTTTGTTGACGCCACGATAACCAATCGTCGCGCATTTAATTCTACTAGGTTGTTTAGAAGTATTCATAAAGACAATTGCTTCGTCTAATAAATCTGGATTATATTCTTTTCCATACATCATATTTTGGAAAGCTTCCATAATTTTTTCTACTTCTTCTACTTTCTTACCTTTTAAAAGTTCAGTCATAATGGAAGTAGAAGCAGTCGATATAGCGCATCCATTTCCATGCCAACAACAATCAACTACAACGTCATCTTTAACAAGCATTTGGATATAGATTTTATCAATGCAACTAGTTGAATCCATATATACAGTTACATAATTAGGATCATTTACCTCTTTTTTATTTCTAGGGTTATTGTAATGATCCATGATGATTTCTCTCATCATCTCGTTATTAAGCGAAAAAGGCATCTAAAAAGTCCCCACCTTTCTTACACGCTTCTACAAAGAGATCAATTTCTTCCTTTGTATTGTAGAAGTATAGACTTGCTCTTACGGTAGCAAGTTCACCAATAATATTATGAAGAAGTTTTGCGCAATGTTGTCCTGAACGAACACAGATACCTTTACTTGCGAGTAAAGTACCCATATCTTGTGCGTGAACTCCTTTATAGTTAAATAGAATAATTCCTGATTCAGAATCAGCATTATAGATTGTTAATTCAGGAATATCTTTAAGTTTACTAATCGCATATGCTTTTAGTTCTCTTTCATATTTTTCAATGTTATCTAAGCCAATATTAGATAAATATTTTAATGCAGCAGCAAGTCCAATCGCTCCTGCGATATTTTGAGTACCAGCTTCAAATTTAGTTGGAGTAATTAAGTAACCAAAATTACCACACATATCAAAGTCAGTATTCATGCCTCCACCTAAATGTAAAGGATCCATTTTATCGAGTAAATCATATTTACCATACATTACTCCAATACCAGTTGGTCCAACACATTTATGTCCGGAGAAAACTAAGAAATCAACGTCTAAATCTTTGACATCTATTTTCATATGAGGTGCGCTTTGAGCCGCATCTAAAACAAAATAAGCACCAAATTCATGGGTCAATTTGCATAATTCTTTAATAGGTAATACATATCCTAAAGTATTAGATACATGGGCCAAAGAAACAACTTTAGTTTTATCTGTAATAACACTTTTTAAGTTTTCTACTGTAATTCTTCCTTGCTCATTAAGTGGAACATATTTAACAACGATGCCTAATTCGTGTTGTAAACTAAACCAAGGTAATACATTAGAAGCGTGTTCTTCTAAAGAAATGATTACTTCATCACCAGCTTTTAAGGATTTCTTTAAACCATTCGCGATTTGGTTTAATCCTTCACTAGTTCCTGAAGTAAAGACTACTTCTTGCTTTTTTGCGTTAATGAATTTTGCAACTTCCTCACGAGCTTCATCGTAACTTCGATCAGCTTTTTCAGCGATAGGATAATCACCTCGATGTGTATTTGCCGTATAGAATTCGTAATAACCAAGTTCTGCATCAATAACACATTGAGGTTTAAAAGTAGTTGAAGCATTATCAAAATAAACCATTGGGCAAGATGACATCGTCTTGTTATTTCTAATCATTGGGAAATCATTTCTAATAACATAAGGGTCAAACATATTAAAATCTCCTATCAATTGTTTCTTTGATTGAAGAAAGAATTTGTTCATCATTAAAATAATTTAGAATTGGATTTAAATATCCTAAGGTAATTAATTTCTTTGCTTCTTCTTCTTTAATTCCGCGAGAAGTTAAATAGAAGATGTGGTCTTCATTAATTTGACCGACTACTGCCGCGTGACTTGCTTCAACATCATTTTCATCGATACATAATGAAGGGCTAGCTTTAGCTTTACAATCTGCATCAAAAACCATGATTTTTGCGCTTTGATGTGTGGCAGAAGTTTTCGCACCTTTATGAATCTTTGATACACCTAAGAAATTCATACTCGCTCTATTTTCATTTACGCCGTAATTTTCCATTTTTGCATAAGTATGAGGTGCATAATGATTAATAGAAATATCAAATTCTTTTTTATCATCAAGAGTTGCAAGAGACGATAAATGCCATAACACTTTACTATCTCTTTCGTTTAAATTACATGTTACTTTGACGTTTTCATTACCATATGAAAAATCCGCGAGAGCCCCTTCATAAGTTGCTCCTAACGATAAATTAGCTTCATAGTTTGTAGAATTACCCTCGTCTAAAAATGCGATTGAATGATTAACAAAAGAATATTCACCAAGATTAAAAATAACTTTGTTTGAAGAATTATTAATTTCAATGATGCTTACTTTCTTTTTAGAAGCAAAATTAAAAACATACTTTTCTTTTTGTTCCAACTTTTTATAATCAACAAGAACAAATAAATCTTCCTCGTTATTAAAAGTAATTATTTCTTCATTCTCAGTGACTACAAAGCTAACATCATTTCTAGAACTATTTTTTAAATCTGTAACTAGATCTAACATAAAATCACCTACTTAGAAATAATTTCTTTTGTTGCACATGTACCAATTGAAGTCTTGTTCATCGCAACATCTTCTTTTTCAATTTCAATACCTAATTCGTATTTAATCCATTCGTAGCCTTCAGTTTCAATTCTTTCTATGATACTAGGATCACCTTCAACCGCGATTTTACCGTTAATCATAACTGCAACACGAGTTGGATTAATCATTTTGTATAATTTTTCATAGTGAGAAATAACTAAAAATGCAGTAGAAGTAGTTTGTTGCATTTCTTTAATTGCATCGGCAACATAAACTAAAGCATCAACATCTAAGCCAGAATCAATTTCATCAAGCATAGCAAAATCAGGTTTTAAAAGTAACATTTGTAAAATTTCATTACGTTTCTTTTCTCCACCAGAAAAGCCTTCATTTAAGAATCTTTGAGCCATATCCATCGAGATATGCATCTTTTTACTTGCTTGTTCAATCGCACGATAAAATTCAAATAATTTAACTGGTGTATCTCTTCTAGCATTAACCGCGGCTTTTAAAAAGTCTGCATTTACTACGCCTGGAACTTCACTAGGATATTGCATACCTAAAAATAAGCCTGCTCTCGCTCTTTCATCGACGCTCATAGAGAGAACATCTTTTGAATCTAATGTGATCGATCCTTGTGTAACTTTATATTTTGGATTACCCATAATCGCCGCGAGAAGTGTTGATTTACCATGTCCATTAGGACCAAGTAAAGCAATAGTTTCTCCTTCTTTGCAGATGAGATTAACTCCTTTTAAAATTTCTTTATTTTCAACTTCAACATGGAGATCTTTGATAATTAATTCTTTCATAAATTCGTATTAACTCCTTTTGCGTTATATATTCTACAACAAAGTAGGCATTTTTAAAACAACAATATTATTTTTTAAAAAAATAAGATTGATACCTTATTAATCGCTATGTAAAATCGTTAGCAATATTGCTTTTTTAGTAAAATTTAAAATTTAAAAATAATAGAATTTTATGAATGTTAAAATATTTATGCTAATATAATAAATTATATTAAATATTTAGTTATATTAATATTTTTCTTAAATTTAATAAATTCTAACCGATTTTTTCGGGAGGTATTATTTTACCATATTTTTAGCATAATTATAGCCTTATTAATATTATTTCAATTAGCCAAAAGATAATTTAAGGCTAGTTTAAGGTTTATATATTTTATATATAATAAATATCGTTTTTATAATATTTTTCTTGAAAGGCATAGCCGTTTTGAGTATTATAAATACGTTATGTTGAAAAACAAGGAGGAATAACAATGAAAAAACGTTTATTAATGTTGTCTCTTGTATCATTATTAACTTTCGGAGTTACTTCATGTGGAGTTACTGCAAAAAGTGTCGATGGTGAAGAAGTTATCGTCACTATCGGAGATAAAAATTATACAGCAAGCCAATTATTAGAAGCATACGGAAAAACTTCTAATGGCGTTAGTTCTTATTATGAAGCTATTTATAACGCATTAATTTATAGCCATTATGATGAATTAATCAATGACAATTTAAAAACAAACATTGAATCAGATGTTGATTCATTTACAAAACAAGTTAAAACTGACGCTGCTTCTAACGGAGTTACATACAATTCTCAATTAACGACTTCTCTTGAAAATGAAGGTTGTGAAACATTAGATGAATACAGACAAAAATGTACTCTTAAAAGATTAAAAACAGCTTATGAAGATCAATATTATACTAAAAACGATAATAAGAATTTCAATTCATTACGTTCAAGTTATATTGAAGAAAAGAATCCATACCACATTAAGCATATCTTAGTTAAATCTTCTACTGCAGGTACATCTTTATACAAAGGTTGCATTTCTGAATCAGAAGCTAGAAAATTATCTACAACTATTCAAAGACTCGCTAAAGGAAATGAAAACTTTGGTCAAATTGCACAAGAAGTTTCTGAAGACAATTCAGGTACAGATTCATCTGCTTCATTATACGGTTCTTTAGGTATCATGGATATGTCTACAAGTTTCGTTAATGAATTCAAATTAGGTATTTATTCTTACGATACATTATTAGATAATCATGATGGTGTTTCTAATGATGAAAGACAAGAAAGATTAAGCATTCCTGAAAAAGTTAACG
This sequence comes from Acutalibacteraceae bacterium, assembly GCA_963610315.1. Lineage (GTDB taxonomy): Bacteria > Bacillota_I > Bacilli_A > RFN20 > CAG-449 > UBA3210. The sequence continues at coordinate 62,063 of CAVDMV010000006.1, forward strand.
AAGACGAATCATTATTAATTTATGATGTTGACGACGTAGTTACAGGCGCAATGTCTACAGTACCTTTCAGCGCAGTATTAGACTTAGAAAAATATGCAGATAAGACATTAACAGTTAATAATGTCACAACTGTTCCTACTGAAGGTTACGGAACAACTTGGGCAGGTGCAACAATTGATGAAACATTCTATCCAAGAAATGTTTTATTCAATAATTACTTTAATAACCATGGTATCTATTTCGTCGAAATTACTGATACTACAACTTACCCTCGTTATACTTCTTTAACAATTAAGGGTGAAACAAAGAACGTCTTATGTGATGAAAATTCTAATCCAATTATCTTCACTCGTGCAGGATCTGGTGATTCATATCAAGGTGTCCATATGATGGTCATTGAACAATCTCCATTCTGGTATGCAAGTAGTAAATTACAAACTGCTAAAGATACTTCATGGCAAGATGGTACAAAAACACCAACTGTTGATGAATACTTAGAATATTATTATTCAACAGATAGTATTCCAAATACTAACGATGATGTTTCTAAAGATCAAAGATTCATCACATTCATCTCTTCTACATATTCAACATATGATAAGAGAGCGACAACTATTAAAGATGCAGTTAAAGGCTATGATTCAAATATTCAATATAAGATTTATCAAGATTTATTAGACAATAGTACTTATGCAACTATTGATCCAACAATCAAAGCTAATATTGACAAGTGGATTAAAGTAAAAGAAGAACAAGCAGATATTACAAATTCTGATTCAATTATCGATTCATGGACTTCTTATTGTGAATTATTAACTTTACAAAAAGAAGAAAAACAAGCAAAACAATTAACAACAGACTTCATCAAATTATATGATGCAAGTTATACTGCTTAATAAGGAGGTTTAATGATTATGAAAAAACAATTAAAAGTAGCATTATTATCTCTCGCTTTATTATTCGGTGTTGTTGGTTGTGATGACATTGAAGCAAAACCTTCTAAAACATCTGATAACTTAGTCATTATTAATGGCGATAAACAAAACTATTTCCAAAATAATTATCAAAGAGTTTATGATGATTTAGTAAGTGCTGGTACATTAAATACAAAAACATTAAATTATATCATCGATCAAATCATTTCTGAAAAAGTCAATAATTCTTCATATTTTGTTGATTCTATCTCATCAAATAAGAACAATGTTTACAAATTAAAGAAAGATTTAATTGATGAAAAGATGTTATCAACTCTTAACTCTTCTTCATATTTAAAGAATGGTAAATTCTATGAATCTAAATTCTTAAATTCAATTGCTTCTTCTTTATATGGTATTGAAGTAAGCAAAGATAAATTACATGAAGGTATTGTTATTACTCCTGATACAGATGTAACTGAATTATTAGGTGAAGATTATTTCAATATTGATGATAACGGTAATATCACAGGAACATATGCAAAATATGTTGAGGAAGAATTATTAACAGACATCAATAAAAACTTATTAACAGCAAGATACATTTGTGAAAATGCTTTCTCAGCGTTAGGTAGAGCTTATACAAGAAAAGTTTCTTATATTAAACTTGAAAACATGTCTGAATACCCAGGTGCAGCTTATAACTTATTAAAAGCTTATTTAAAAGATTTCATTGACGATAAAGAAGGTAACACAAATACAATTACAGTCGATGGCAAGAAAACTTTAGATTTAGATAAATTAGCGAAAATCTATAAAGGTACTTATGATCAACCAACTAAGTATGATTCAAAAGGATATGAAACTTCTTCAGGTGAATTCCATACTTTAACTGATCAAATTACTTATGCAATAAGTAAGATTGCTGATCCAATCAAAGATGAAACTACTGGTAAAATCACTGATTTCACAATGAAACCAGATAGAGAAATCGATACATCCGTTGAAGATACATACACAAATTCTGGTGCTTATTCAATTAGAGTTGGTTACTACAACAAATTAAATGAATTAGAAACAAAGAAAATCTCTGATTCTGATTTATTCACTAAATCTTCAGGTATTTCCGATTTACCATCAACTGCAACAGATCGTTTATTCTCTTCATCTGTTACTTCATATACAACAACAGTTAATGGAATTACATTCTTAACTCCAGCAACATATGAAACAAGTTCAGAATATGGTCAATATTACTTCTATGATTCATCATCAAGTGCATATTATATCGTCATTGTTGAAGATTCAGAATTTTCTTCTTCAAATTTAAGAGCATTATCCACAATGGATGAAACAAATAATAATAAAGCTTTAAAGGTTTCTGAAAAAGTTTCTAAAGTCGCACTTGAACTTGCTTCATCAAGTACATATTCTTCTCAAGCAGTTCTTGAAGCTCTTGAAGATGCAGGTATTGCAACTCATATCCATGATCAAACATTCTACGATTACATGCTCAGCAATTACCCAGATATCTTTGATAATTAATTAAGTTTCACAAGGCCACTTTCAATAAGTGGTCTTTTTTATTACTATAAATAAGATATTTTGTTTGATTTAAATAACATATTTATCTATAATAACATAAGTCACAAGGAGAAAATATGTATAGATTATCTAAAGAAATTATGTTAGTTGATACACCACCTAATGCAAAAGAAATGGCATTAGATGTTTTTTGCATAATTTCATGGGTAATATTTGCTTTATTTACCTTAATTTATTTGATGCAAAACATCCATTTATTAGTTTGTATTTTTAAAAAGCATAAAACATTTGAAAAGGCTAAAAAATTACATAAATATGGATATATTGTATGCGCAAGAAATGAAGATATAGTTATTGGAAACTTGATTGATAGTATTTATAATCAAAATTATCCTAAAGAGCTAATGCAAGTATTTGTTGTCGCGGATAATTGTTCCGATAATACGGCAAAAATAGCCAAAAGTCACGGCGCGATTGTATTTGAAAGATTTGATAAAATAAATAAAGGTAAGAGTTACGCATTAGATTTCGTATTCAAGAAATTATTAAATGATAAATCTTATGACGATATAGAAGCTTTCTTTATCTTTGATGCAGATAACTTATTATCAAAAGATTATACTTCAAAAATGAATGATACATTTGATGCAGGATATGCCGTTTCTACTTCATTTAGAGATAGTAAGAACTTTTCTTCCTCCCTCACCAGTGCATGCTCAAGTTTATTGTTTTTAAGAGAATGCTTAATTGTTCATCATTCTCGCCAAATTCTTGATTTATCTACATTTGTCTCTGGTACAGGATATTTCGTCGATCGCAAGATAATAGAAAAATTAGGTGGATGGAATTTTAATACATTTGTTGAAGATATTGAATTCTCTTGTTGGTGTAGTAAAAACGGAATCCAAGTTTCTTATAATGAAGAAGCGGTATTTTATGACGAACAACCAAATGATTTAAAAACAAGTAATAAACAACATTTTAGATGGTGTAAAGGTAATCACCAATGCGCAAAAATATATACTCCATCTTTATTAAAAATGATTTTTGGTTTTAAAATAAAAAGATCATTTAAAGAAAGATTATCTTCTTTTGAAATGTTTGTTCATGTTTTCCCATTCCCAATTATCGCGATTTTATGGTTCGTTATTGCCTTAATCACCCATACATTATTCTACTTATTTGGGATTGAGTCTTTATCATTATATTTAACTGAAAGCATAAAGACTATCGTATTACAAATCTTAGCTTTATTTGGAATAGCAATGATACATGTAATTGTTGTAATGATAAAATATCACAAGAATTTAAATATTTCATTCTTTAAAAAATTACAGATTATCTTCACTTTCCCTATATTCGCAGCTAAATTTATTCCATTATCAATTAAAGCCTTATTCGCGAAAAATGTTACTTGGGAAAAAATTAACCACCTTGAAAATAAATCAATTAACGATATCGAAAAAGCTCATGTTTGTCGAGAACAAAATTAATCATCACTCAGAAAGTTTACTAAAAAACTTTCTGAGTTTTTATTTTGTTTAGTGATTTAAAAAGTTATAAAACATTCTTTAAAACTTAGTTATTTCATATGGCAAAGTCTCAATATTGTGTTAAAATACAAATTAGAAAGAAGGTAAAAATTATGGATGATTGCTTATTTTGTAAAATTTTAAAAGGTGAAATTCCTTGTTATAAGGTTTATGAAGATCAAGAAGTACTTGCTTTTTTAGATATCTCTCAAACAACTAAAGGACACACTTTAGTCATTCCTAAAAAACATTATGATTCAATCTTATATTGCCCAAAGGATTTATTATCAAAAGTAATGGGAGTCGCGCAAAAGATTTCTCAAGCGGAAGTTCTTACTTTAGGCGCAAAAGGGGTAAATATTTTAACTAACGCTGGTGAAGCTGCTGGACAAACTGTCAAACATTTCCATGTACACGTTATTCCTAGATATTCAGAAGACGATAAAATTAAGTTAGAATTCTTATCAAATAAATTAGAAAAAATCAATTTACCTGCACTTGCAGAAACAATTTCAAATAACGTTAAATAAACGCAAAAAAACTGTTGCTTAGCCTATTTAAATAGGTTTACAACAGTTTTTATTATCTCAAAATTTTATATTATTTTAAATGAGACTTATAGAAAGATCTACCATCCATCGCCTTAATATTTGAAGTAAATTCACCTTCTTCAACATTTTCATAAGCTTTATCTAAGATATTCATTTTCGCATCTAAGTCATCAACGGTACTTAAAATTAATGCTTCTTTTGTCATAGGTAAGACTGGTGAACCAAATTCTTGTTTACCATGATGAGATAATACCATATGTTCAAGTAATACTGGTACTTCACCTTTAATATTAAGTTCACTTGCCACTCTTCTAATTTCTCCGCAGACAATGGAGATGTGGCCAAGAAGTTTTCCTTCAAATGTATATTGAGTAGCCACTGGTCCTGATAATTCAATAACTTTACCTAAGTCGTGAAGTAATACGCCGCTAATTAAAATATCCTTATTAACATTATCATAACGAGATGCGATTAATGTTGCAGTTCCAGCCATTGATAAGGTGTGATATAGTAATCCTGACATAAATTCATGGTGATTACTTTTTGCTGCAGGATAAGTAACATATTGATTGTAATATTGATCAATTAAAGTTGTTACAATCTTTTTTGCATCTTCATTTTTAATTGTATTAATATATTGTTTTAACGCAGATTCTAGCTTTTCTTGTGAAACTGGTGAAGGTATACAAAAGCGAGAAATATCAACTAAGTTTTGATCAATTTCTTCTATCTTAACAACTTTAATTTGTTTATTGCCACGATAATCGATAACATCACCATAAACTTTAATTACTTTACCAACTTCGGCAGTAATAATATCTTCATCACTTGCATCCCATTTCTTTCCAACAATCGCACCTGTATTATCTTGTAAAGTAAGCGATAAATATGGGCTACCAGTTCCAGATGCTCCTTTAGTAACGTTATTGATAAGAAGTTCTGTTCCTTCTAATTTATATCCTTCAGTATATTCATTAACATTCTTCATTTTGGGTTAATTCCTCCACACAGTTATTTATCATATCATAAGAATAACCTTTTCTTATAAATGTATTTATTAATTTTTGCTTTTCTTCATAGTTTTTTAAATTCACTTCATGAGTTAACATATACTTTGAAATGCCTTTTAATAAAGTTTCAATTTCTCTTTGTTCATCAAAACTATCTTCAATAATTTTAATCGCTTCATTTGCAATTTGACTACTAAAACCATTTAAACACAAATGAGAATAAGTAGCCTCCATAAGTTTCTTTTTGCTCTTAGTATTTATTTTTCCTTTAATAAAGCTTTCGACATCATTACTCGCTTTTAAATATTCTTCTTCATCATCAAAAGAAAGTTCTTCAATTAGAGACTTATCAATTCCAGCTTGTAGTAATTTAGTAATAATCTTATTCTTACCATAGTTTTTCATCGTATAAACTTCAAACATTTCATTGACATAATTATTATCATTAACATAGCCATATTCTTTTAATGAATTTACAATTTCAAAGGCGTTTTTAGGCGAAATATGTCTAACATTGATTAATTTATCATAAACTTGTTTTTCGGTGTAAAGATGGTTAGAAACTAAATTTACAACATAATCTCTTCCTAAAGAAATCTCATCAAAGTGTTTAATTTGTCTTATTTCATCCGAAGTTAAAGTTTTATCTTTGTAAAGATAAAAATGCGTATAAGTAGTTGGAGTAACTTCTAAGACCGATTCATCTTCAAAATGAATAATAACCTTCTTTTTATTTACTTTAACTTCACAAATTAGTTTACCATCTTTTTCTGAGTGCACGATTATATACCTCCATCATTCTTTCATAAAATAATTTCATCGAATATTTCTCGTTATTCTTACTTGCTTGAAGAATAATTTTATTTTTTGTTTCTTCATCTAAATCAATGATGTATTTTAAACGATCTCTAAATGAATTATCATCTCTAAAATAGAATCCTGTTTCATTATCTTTAATAACTTCTGCAAGATTTTCATCAAATCGACATAAAACTAATGTTTTAGCTGCGATAGCTTCAATAAAAGTTAAGCCTTGAGTTTCGGTAATACTTGCATTTATAAATAAATCTGCGAGAACATAATAAAATGCCACCTCTTCATGTGGTACTTTACCGATAAAAATGACATTTTCTGCAATTCCTAATTCTAAAGCCATTTTTTCAAGACGAGCTTTATCTGGGCCATCACCAACAATTAAAAATTTAGTTTTTTTAGTTGGGTTAGATTTTAAATACACGTTATATCCTTCTAAAAGAACATCAATTGATTTTTCTTCCGCGATTCTTCCTACCGTTAAAATAATAAAGCAATCTTCTAAATGATATTGTTTTTTAAAAGCATCAATCTTATCTTTAGAAAAATTATTTGGATCAAAAGAAGATAAGTCAAGTCCATTAGGAATAACGTTAATATAACGATCAATTCCAAATGTTCTAAGTTCATCTTTAGTTTTAACTGAAGGAGTAGTAAGTTCATTTGTCGCGGTAGAAACTACTTTAATAAACTTTTTTAAAATATATTTAGCCGATTGATCTAGTACACCATGGGTAAAATAATATGTATAATCTGTTAATGCGGTGTGATAAGTCATTACTAAGGCCACATCTAATTTTGGGGCGAGTAAACGGCCATACATGCCAAGTCCCCCTTCAGATTGAGTATGAATGATATCTAAATTCCACGATTTAATAATCATTGTCGCTTTCGGATGAAACATCGTCGCCATACGGTAGTTATAGATTTTCTTTAAAGTAATACCAGGAATTCTTAATACATTATCTTCAAAAGTCATCTTATTAGAATAGACATTAGTTGTAACAATATAGACAATATGGCCGTGAATTTCTAAAGCTTTTCTTAATGTTTCAGTCGCAGTTGCAACTCCATTAATCTCTGGAGGATAAGTATCAGTGAATAAAGCGATGCGCATCTTAATCACCTTCCTTATCTTTAGGAGTTTTTCTCTTTTTTGTTTTGTCCTTATTCTTACTAAAGAAAGATAAAGATATCTTTTTCTTTTCTTCTTTCTCTAATGTTTTTGCATTATTTTCTAGTTGTTTTGATAAATCATTTTTTAAAGAGGCAAAATGAGCTTCAATATCATCTACCGTTAATAATTGAGGTTCAATATGATGTGAACTACTTTTTTCTATTTCATTCTTTAAAATAACATTATTATGTTCATCTAAGTTAATAACTTGTAATTCGAGGAGAGTTCTTGAGTCTCCATGTAAGAAAGAATCTTTCTTTGGTGATTCGTGATAAGAAACAAAGACGATAAAGCCAATAATTAAACCTAAATAGAAAGTAATTCCTCTCCATAATAAGATTAAAGCGGAGATATCTCCAGAAGTGGCATTTGTGAAGAATGTACCACCAAACATGAATTGGAAGACAAGTTCTGCACCGCCCGAAGCACCTGGAATTGGGACCATAGAAGTAATACAACTTGTAAGTAAAGTCATTGATGTAGTATTAATAAAATTAATGACATTATTAGAATTAGAAAATTCTAAGTTCATGCTACGAGCGATGAAGAAAGGAATGCAATTTGAAGCAATTAATTCAATGATAAATAAGAACCCAGTAGAAAGTAATACTGGCCAGTTTTGAAGTAATCTTTTAAATTCGATTCTAAATGTTTCTACTTTAGTATTTAATTTAAGGATTCTTTCATCTTTATACTTAACAATATGTAATTTGGCAAGTAAGCCAATTCCATATTTAATACTTATATTGTGTACTCTTTTACTAAAAGCTAAGAAGAATAAACCAACAATAACAAAGACGTTTATAATAAAACCGATAATTGATAAAGTGACAATAGAAAAATTCCAACCAAAGATATTAATTTGTGAAGTTGCCGCGGCTAATTCATTAAACTTAAATCCAAAGACAACACTTGAAAATAATACTAAGGCAATTTGAAAAATAATAAAACGCATAAATAAAATTGAAGCTGCATTAGTCATCTTTACTCCTTGTTTAGAGAAAGTATAAGCTTGAACAAATTGCCCTCCTGATGAACTAGGAGTAATATCAGAAAAGAAAACGCCAATCATAACATTTAAAAACGATTTATCAATACGATAATTTCTTTTATACATTCTTGTTAGAATTAAGAGAATAATTGCTTCAAGGGCATAGGTAATCATCATCATTCCTATCGCGATAAAAATATATTTTAAATCACATCTACTTAACGCAGAAAAGACCGCGGCAGGATCTTGTTTTAAAACAAAATATACTGCAAGCGCGGAGACAATAACTAGAATAGAAATATAAAGAATATACTTTTTTGTCGTTTTTGTCATAACTACCTCTTTTATAAGTATAATACTTATAATAGTTAAAAAATAGTTTTCGTTCAAGTAAAAGCTTGTTTTCCCTAGAAAAAGCCTCTTAATTTATTTATAAATTAAGTTTTATAGATTATAATTAAGAAAAAGGAGAAAATTATAAATGAAAAATTTTGGTCCACAATCTTACTTTTTCCCTTCACCAGTAATGATTATTGCAACTTACAATGAAGAAGGTATTCCTAATGCAATGAACGCGGCTTGGGGCGGTCTGCACGATACTAACCAAGTACATATTTGCTTAAGTAGCGATCATAAAACTACTGAAAATATCGTAAAAACTAAGTCTTTTACTCTATCTTTCGCGACTAAAGAACTACTTACTGAATCTGATTATTTTGGTTTAGAATCAGGTAATAAAATACCTAATAAAATCGAAAAAGCTAACTTACACGTCACTAAATCCACATTTGTTAATGCACCAATTATTGAAGAATATCCTGTTACTTTAGAATGTAAAGTTCATTCATTAAATGAAATAGATGGTACAACTTATCTAGTTGGCGATATTATTAATGTACGCGCAAAAGAAGCAGTACTTGATGAGCAAGGTAAAATTGATATTTCTAAATGTCATTTTATTTCTTATGATTCAAGTAAACATCAATACGTTGTTCTAGGTGAAGTAGTAGGTCATGCCTTTAAAGATGGCTTAAAACTTAAATAGTTAAAAACGCTATTAGTGAACTAATGATATATGTTAGTTATTAATAGTTTTTTATTATATTTAAATAACGAATTTACTTGCAAAAGTCATTCTATGCTACAATTAATATACTCATTAGTTAAACTCGAAAATATTTAAGGTAAAAATAAACCTAAATTATGATAAAATATAAATAAGTTTGGAGGCTCACACAATGTCATAT
>CAVDMV010000007.1:0-64122 GCA_963610315.1 Acutalibacteraceae bacterium
TAAAATGGTGATCTATACGGGATTCGGACCCGTGAATGGCGCCTTGAGAGGGCGCTGAGTTAAGCCGCTTCTCCAATAGACCAGCATATCAAGTATAGAAAAATATTAAAGAAAAAGCAATAAAATTATAAGCATTTTAAAAGAGCCCGAAGGCTCTTATTAAATGTGTTTGCAGAATGCAATATATGCTTTATATGCTTCAAATAAATCAGCTTTAGAGATGATTTCCATTGGTGCATGCATGTTGAGTACAGGAACACCTGCATCAATAACATTCATATTATAGTTACCTAAAATATAAGCGATAGTTCCGCCGCCGCCTTGATCAACTCTACCAAGTTCAGCAGTTTGGAAATGAATGTTATTTTCATCCATAACGTTTCTAATTTGAGCGAAATATTCAGGCATTGCATCATTACAACCTGATTTGCCTCTTGCGCCTGTGTATTTGTTAAAGACAATACCATTACCTAAGTAAGCTGAATTCTTTGGATCATTTACGCTTGCAAAAAGTGGATCAAAGCCAGCTGAAACATCACTTGATAACATCTTTGTATTTGTGAATGCATGACGTAATTTTAAATCTGTATATGAAGTTTGTAAATTGATTAATTCTGCGATGACATTTTCAAACCATTTTGATTGAGCACCTGTCGCACCTACTGAACCAATTTCTTCTTTATCAACTAAAATCGCGCATGTTGTATAATCACAAACTCCAGCATCGATAACTGCTTCCATGGATGAATATGCACATACTCTATCATCATGACCGTATCCAGCTACCATTGATCTATCTAGACCATAGTCTTTAGCTTCGCCTGCAGGAACTACTTCAATTTCTGCACTTAAGAAATCTTCTTCATCAATATCATATTTATCTTTTAATAATTTTAAGATATTTGCTTTAACACCGTCTTTTTCAACATCTTTTAAAGGCATTGAACCTAATGTTAAATCAAGGTTTTCTCCTTCAATAACGTGTGCAGCATTCTTTTGCATTTGATCTGCAGATAAATGGATTAATAAATCAGAAATACCAACAACTGGATCACCTTCATTATCACCAATAGAAATAGAAACTGTTGTTCCATCTTTCTTACAAACAACACCAACTAAAGCTAAAGGAATTGTAACCCATTGATATTTTTTAATTCCACCATAATAATGAGTATCGAGTAAAGCAAATTTATTTTGTTCATATAAAGGATTTTGCTTAATATCAAGTCTAGGTGAATCAATATGCGCTCCTAAAACTCTTAATCCTTCTTCAACATCTTTATTACCGATAACAAATAAAGCGATATTCTTTCCTTTATTTGTCGCGTAAATCTTATCACCAGCTTTAATAGATTTAACATCTTTAATGTTTTTAAATCCTTTTGCTTCTGCTTCGATAGTTGCAAGTTTTACGCATTCTCTTTCAGTTTTACCTTTAGAGATAAATTTTTTGTAGCCTTCTGCGAAAGCCATTAATTTGTTAAGTTCTTCTTCTGAATAACTTGTCCAAACATTTTTATTATACATAGTTAATACCTCCTAACTCCAACATTATAAACTTTTGCCGTTTTTATTACATCATTTTATAAGATTTTTTTGTAAAAGTGCCCAGTCGTAATCTTAAAGGGTAATTCATTTTTACTTAGTTTATCTAAAGAAAATATTTGTTTACAAATAAGTTCTACTTCATCTTGTTCTTCACTAGTAAAATAAATGACGCCATGAGAAATGTGCATTTGTTTTAATTCTTCAATCTTATCGAGTAAATATAAAGTATTACTAGATAAGATTCTAGTTGTACAAGCTTCATCATGAAGCATTTCATATTTATTATTTATACCATCAACTAAATGATATTCATGTTTTTTACACATATTACAATGATCTTTTTTCATTCCCTCACTACTTGCGATTGGACAAGATTTCATGATCATTAAATCAATTTTTCCATATATTGGTAACGCTACTTTAGGATAAACTCGATACGCATAAAAATATTTTTTCATCATCATTTCAATATGTTCTTTATCTAGTTCATAAGATAAGATAACTTCATTAATACCTAATGAATAAATAAAATCTAAAGCATAGAAATTAATCAAATTAAAATAAGGTGAAGTTAATATATCATTATTTCCTTCGATAACTTTTAAATAAGATATTACGCTTCTATCCGTAACATTTACATCATTAAAATGTTCAATACGATTTAAAGTATTAAGAACTCTTTCATCATCTTTTAGTTCATTAAAAAGTTGTTTATTTTGAACTAGAATCTTTTTAAAAGGATAGTTCTTTACTACTTCATATTGTTCCTTAGTTTCAACTTGTACTAAATAAGAAAATTCACTCGCCTCAGAAATAACATTTGAATAAGGATATTTATTAATATTATCTAATGGATAAGCGTTAAAATTATTAATCTTTTCTTCTATTAGAGATACAAGCTTTCTACGATATTCATTTAAGGATTTTAAAGAAATGAAGATATTCTCATCAATATCGATATCATAGTCTTCTAAAAAGAAAGAAGTTTCTCCTAGTTTCCCCATTTGTTTAATAATCGTTTCTTTTGTAATTGGTGAAGAAATAGATTTATCGACTACTTCACCTTCAATACTTACTTTTTGACCTAAAGAAATAAAACTTATTTCTAAATTATTCCCTGTTTTAGCCTTAAAAAGCATTTTAAGCGGCGTTTTCTTCTCAACATTAATAACTTGACCTATTTCATCAATTAACGCCTTAGAAGTCGTTTTTATTACTTCTTCATTTATGTTAGCTTTTATTTTATACGCTTTTAATTTAACAACTTGACCTTTATAAGCCGACGTCACTTCTTTAGAATTAACAAACATCTTTTGTACTTCTTGGCCATTTTGATATTCATTATTAAATCTAATTCCATCAAATAAACTTAAATCATCATCTAAAAGAATATAGATATAATCTTTTTCAATTTTAATAACTTTACCTAAGTGAGTTCCTTGATGAGAAGATGTCTTTTGATTAAGAGAAGTAGTTCTTGATTCATTTAATAAGAATGATTTGCTTAAACCACGATTAAATAACGATTTCATCTCCTCAATATCTTTTTCTAAAGAAATATCTTTCTTTTCATAATATGCATCTAACGCTTTTCGATATGAAGAAACAACTTTATAAACGTATTCTTCTCTTTTCATTCTTCCTTCAATCTTTAATGAATCAATACCAATACTTATTAATTCGTCTAGATAAGAGATACTACAAATATCTTTAGTTGATAAAGCAAACTTATCACTTATTTTTGAATTACCAACTACACGCATTTCATTTCGACATGGTTGAGCGCACCTTCCACGGTTACCAGATCTTCCTCCAATAAAAGAAGACATGAGACAATTTCCTGAATAAGATACGCATAAGGCCCCATGAACAAAGACTTCTACTTCAACTCCTAATTCTTTAATCTTTTTTGCTTCTTCGATACTAACTTCGCGAGCTAAAACAATTCTTTTAAAGCCTAAATTAATTAAAGCTTTTGCTTCATTAACGTTATGGCAGTTAAGTTGAGTAGAAGCATGAAGAACTAAAGAAGGATAAGTCTTATGTAAATAAGAAGCTAAACCTAAATCTTGAATTAAGATGGCGTCGACATCATGTTTATATAAAAAATCAATAAATTTAATACATTCATCAAATTCATCATCAAATATTAAGGTATTACAGGTAATATTTACCTTAACGTTATGAATATGCGCATATTTAATTAAAGAAGCTAATTCTTCATTATCAAAATTAGAAGCATAAGCACGCGCGGAAAAGAGTTTACCTCCTAAGTAAACTGCATTCGCGCCGGCATTAATCGCGGCGAAAAAACTTTCTTTTGATCCAGCTGGTGCTAGTAATTCAATTTGATTTTCTTTATTTATAGACATCAATAAATATTCCTTTTAATACATCAAAACCTTCTTCTTGTAATTTTTTGTTACTTGAAGAAGTTAAATTCTCATTTAAATAAATATGTGCATTTGGTAAAGCACTTCTTACCATTACGGCATTAGTTAATACGCAGATATTGGAGACTAAGCCACATAATTCTACTTCATCATAAGGATTTTCTTTTAAGTAATTAGCTAACTCTAAAGAAGGGAAAGTTTCTTTTTTAAATACCTTTTTAGCTTGAGGTAGATATTTTTTAATACTAGGATAAACTTCATGGCCAACTTCACCTTCAATGCAATGACTTATCGGAAGAACTTTACCTTCTAAAGTAGAAAGATAATCTTCTCTATGCGTATCTAAAGTAAAGATAATATCGTTACCTTCATTTAGATACGATACAATTCTTTCTTCAATTTTAGGTGCAAGGTCCTTTGCTTCAGGAAAGCCTAGTGTTCCATCAATAAAATCATTTTGGTAATCAACAATAATTAATAATTTCTTCATATTAAATCGCCTTAGTCACTTTCTTTAAATAAGATCTTAATTCAGGAGTTAAGTACTTATTTAATTTCTTATAAACTAATTTATGATAGTTATTAAGCCATTTCTTTTCACTTTCATCAAGCATTCTTTTATCGATACCATCTAAATCAAATGGGACTAAAGTAATCGTTTCAAAACCTAAGAACTTACCCCATTCATTTTCTTCTTTTTTATATGTTAAAACTAAGTTTTCGTGTCTAATACCAAATTTATTTTCTAGATATACACCTGGTTCATTACTTGTTAACATATTCTCTTTAAATGGATATGAACTCATTGGAGTAATCGCGCGACAAGTTATTGATTGAGGTCCTTCATGAACGTTTAATAAATAGCCTACTCCGTGACCTGTTCCATGGCGATAATCAACATAATCTTGATACATTGGGGCTCTAGAAATCATATCTAAAGATAAACCTGGAGTTCCTTCTAAGAATGTAGTTTTTGCTAGATCAATATGTGATTTTAAAACTAAGGTGAAATAATGTTTCATTTCTTTAGTTATCTTACCTAAAGCAAATGTTCTAGTTATATCAGTTGTTCCATATTTATATTGAGCACCTGAATCGACTAGTAATAAACCAGCACCATTAACAGGAATATTAGTTTCTTCACTACTAGAATAATGGATGATTGCGCCGTGAGAATTGAAACCGCAGATGGTACCAAAGCTTAAATCTAAGAAATCTTTTCCTTTCTTACGGAAATTTAATAATGCTTCTTGAACTTTAAGTTCATCTAAATCAACCTTATTGAAGTTAGTTTTAATGTAATGCATAAATTTAACCATTGCGACTGCATCTTCAACATGAGCTTTTTTAATATTCTTAATTTCAGTTGGATTCTTAATTGTTTTCTTCATTGTTAAAGCGGAGAATCTTTCTAATTTTCCGTGTTTAACTAAATTGAATAAAGCGTAATTAGTTTTTCCTTCATCGAGAAGTATTGTTCCTTCTTCGTTCTTAATATCGTCATAAACACGTTCATAATCTTTTATTTCAATACCAAAAGAATTCATGGTTAATAGGAATTTTTCATCATATTTTTCTTTATCCATATATAGAATTCTTTTGTTATTACTTAAATAAAAGAAGGCATAATTAACTGGATTAAAAGAGATATCATCACCTCTAGTATTAGTTAAATAACTAATATCATCTAAAGAAGTAACTAAAATTCCATCTGCGTTCTTTTCTTTTAAATCATTAAGTAAGAAATTAATCTTACTATTAACGCTTTCACCAGAAATTTCATCACTTAAATAATAAGCTTTTGATTTCTTTTTACTTGGACGAGTTAACCAAATTTTATTAATGATTTCACTTTCATCAATTAAAGTATCACTTGGACAAGTTTTCTTAATTGACGTAGCAAAAGAAGTAGGAACTAATTTAAAATCAAAAGCGATAACTTTATTTTCGCCTAGAGACGATAAGAAACTAGGAATAGAAGGAGTTTCACTTAATCCCATTTTCATTAAAATTGAACCCGATTTTTTTAGTTGAGCTTCTGCTTGAAGAAAATATCTTCCATCAGTCCAAACATAGCTTGCTTCTTGAGTAACAACTAACGTACCTGCACTTCCTGTAAAAGAAGAAAAATAAGCACGGGCTTTAAAATAATCACCAATATATTCAGATCCATGATCATCATTTGATGAAATAATATAAGCATCAATTGAATTATTTTTTAAATATTCTTGTAATTTTTTAATATCTTCTAACATAATTTTTACCTCGATGAAGTTATTATATAACTTTTAAAAATATATTTCTTTATAATATAAAGAAAAAAACTACCTAGAAATTTCTCTAGATAGTTCTTCCTCTTATTCTAATTCGAAAGCACCAGTATATAATTGATAATATTTACCTTTTTTCGCGATTAATTCTTCATGGCTTCCTCTTTCGATAATAACGCCGTGATCTAATACCATAATTACATCTGAGTTTTGAACGGTTGATAATCTATGTGCGATAACAAATACTGTTCTACCTTTCATTAATTCATCTGTACCTTTTTGAACTAATAATTCAGTACGTGTATCAATTGAAGATGTCGCTTCATCCATAATCATAACAGGTGCATTACATACTGCCGCACGAGCGATTGAGATAAGTTGTCTTTGACCTTGAGAAAGGTTTGCCCCATCACTTAATAACATCGTATTATAACCATCAGGTAAACGAGTAATAAAGTCGTGAGCGTTAGCCAGTTTTGCTGCCGCAATACATTCTTCATCAGTTGCATCTAACTTACCATAACGGATGTTATCCATAACTGTACCAGTGAAGAGGTTAGTATCTTGTAAAACGATACCTAATGACTTTCTTAAATCATCTTTCTTAATTTTATTAATGTTAATGCCATCATATCTAATCTTACCATCTGCGATATCATAGAAACGATTGATTAAGTTAGTAATAGTTGTTTTACCAGCCCCAGTCGCGCCGACGAAAGCGACTTTTTGACCAGGATAAGCATATAAAGTTACATCGTGAAGAACAATCTTTTCATCAGTATAACCAAAGTCAACATCAAACATTCTAATGTCACCTTTTAATTCAGTATAAGTAACACTTCCATCACCATGAGGATGTTTCCATGCCCATTTGTTAGTTCTATGATCTGCTTCAGTAATAACACCATTTTCATCGATATTCGCGTTAACTAATGTAACATAACCTTCATCAGTTTCAGGTTTTTCATCAATTAAAGCGAAGATTCTTTCAGTTGCCGCGCCAGCCATAACTAAAGTGTTGAATTGTTGAGCGACTTGGTTAACGTTATTAGTGAATTGTCTACATAATGTTAAGAATGAAATTAAGATTGGTAAGAATGTTGTTAAGGTAATTTTTGACCAACCTGCAGAGATAGATAAGTTATATAATTCTAATCCACTTAAGGCACCGGCAACAAATAAACCTCCGACGAAAGCAAGAATGACGTACATAATGTTACCAATATTCATTGTAATTGGTCCCATCTTAGAAGCATTAGCTTCGGCGTAATCTGCCGCACGATATAAAGCGTCATTAATTTCATCAAATTTTTCTTTTGATTTTTCTTCGTAATTAAAGACTTTAACAACTTTTTGTCCATGCATCATTTCTTCTACATAGCCTTCAACTCTACCAATTTGTTTTTGTTGTTCAATAAATCCACTTCTAGATTTTTTACCAACTGAATTAGTTGTTTTAACCATAGCGAAGATACCAATGAAAACAAATATAGCTAACCAGACAGAATAGAATAACATTAAGAAGATTAAGACAACTAACATAACTGCCGCTTGAATGATTTGTGTGATACATTGAGAAATCATTTGTCTTAAAGTATCAGTATCATTTGTATAGTGGGACATAATGTCACCTGAGTTATTTGAATCAAAATATCTAATTGGAAGTTTTTCCATTTTATTAAACATTAAGACTCTTATTTTCTTTAATGAACCTTGTGTAATTTTCGCCATTAATAAGTTTTGAATGACACTCGCGATAACGCCAGCTCCTCTTACACAAGCCATAATGATTAATAAGTTAGTTAAAGTGTTAATACATTCTTGAATAACTTCTTGATTTCCATTAGATTCTAAGCCTTTTTCAACCGCGGTAGTAATGCTATTTAAGAAGACTGAAGCAGCTGCATTGGCCACAACAACTAACGCTAAACAAATAAAGACAATAATCCATTCAACCTTGAAGAAGGAGAAGATTAATTTAAATAATCTACCTAAGACACCTTTTTTTAATTTATGAGGGGCACGTGATTTATTTAAATCATCATGATTTTTTCTTTGAATACGTTCTCTAATCATCTTATTTTGCCTCCTCTCCATTAACTTTATTTTGTGAATAATATACTTCTTGATAAATCTTATTTTCTCTTAATAATGTTTCGTGATTACCAATTTGGTCAATTGTACCATTATCCATAACAATGATCTTATCTGCATCTTGAACTGAAGATACTCTTTGAGCGATGATGATCTTAGTTGTTGAAGGAATAAATTCTTTTAAACCTTGTCTAATTAATGCATCAGTCTTAGTATCAACCGCGCTTGTTGAGTCATCAAGAATTAAAATCTTTGGTTTTTTAAGTAATGCACGAGCGATACATAATCTTTGTTTTTGTCCGCCGGATACGTTTGAACCACCTTGTTCAATATATGTATCATATTTATCAGGGAAAGTTTGGATGAATTCATCAGCTTGAGCGAGTTTACACGCTTCAACCATTTCTTCATCAGTTGCTTCTAAATTACCCCAACGTAAATTTTCTTTAATAGTTCCTGAGAATAAGACGTTCTTTTGTAATACGACTGCAACATTATCTCTTAATGTCTTTAAATCATATTCTCTTACATCGTGATCACCAACTAAAACTTCTCCATCACTAACATCATATAGACGTGAAATTAATTGAATTAAGGAAGATTTAGCTGAACCCGTTCCACCTAATATACCAATAGTTTCACCAGATTTAATTTCTAAATTAATATTTTCAAGAGCGTATCTATCTGCATCTTCTTTATATTTAAATGAAACATTGTTGAATGTAACATCACCATTACTTACTTCATATAATGGATTTTCTGGATTTGATAAAGTAGGTTTTTCTTCTAAGATTTCACATACTCTAGTTGCAGATTCACTTGAAATAACACACATCATAAAGACGAAGCTAAACATCATAAGTGAAGATAGAATTTGCATTGAATATGTTGATAAAGAAGTTAAGTCACCAATATTTAAATCAGCCCCATTAGAACCAATAATAATTCTTGCGCCAAAATACATTAATAATGTAAATGAAGTATACATTGCAAGCATCATTAATGGGTTATTTAAACCAACAATTTTTTCCGCTTTGATGAAGTCATTCATAACATCAGTTGAAGCTTTATCAAATTTTTCTTGTTCATAATCTTCTCTTACATAAGCTTTAACAACTCTCATACCACGAACGTTTTCTTGTACAGTGTTATTTAAAGCATCGTATTTATTAAATACTTTAACGAATAATGGGTGTGAAAATTTAAAGATAAAGATTAAACCAATCGCGACAACTGGAATAATCGCAAGGAATAATAAAGGTAAAGTTGGATGATATGAGAAAGCGAAGATGACGCTAAAGATTAATAATAAAGGACATCTAACCGCAAGTCTAATAATCATCATATAAGCTTGTTGAATATTTGTAATATCAGTTGTTAATCTAGTAACTAAAGAAGGTGTTGAGAATTTATCAATATTCGCGAATGAGAATTCTTGAATACGATAATAAACATCTTTTCTTAAGTTTTTTGCAAAACCCGCGCCTGCTTTCGCACCAAATCTTGCCGCCATTGCTCCTCCAAATAAAGAAGCAAATGCCATCGCAACTAAGATTAAACCAGTAATTGTGATTCGAAGAATAATTTCTCCTCCTGTCGCAGTAACTTTACCATTCGCTAAATTTTGTAAGTAGTTAATTAAATCACTTACGACGAATGGAAGCAAGCATTCCATAATAACTTCAATAATGATAAATAAAGGAGTTAAAATTGATTCTTTTTTGTATTCTCTAATACTTCTAGAGAGAACTTTTATTGTATGCATTTTTGTTATTTCCTCCGTTTCCCGAATAATTGTAATTACTTAATGTAATTAATGCAATTATTTTTTTAATAACTAAGTTATTTATTTTTATTTTCTTTTTCTAGTCTTAAACAATTTTGTTTCATCACTTCTAGACAATGTAAGAATGTATCTATTTCCTCTTGAGAAAGACCTTCAACTAATAATCGATCGTGAGAATAAATCTTCTTATCAAAATCATTAATGATATTTCTACCTAGTTCAGTAATAACGATTTTTTTACAACGATTATCTTGCGCATTCACTCTTTCAATTAGACCTTTTCTTTCCATTGTAGATAATACTTTTGAACATGTTGATTTAGTCGTTTGTAATACTTTTTCTAAATCACATTGATGGATATCTTCTCCTTCATGTTCAATAATATATTTACAAATGAACATATTAGGTCCAGAAATTAATTCACCATAATTTCCTAATGAACGGACATATGAATCTATTTCTCTAGATAAGAGATTTTGTAACCTTCTTACTTCTCCTCCAATAAGTCTTTGTTTCATAATTCTCCTTTTAGTTTGATGTCGAACTGTTCGACATGCAACTATTATAGTGAGATTTCTTTTAATGTCAATAGATTTTATTATATTTTTGAATCATATTTTAAAAGAATTGTAACAACAAAAAACTGTTGATTAACCTATTTATTAAATAGATTTTTCAACAGTTATTTTTTTAATTCTTAAAAGAAGGATTTTTAATTAAGCCATTTTTGTTCCAGTTTTATTAACTACATTTTCTGAATATCCATCTTCTAAATGGAAAGTAATAGTTCCATTATCATTTACAGTAAAATAATTATTTCCATCCCAATCACCAATAGTACCAAAACTACCTTTTTTAGTTGATGCATTATAAGTAAATGTTACAGTTACTTCAGTTCCATTAGAAGTATCCATATAAGTAATTTCTTGTGTAGAACCTTCTACATAGATATTAAAGTAAACATCGTTTCCGCATTCATAATTTCCAGCTAATGAAGTTAAATCTGCGCTACTAGAACTATCTCCTCCAGTAGTAGAATAGCCTTCATTAAATGAATATAATGTAGTACCATCTTCACCTTTAACTGTTACATTTGCATTTGTAACAAATGGATCTTCATCTGCAGTTACAATAGTAACTTTACTATTCATATGTAATGTACCATCAACATAATATGCTAAGCATTGATCAACTAGTGTAGTACCATTATAGAAACCAAATAATACCGCTCCTGTAGTACCAGAAATTGTTGATAAAGTTTTAACTTTTGCGTTAGCTTTATCACTTTCACTAATCTTATTAGTACCAATATACATATCACCAGTTAATGAACCAGTAGCACTATAAGTAATAGCCATTACTGAGCCACCATCATAGAACATCTTGAATCCTTTAGTTCCTTCAAAGAGGGCGTTAGATCCATCATATCCTTCAGGTAAAGAATCTTTAACTCCTGTTCCTACTGTTACATTACCATCACTAGAAGCAAAAATTGGTGTTGATCCACTGAAAGATTTCGCAGATGGACTTGCTACAGAGCCGCTGAAGCCATAAGCATTTCCACCATAGAAATTACCAGCTTTAACAATTGCAGCATTTTTATAAGCTTCCATATTTTTTTCACTGACTACAACTTCAATCTTAGAATATGTGTAGTTAGCATTTGGAGTATACTTCATAACTGTTTTACCAGCATAATCAGGTAATTTAGCTGAAATATCTTCTGTAGTAAAATCTGCCCATGAAGAACTATATCCCCAAGCATATTCAGTTGTATCAGAAGCAGTAGCGACTGCACCATATGTTGTTGAATATGCAGTTTTAGTTGCTTTAATTGAATTTGGTTGATATTCGCTAAAGCCTTCTTTTGAAGATGCAGAAACGTAGATAGTTTCACCATATTTCCATTTACCATCAAATGGTCTCTTGGTATATGTTTTTGTTTTATCTTCTGCAACAGTTTCATCAATTGTGAATAATTCAACATCTAAGTGAGTTACTTCAGCAGCTGAAAGTTCAACAATTGCTTCTTTTGAAGCATCAACAACTTCTGCTTTAACAGTTGAATTAATATTTCCCATTACGAATGAATATGTTTCGTATCCTTCAACAACTGGAGTTTCATCTGCTTCAACAGTTTCACCATTAATAACAAAATCTTTTAATCTTAATTGGTTATTATGCTTTCTAGCAAAAGCACATTTTTGACCAGCTCTTGCAAAGAATGTACTTGATTCTTCCCAAACTGAATTTCCTTCATCATCTGTTCCATTTTCAACATACATTTTGTAGATAAAATCTTGAGTTGTATAATCTTTAGTATTATATGAACCAGTAATTGATCCAACTACTTCAGTATCAAAATCAGCCTTGAAATAAGCACCTAATACAGTTGGTTCGATAATAACATTTGCGTCTGGCATTGTGAATTTATAGCCTGTAACTGAGTTACCAGTATAATCAACTTCAACTTCATCTTCACCATCCATGTAGTAGATTTTTAAGCCTTCAACTGAATAGCCTGAAACAGTACCGATTGTAAAGCTAACTTCTTCACCAGCATCTTTTCTAGTTGCTAAACCATCTGCATGTGATAATCCATTTTCATCATTATAAGAAATTGAATGTGATTTAGCCGCGACTGTATCATAAGTAGTAACAACAAAATTAACATCTTCTTCACCTACTGTATATAAATAATAACGAATACGACTATTTAATGAACTTGTTGAGCCTGATACAGTTTTATCACCGACTTTAACTGTATCAACTTCATAGTTTTCATCAGTTAAAACAACTGTTAATTGAACTGTTTGACCCTTTTTTGCGCTTGTTGCATCAACATCAAGGTAAGCGCCTGTACCTTTAAGAGTTGTACTAACGCCGTAATATTTTATTACGCTACTTTCTGACGAAGTAGCTTCGCTAGTTGAAGTTGAAGAGGTAGTTCCACCTGCACAGCCTACAACACTTGCAAGAATTAATCCTGCACATAAGGTTCTAAGAATTATTTTTCCTTTCATATAAATTATCTCCTTTAACAAATACTTTTTTAAGTATTAATATAAATTATACGCTTTTACATTTTTGTTTAAATCATTTTAATTAATTTTTCTTATTTTTTTAAGTTTTATTTTAGTTTCAAAGAATAAAAATGAGCGAAATTTCTTTCGCTCATTCATTATTTAGAATAAATTACGATAAATGTAGTCCCAGAAAAATAGAATTCTACTTTTAAATTATCTTTACTAGCTTCGTAATGTCCATTAGTTGAATTATATTTAATGCTGAAGCCATTATCTTTTAAAGTTTCGCGATAAGCAGTAGTTAATGAATTATCTAAATCATTAACTTTAATCGTTACTTTATTAGAAGAATCAATAACTTTATATTTAGAAGCAGTAAATGAAGGATAATTTTCTCCTACATAGCTAGTTGGAAATTCACTAGTTATAGTTGTATACGTAGGTGAAGACACCGTAATTTTCATTTGTAATGTACCAGAAGAGGATCCTTCACTAATATCATAAACATAATCAATTCTTATCAATTCATCAAAGCTAAGAGCAATATAACGTTCACTTGTTGAAGAATAACTAATTTCATAACCTAAGGTTTGTAATTTACTTACATAAGCATAAATATCATCTATTTTTAAATTAGATTCTAAATAGAAATAACCATCTTCTTTGGTACTAGTAGAATTCTTACTATAACCTAAATAAGTAAAGTTAGTAATTTCTGGAATATTAGTTTCATTAAAGTCACTACCGAAATAAGCTTTCATTTGTTCATAAGGCATAGAAGTAACTTCATTAACCTTCATTCTTTCAAAGACTTGATAAGCTACTCCAGTAGAATATGAATATGATCTCATATCGATAATCGCGACTACTATTTCTTTATCAACGTGAGTAGGATGAGGAAGCGTAAAATATTCTTGGAAATCACTAGTCATATTTAAACTAAATCCTGCATTAGTTAAGATACTTGCATATGTAAATAAGAATAAATCACCATCTAAAGTAGAATCTTTCATTAAGATATAATTATAAGTTTCAGAATATTCATAAGTATGTGCGTTAGTGACTGGTAAATAAGGTAAGAGATAACCAATCTTTTCATTCATTAGATTAATTTCTTCTTTAGAATATTCTTTTTCCATATAAATATGATAAGCATGAATAAAGTTTCCATTAAAAGAAGAATCTTTAATGTTACTAGGAACAAAACCATAAGTAATATAGATTGCACCATTTCCATCTTCATCAGTTTTTGACATAAAATAACGATCATAACCTAATGAAGAATCTCTACTAGTTAAAGTAAAGCCTTCTTTAATGAATGTTTGTCTAATTAATTCTAACTTTGATTCACTCGAATTAAGTTCATAAATAGATAATTCATCAACATTAGAATCATTTTTATATGTTTCATATTTATATTCATCAAGACTAACAAATGGTAATGTAGTTCCTAAAGTTTCATTCATTACTTCTTTAATCGCTGCATTCCATTCAGTTTCTTTTATAAATGAAGAAGATGAAGAGGAGCTCGTTTCACTAGAAGAAGCACTTAGGTTAGAAGAAGAATTAGTATTATTACAGCTAATTGCATTTAAGCTAAATAATAACGTAAAAGATAGAATTAATAATTTTTTATTTTTCATATTTTACTTCACCTCTTTATTTAAGACTATAATTTTTATAGTCTAGTACTTCTCCTTCAAAAGGAACCTGTTCACCTTGATAATAATCAAAATTAAAGACTGCTCTTCTCCAGTTAACTTTAGTTCCTGCAACGTATAAAGCATCATCTAATATTTCATAAGCATTAGAAATATAACCATCTTTAAAAGTAATTTCAAAGCTAACATTTAATTCTTCTGTTTTTGTTTTAGTTGATGCATCAAATGCTTTTAAAGTATAAGAGAAAGAAAAATCTTTAGTTCCGTTATTATAGTTAAAATTTTCATAACTAACTTCGTAATTTTCTTTAGTTGAATACATTAATAAAGCATCAAAATCACTAGAAATATAATTAGTTAAACCTAAATCAAATTCATTTAGATAATCTTCTGTTTTATTTACTTTTTGATAATAACTATTTTCATCTTTACTACTATAGTCACAAATATTATAGACATATTTATTATCTGCATAAGTTTGCATGATGTAATTTAAATCTAAGTTGTATTCGCCTGTGTCTTCATCTAAAGAACCATATGATCCATTTCTAACATTAATAACACCTACTGTTGAAGAACTATATCTAATAGTTGATGATTTATCTAATGTATGAAAAGAGAAAGGTTCATCCCCAGTAGTCATATAATAAGTGTTGTTATATAAAGATAAATCTCTTTTATAGATATTACCTTCCTTCGATTTAAGATAATTTTTAAATTTAGTAATTTCTTCTTCAAAAGATGAACTACTTTCGTTACTTGAATTTACTTCACTAGAAATAGGTGATGAAGTAGTGGATGAATATGAACTACTTTCATTACTACTAGAAGGAGTAGAAGAACAACTAACTATTGTTAGTAAGGATAAGGATAATAATAAAATCTTCTTTTTCATATTATGCCTTAACCTTATATTCTCTAGTAGCTAAATTAGGTATATCTTCTAAGAAAATAGAAGTTCCATCATTATTAGGTGAACCAAATGCATATCGACCTTCATCAATAAGTAAATAACCATCAATAATTGAATAAGTAAAATTAGTTACAGTAGTCTCAGTAACTACAAAAGTTTTATTAGCGTGATAAGCTTCACTATCATAATTAGTAATAGTTAAAGTACCTTTACTAGAAGAACTATCGAAAGAAATTTCTCCAGTATAGAAATAAGTTGTTTTATATTTATCCATATAGAATGTTTTACCTTTAACTAAAGAAGAAACATCATCATTATCTAAGATATAGAAATGATAAACATTGTAAACGCTAGGATTATCTTTTAAAGAAACTGTGATATTTACTTCACCTTTTTCTAAAGCATAAACTGTTAAAGTAGATCCTTCTAACGAGGCTTTAGCTTTAGTTTCATCACTACTTGTAACGCTAAATTCAGTTGCTTTTGAAGCATTTTTTACAATTGTAAATGAATAATTATTATTAATAAATAATGTGTTGTCGTGTGAACCAAATCTACCTAAGAATTCTCCTTTTTTTACATTACCGCTTCCGTCTACATCATTTTTATAGATATTACATGATTCAGTATTAATACTAAAAGCGCTAACTTCTTT
This sequence comes from Acutalibacteraceae bacterium, assembly GCA_963610315.1. Taxonomy (GTDB): domain Bacteria; phylum Bacillota_I; class Bacilli_A; order RFN20; family CAG-449; genus UBA3210. Next base: position 16,347 of record CAVDMV010000007.1, read on the forward strand.
TTGAGTGACGACAATATCAACGCTTATTTCTTTTTCAACGTAAACGCCATATTTATCTTTACCTGAATAAGTCGCAGTTAAAGTAGCTTTACCAGGACCTACAAGAGTAAAATGGCCAGAAGATTCTTTTTTAACAACTGCTTCATTAGATGAAGATTTATTAGTTAATGAAATATTAACTGCTTTTGAAGGAGTATAAGTCTTAGCTTCTAAGAAAATATATTTGCCGTCAACATCGATATTAGAATAATCACTAACTACTTCCTTATTACCTTTAGAATTATAAGTTAAAATATTAACTTCACTAACATCTTCTAAGAAATAAGAATTTACATCGATTAAATCATCTTCATTAACTTTATCTCTAGTTTCATAACTTAAAGTCGCAGAATAATTATTCGCGCTTACATATGTATCAGTTGGATCAGATTTATTTGTATCAGTGGTAGTAACGTTATATGTTACATTTAATAATTTAGTTTTATCAGCATTAACTTCAAAACTTAATTCTTTATTAACAGTATAAACATCGTTTAAATCACCATCATAATTATATTCGACGGTTAAAAAATAATTAATATTACCATTATCTAAGTTTTTATAATAAATATCAGTAATGCCTTTAGCTAAAACATAATCATCGTTATATAAATCATCTAACGCTGTTTCAACTTGTAAACAAACTTGTAAAGAAGTGTATTTGCTGTATTCACTTTCTAAGATAAATTGTCCATCAGTTAATCCGCCGGCATAAGCATCTGATGCTGTATTAACAATATAAACGGCACCTGCAGAATCTTGATAACTTGATACATTCTCATTTTCATAATCATAAACTGAATAATACATATTAAAAGAAACTTCTTTGTTATCGACATTAAAACGATCAATTTGACGTTTCTTTCTTCCTACAAAGGTGTCTTCTGCAAGAACTCTTCCCATTGGAGAAGTTCTTTTTAAAGTACCGGTCGAAGAAGATGAAGAATCTTCATAAACCTTTAAAGTTTCATTTTTTGTAACTGTATATCCATTAGATTTAGTTTCATTAATAATTGTCGCACCGCTTGAAAGATTATATTCACTCTTTTCTAAAGAAGCGACTAAGTTCCCTGCATCAATAAACGATAACTTATTTCCTACTTCTTCTGAACTAGAAGATGATAAGTTTGAAGATGAGCTCGTTTCACTTGAACTAGGTTCTGAAGTTGAAGATGAACTAGAAGAAGATGGAGTTACTGCGCAACCTACCATAAAAGATGTAATTAAACCTAAACTAACTAAAAGAATTATTTTCTTTTCCATTTTTTAACCCTCCTAAAAACTTAAATTAAAATATTATTTTGAAGTTCTCGTAATGGAACTATAATAATAAGTTTCATAATCTTGTTCAAATGAACCAGATAATTTATCGCTAGATTCATTATAAGTTAAAGATACTTCTATATCACCAACTGTAAAACTAATATTAGTTCCTGAAACTGTGTAAGTAAATTTAGTTCCATTATATAAGCCTGTTCCATCGGCGTTAAAGATTACTTGGAAAGTTCCTCCGGCAGTTTTAAATGCCCAAGTTCCGCAATAAGCAGGAGAAGAAGAATCTTCTTTAGTTTTCTTTGTTAAGGTTTTATCGTAAGTAAATGTTCCATCGGCACTTTCTAGATGGACAGTAATAGAACCATCAGTATTAAAGACAATAGTATTCTTATCACTATCATATTTTAAGAAACTACTAATTGTACCTTTTTTCTTACTCCAAGTGAAAGAATAAACGCTAAAAGTACCTGTTCCATCGACTTTTAAGGTAAGAACATTATTATCTTCATCAATATAAGTACCGCAGTCATTTTCATCGAATTCTTCTTTAGTAGAAATTAAAGAACTACCTTTTACTTCATAAGTGATACCTTCACCAATTTCAATTTCTTCTCCATCTTTAAGTTCACCAGTAAATGTTACTTTTTGACCTTCATAAATTGCATATGTCTTATTTGTATCTTCATAAACGTAGATAAAGAGCTTATTATCAGTTGCTGCGTATGTTTTTGAAGGTAATTTTCTTGCGACAAATTTACCTTCTGAACCATACATTATTTGTTCTTCTTCATCATAAGTTAATTTTTCGTTGTAACGACCAGTTAGCTTAAAATCTAAAGTAGAAGTAGTTTCGTCATAACGATATCCACCTGTATATTTAGTAGTTGAAGAAGCATTATAAGCATATCCATTTCCGTTTGCATTTAATGTAAAATAAGTACCTTTATCATCATTAACTTTCCAATCGCCTAAGAAAGATTTGTTAGTATAATCAATTGTTTCATAAGTTGAACTTACTTTAGTACCTGTTAAAACATAATCTGAATCATTAATATCATATGTTTTTAAAGTGCCATCTTCATTTAGAATTAGCATTTCACCTTCATAGAATCCTTGATCATCACTTCCGACATAATCACCAATAAAGATATATTTGCCATCAAATTTATATTCATATTTCATGACATCATAATCATATTCCCAATAGAAATATTCTTCATCAAATCCCCAAGATCCAGTTGTAGTTAATCCTGAAACTGTATAATTATATTTACCGACAAGATTACTTAAATCACCATATCCTGCATATAAAGTAGTTTCTTTTAAGATAGGTGCGAAGAAACAATATGGAGCTTTTCCATCCTTATCATAATATAAGCCAGAATAAGAATAATGTTCACGAGTGAATTTTTTATTAGTTGCAAAAACAATATTAGAAGAATCATATGCGCCTTTAACGAAATTTAATTCTTCATTTTGGCTTTCGCCACCTTCATAATTCGCATCTAATTTAACTTTGACGTTTTCTTCGTCTTCGCTTACGTCACTAACTACTTTATTTTCTCCATCAATCGTCCAGTAAGAAGATAAACCAACTGCTTCTTTAATAGTTGTTCCACTTGGAACGGTTTCACCTGAATAGCCTACTTCAGTTACGTTAAGTTCACCAATTTTAGAATAGTTAGAATAAGTTGTCGTACCTAAAATATCGTAAGCTACATCATAGCCACTTTCATAGGCAAAGCCAACAATTCCTCCTCCATAAGGTTTATAAACGGTAGAAGAAGAACCTCCAACTGCATCAATATATTTATATTCAGCATAATTATTTAATACTGCAGTATAGTAATAACCTTGTCCTAAGATACCTCCGGCGTAACAACCTCCATCAGAAGAAGAAACAGAAAGAGTATCTCCTTCAGAAACGCAATCTAAGATACTAGTATAAGTATTAACTACTCCAACAATTCCTCCAGCCGCGTCTTCAGCGAAAATCGAACCATTATAATAACAAGATGTAATCGCGTAAGCGCCAGAGAAAGATTCGTTACTTACCGCGCCGACAATACCACCAGAAATATTTACTGTATCATTCGCGTTAGTCATATTATTAGAAATATTTACTTTTGCAGTTGAATTTTGTAAAGATACAAAATAGTTACTAGTTGATGAAACAATACCTGCTACGCTACCAACGACTAAATAGGATGATGAATTTTGTGCACTTGTTAATTTAATTGAGCCTGTAACATCAATATTATAAATTGGGGTATTAGTTGCTTTCGCTACTAAACCACCGACATAAACAGATGATTTTTTACCAATTGGAGCGAAATCATAATCAATATTAAGATCAACATCTTTAATAACTGCTTCATCAGTTACTCCAAAAAGGCCATATTCATGAACATCTAAATCATATTTACTAATTTTAAAATTATTTATTTTATGGCCGCGGCCATTAAAGCGACCATTAAATGGTAATTCACTTGTTCCTATCGCTAGATGATCAATTCCATTTAAATCAATATCATTACCTAATTCATAATAAACTTTTTCAGTAGGAACACTTTCTTGTTCATTCCAACTTTTTGCAAAATATTCTAATTCTTCTGCACTCTTAATAATATATGGGCTTTCTTTAGTACCTTTACCATCTAAAGCAACTTCTGAACTAGAAGAAGAACTTGAACTTTCACTAGATGACGAACTAGATGAGCTTTGACTACTTTCTGAACTAGATGAACTCGATGATGAACTGACTTCACCTGCACAAGAAGCAAAGCTTAATAATAAAGTTAAAGAAGCTAAGACTAATAATTTCTTTTTCATATACTTTTTCTCCCCTCAATAAGTATTTATATACTTATATCAATTTAATTACTATTAAATACATAATTCAATCAATAATTTAGATAAATAAATTAAAACAATAAAAAAATTAAAAAAAGAAGTCTAATTTAATAGACTCCCTTAAAACTTCTTAATAATTGTTAAGATATTTTTTTCATCTTTATATTCATAATAGACATTATCCATTAATTTCTTAACTAAGAAAATGCCTAGTCCACCAATTTCTCTTTCTTCAACCGATTGACTAACATCTACTTCTTTATTTAATAAAGGATTAAATGGATTACCTTGATCAATAAATTTAATTACTACTTCATTTTCTTTTTCTTTTAGAGAAAGATCAAATGTTTTATTTTCATTCTTACCATCATAAGCAAATTTAACAATATTAGAGATAATCTCATCTACTGAGATATTAATTTGATTAATGATCTTTTTCTTCGGACATTTATCACTTAATGAATTATAAATAAAATCAGTTGCAATATCGACACTATCTAAAGAACAAGGTAAAGTTTTAAGTTTAATAGATGAACCTAAATATCTAAAACCAATCATTGTAATATCATCAAATTGAGAAGCGCCTTCAGAGAAAACTTCAATATCTTTACTTACCCCTAAACAAAGTTCTTCCATATTATTAAAATCTTGACTATTTAAATAATTCTTAAGTCTATCTTCTCCGTATAGTTTACCTTGTTTATTATTCGCATCAGTAACTCCATCCGTATAAAGATAAAGTTCATCACCTTTTTCTAATTTTAATGAATAAGTTTGATATTGAATATCCTCCATTCCTCCAAGAACTAATGAATGCTTATTCTTTATAAAATCGTACTTAGAATGATGTTTTAATAAAGGTAAGGTGTGTCCTGCCGAAGCGAAAACCATATCACCAGTATAAATATTAATAATACCAATCCAAGCAGTAACAAATAAAGAAGCATCATTATTTTCACATAAGGAATTATTCGCTCGATAAAGAGTTTCATTAACGCTTAGTCCACTTTGGGCTAATGACTTAATAACCGATTTAGTTCTCATCATAAATAAAGCAGCAGGAACTCCTTTATCAGAAACATCCGCGATAACTAACGCTAATTCTTTATCACTTACAAAGAAGAAATCATAGAAATCTCCTCCAACTTCTTTCGCCGTTTCCATTGTGGCATAGATATCAAATTCTTTTTTATCTGGATATGGTGGAAAGATATTAGGTAAAGAAGAATGTTGAATTTCTTTAGCCAAAGTTAGTTCATTTTCCATTCTTTTTTCTGCATCAGAAATATATTTTTTTAAAGTTGAAACAGTTAAGTTAATATCTTCAGATAAATGTCTAAATTCTTTTGTGTCTTTTACTTCAAGCGTAACATCTAAATTACCACGGGTAATAGCTTTTAAAGAATTATTAACTTTATTAATATTTCTAATGACTAAGCGATCAACTAAAACATAGATCATCACGTAGATACTTGAATAAACTAAGATTTGAATAAAACCATTTGTATATGTACTTGCGTTAATAACAAAATCAACTTCAGTACTAGGAATAAAAGAAACCATGACATATTTCTTATTATCTTTACTAGAAGTAACCCGAGAATACATCGCGTAATATCTTACTTCACCATATTTTTCTACGCAGTTACCTTCACTATCACAAGATTCAAAGATCCCGTTACCTAATTCATCACTTAATGGTCCATTTAAAGTGATTGTAATAAATGCATTTTCATTATTTTCACTTAAAGTTTTAGTATTTAAATTATTAAAACCTAAATAGCCATAATAATATTCATCATCTCGATAAATTGATTTACCGGTTTCATAATCATAAACGCAGATATAACCATTTTGACCAACTGTTAAATTAGCCACACTTTTCTTTATTTGTTCAATATCTTGATATTCTCCATCGTATTCATTATTAAAGAAATCTGAACAATTATATAAAGAAGAAGTTAAAGTTTGTTCCGTCACATTAAGTTGAATTTGTCTTTCTGAATATTGATTGTAAAAGATAGAAGCAAAGAAACAAATAACGCAGGCAGATAATAAATATATTTGAAATGACTTATATAAAGTTCTTCTATTATCAACATGGAATTGAAAAACAAATTGATCGGTTATTTGAACAATAAATATTGATAAAAAAGAAGTTAAGGCACAACCTAAAATCATTGGTAAACAAATAATTTGAACAATTTTAAAAATATAGATGCCATCATTAAATTTAGTTAAAATCAGTAATAACATATGTACTACTTCGACAAATACACCAGCTTGAAAGCCCCAATGCCAAGTGACATTCTTCTTTTTTAAGATGACTTCTTTTAATAAGCAACCAATTAAGCCTGAAAGAAAACAAGCGAAAGAACAAGCAATTTTCGAATATTCTCCAACATTCCAAAAAGTTCCGGCGCAGAATCTTTCAACTCCTCCAATAATACCAGCGATAACTCCTGAAGGACCTCCAAAAGTTAATGCACAAACTAAAGGTACGGAATCACGAATGTTGACGCTTACTTCTGATATTTCACTACTAAATTCAGTAGCTAGAATCGCAAGTGCTCCATAAATTACGCCGAAGAGAACTTGTTTAGCCCAGTAATTTAATTTTTCAAAGAAAGTAGTTTTAATGTCGATTAAATTTAAGATAAAGGTAATCGCGACTATTACTACTCCGACAATAACTAATCGAAAATACATAATTATTTATCTTCTTCTTTAATAAATGGTATGAGATGATTATGTAATAAATCATTCGCCATATCTTTAAATTCTTTTGCCCAACGATCTCCTTTTAACATTGAGCAAATACATCTAAACCATGCTAAAGGCATTAAGAAACGTGAATGTTCGTCTTTCTTAACTATTTCTTCTAAATCATGAGTTCCATAATAATCATCTAAAAATAAATTTAAGATAGTATTTACTTGTCCCGCGGTTAATTTATAGAAGCCATTAAAATCATGGAACATATTACCATATTTTAAAGAAAATAAAATTCTAGAAATATCCCATTCTTTAATACCAGTAGAAAATTCACCCATATCAATTAAGCAACATTCTCCATTAGAAAACATAATGTTATTTGGATTTAAATCACCATGAATACATGTTGTTCCTTCTGGAACTAAATCGATGAAGTGATATAATAATTCTCTTTCTTCTTCATTAATATCAGTTATATTTTTAACATCATCTCTATTTAAATCTTTAAATAATGGTAAAGAAGAATCTTTTCCATCAATTGAATGAATCTTTTTACAAGTTGAAGCGTATAAAGATACGTATTTATTTACATTTTCGTAGTCTTCTCTAATTAACTCAGTAACTGTTTTAGAATTAATTAATTCATAAACTACCCCTTTTCGACCATTACAAGAAACAATATCAAAAGATATCGCAGTTGGTATATCTAAGGTAAAAGCTTTCTTTGAAAGAACTTTTTCTAATTCAATAGTTTCATCAGAGATAAAAGGATAATATAATTTAATGATTTGTTCATCATCTAAACGATAGACTTCTCCACAAGCTCCGTGACCGATCATCTTACAACCATCAATTGAAACTTCTCTTAAGCCTTGTTCAATGTCCATAATGGAAGAAAATCCTGTATCATCAAAGACTTTCATCACATCATTATTCGCATTAATAATTTTAAAAGGCATTGCTTTCGCTCTCTTTTTTAAGCTTAAAATAATACGTAAACCTGCGCTAGAAATGTAATCGAGTTTCTTAATATCAATTAAAATTGAATTTACTCCGACACTTGGTTCACTATCAACTTTTGTGCTAGCTTCTTGAGCGTTAGAAGAATTTAAAATTCCTTCAATATTAATAATTAATTGTCCATCATTTATAACTTTTGTAATTGTCATCTTATTATATCTCCTATTTATGTATTTAAATACATAGGTCAAAAACATTCTAACACACTTTAAGATTCTAAAAAATAAGATTATTAGTAATTCAAGCATTTTAAAATAACGATGTGATTAATTTTAATAAACAAATTAAAAGGACTATTGTTAACCTTAGTGAGGTTTAATAGTCCTAATTAATTACTTAGAAAATAATTTCTTAAAAATATTCTTCTTTTTGTAATCTTCAATTTTATAATCAAGAATAATGTATCCAGTTTTATCAATAACTTCTTTTAATTCTTCTAAAGAGATAGGATTTTCACTAATAATTTTAGTTTCATTTTTAGTATGTGATGAACTTACTTTCTTAACGACAAAATTCTTTCTTATACAATCGTTGATGTGACTTTCACACATTCCACATTTCATCCCATCGATTTTAAGTGTTATTAATTTCATTTATTTTGCCTCGTAACCGGCTGAAACAATTTCTTTAATTAAGTCTTCTTTACTTACTTCACCTTCAAACTTAACTACGACATTATTATTTTCTAAACTTGCTTCAGCTGAACTTACTCCACTTACTTTTAAACAAGCATCTTCAACGTGCTTCTTACAATGAGCACACATCATGCCATGAACTTCAAAAACTAATTCTTTCATTTCTTTTTCCTCCATTTTAGTTACATTTACTTCTTCATTACTAGAAGAATTTTCATAAGTTATATTTTCTATTTTCTTAGGTTTATAAAAATTAATTGTTAATGCATTTAAGCATACGCTTACAGATGAAATACTCATCGCAATAGAACCAATCATTGGATTAATCTTAAACGAAGGATTAATATAATAGAAAGCCCCAGTTGCGATAATAACGCAAATAAAGTTATAAAAGAACGCCCAAAATAAGCCTAGTTTTATCGTATTAATAGTTCTTCTAGATAAAGTAATAACATTTAAGATATCAAGTAAATCATTTCTTAAAAGAATGATATCACTTGATTCAAGCGCGACATCACTTCCTCCTCCAACAGCGATACCTAGATCTGCGCTAGTGAGGGCTAAAGCATCGTTAACGCCGTCTCCTACCATAGCTACTAGATGTTTATCATCACTCTTTAATGAATTAATTACATCTAGTTTATCTTGTGGTTTAACTTCTGAAATAATTCTTTTTACTCCAACTTCTTTACCAATAGCTTCGGCAACTAATTTATTATCACCAGTTAACATTACTACGTTAATTCCATAATTTTGTAATTCTTTAATCGCTAAAATAGAATTTCTCTTTACTTTATCTTTAATCGCGATAATTCCGATAACGTCGTTATCTTCTAATATGACTAAAGTAGTTTTTCCTTGTGAAGATAATTCATTAATTGTTTCTTCTACATTACTAACATTTATCTTGTTACTAACTAAATAATTTAAATTACCAATATAATATTTTTTATTATTAATAATTCCTACTAATCCTTGACCATCAAGAGAAGTAAAATCTTTCACTTCTAATTCATGAGGATTATGCTCTTTAACAAAATCAATGATTGATTTAGCAAGTGGATGTTCAGATTTATTTTCTAAAGAATAAAGAATAGAATAAATATCATTATTTTCTTTTAAAGAAATATAATCAGTAACACTTGGTTTACCTTCAGTAATTGTACCTGTTTTATCTAGAACAATCGTTTTAATTAAATGAGCTTTTTCTAATATTTCTGCATTTTTAATTAATAAACCATTCTCTGCCCCTTTACCAGTTCCTACCATAATAGCAAGAGGAGTCGCGAGCCCTAAAGCACATGGACAAGCAATAACAACCACCGTAATAGCGAAATTAAATGAAGTTTCAAATCCTGCATTTAATAACATATTAATAATAAAAGTTAATACTGCGATAGTTAATATAACTGGAACAAATATTCCTGAAACTTTATCCGCAAGTTTTGAAATAGGCGCTTTAGAATTACTCGCTTCTTCAACTAATTTAATAATGTTCGCGATAGAAGTATCTTCACCAACTTTAGTAGCTTTAATTTTAATATAACCAACTGAAATTAAAGTAGATGAATATACTTCATCATTAACTACTTTATAAATAGGTAATGATTCACCAGTAATATTAGCTTGATCAATCGAAGCATTACCTTCAATAATAATTCCATCGACTGGGATTGCTTCACCTTTTTTACAAATGATAATATCATTTACTTTAACTTTCTCGACTGGAATAATAACTTCTTCATTATTAATTAAAACACGAGCTTTTTTAGGAGCTAAATCCATTAATTTAGTTAATGCTTTAGTTGTTTTCTTCTTTGATAAACCTTCTAAATATTTACCTAAACTAACAAGAGTTAATATCATTCCTGCACTTTCAAAATATAATGAATCATGATACGTCATGACTAAGTCATGATAGTAATTATAATTATCTTTATCATTTATCATTCCTTGTGTACCATAGCTAATCATAAATAAGGCAACTACGCCGTAAATAAGAGAAAATGTCGCACCGAGTGCGATTAAGCTATCCATATTAGGATGACCTTTAAATAATTTCTTAAAACCTGAAATAAAATAATTGCGATAAATATAAGTAATAGGTAAAACTAGTATAAATTGAAGTAAACTAAATCCCATTGGATTATGATGGTGATCAAATATCGTTGGACTAATCCATCCCCACATCATATTCCCCATGGAAAAATACATAAGAATTAATAATAAAATACATGAAGTAATTAATTTAGCTAAAGTATAATCTTTTTCATTTAATTTAATAACTTTTTCATTTGGGAGAATAGCTTCATAACCTGCATCACTAACAGCTTGAATAATTCTTTCATCACTAAGAATATTTTCATTATATTCAACTTCCATATTGTTAGAGAGTAAATTAACATTACAAGAAGTTATGCCGTCTAACGAATCTACTGCCTTTTGGACGTGCGCTTGGCACGCAGCACAGGTCATACCTTTAATATCAAATTTCTTCTTCATATTATTGGAACCTCTTAAATAAATCGACTATTTCGTCAACTACTTCATAATTACCTTGTTCAATATTTTTAATTAAACATGAATGGACATGTTTATCTAATATCACATTAGCTAGTGATTTAATGCCTTTACAAGAGGCTGAAAGTTGAATTAATACATCATCACAATAACGATCTTCTTCAACCATCTTTTTAACACCGTTTAATTGACCAATTAGCCTATTTAATCTAGTAATTATTTCTTTCTTTTCTTCTTCACTTCTTTGTGTGGTTTTGTTATTTTCATTTTCTTTACAACAACATTCCATATACCCCACCTCCGTATATAATATATACCCTTAGGGGGTATGTGTCAATACATTTTCAAATTTAAAAGCACTCACCGATTGGCAAATGCTTTCTCTCATTATTTTAAATCCTCGACACACTCGGATGCAAAAAATGCGTTCTTTGCGCCCATTTCCTTTGCTAGTTCACGAAGGATATCTACCGCGTTGACAGCCTGTCCATCTACCTCAGACATTGCGTCCTTATATACGCTCATCGTAGCCTGTACTTGGCTTATGGCAGCAACCAAATCCGAAGTAGTTTTTACCCCAGCCGCACCAAGTCCAGTAACAGCAGCATTGATGGGAAGAAGCTTTGTGCCAACACTAGACACAGTATTACCTACATTTTCAAGTTTACCACCGACTTCTTTGATTATGGCAAGAGTGGCATTGGAGTTTTCAGCTTCCTGGGCAAGTCTCTGTAATGAATATTCAGTCAGGAATTTTATCTGACAAAGGTGCTAAGTCTTCTATTTTATTACTTGGTGTAGTAGAAACATTATCTAAATACCAATTGATATAATCCGATGGTTTTAATCTATTTGCTATTGCTGTTTAAACTATCGTATACATAACACAATTCTTAATCGCACCTTTAGTGGTTGAAGCCCCACTTGCGAAAATTGGTGGATTTACAAATAAAAAAGGTCTGACTAGTTAAAGCCAAACCGATAATAACATAATGGTGGAAGTGACGAGGATCGAACTCGCTACCCCTTCGTTGCGAACGAAGTGCTCTACCAAGTGAGCTACACCCCCATATTTAAAGAGCGACTGCTCTATAAATATATTACTTTTTCTTAGATATTTCAATAGCTTGATTGTAAGCTTTAATAAGTTTTTTACCAACTTTTTCAATACTTCTTTCCTTAGCTACTTCATAACCTTTTTCAATAATAGAAGAATTATCATGTGAACAAATATAATTTATTTTTTCAATGAATTCTTCATTAGTTTTACCTTTATAACAATTGACGTTATCTTCTAACCAACCATCATAGACTGGAATATCTCTTATTAATAAAGGAGTTTTACTCGCAAGAGCTTCTAAAGCAACAATACCTTCTGTTTCTTCATAAGTTGGAAAGAAAACGAGTGATGCGCTTTGTAATGCACCTTTAATAATATCTCCATCGATATAACCTGGGAATAAACAATTTTTTGGTGCATTTTTAATTGCCTTATTAATTTTAATTTGGCAAAGAATTTTATCTAAATGACCAAACCAAATAAATTTTGTATCAGGCATCTTTCTCGCGATTTCAATAAAATCTAATAAACCTTTTCTAACAAAATATAATCCTACTCCAACGACTACTTTTTCATTTTCTTGAACGTTAAAGAAATCTTTAAACTTCTTTACTTTTTCGTTAGAACGGGCATATTCTTCTAACATAATACCATTGGAAATGGCAAGTACTGGGCATTTAGTCACCTTATAATTTTCAATTAAATTTTTGGAATATTCAGTTGGAGTAATAATTAAAGGAGCGCGAGAATAAAGTCTAGATAAGTTAGGATAAAAATAAACTTTTCCGACTAATTTCCATAATCTAAAGGAATTTCTAAAATCTTCATAAGTTGAATGACCATGAACAACAACAGGAATATTTTTCTTTAAACATTTCTTTAAAAAATGAGAAGTATAAATAAAAGAAGAATTAATATGAACTAAATCATATGTATCAGATTTATTAAATGTTACTTCTATTCCATTATCTTCTAAAGCCTTCTTTTGATGACGAAGAGCTCTACCAATGCCAGAAGTTTTTTGAGCATTCGCGAATTGTTCATATAATAAAACTTTCATATTCTTCTTTTCCTTTCTCTATCTAATTAAGGTTTTAAAATCATTAATATAAATATCACTTATTTGTTCTTTTTCTTTTTCATCTTCTTTTAAGCAACCTTCATCAAAAACGGCGACTACATTAAAAGAAGCTTTCTTACAAATTTTAATGACGCTTAATGTATCTTCAAATACTAAGATATCTTTAGGGTCTAAATTTTGCTTTTTCGCGATATCTAAGAAGATGGTTGGACTCGTCTTACCTTCTTTATATTTCTTTACATCAACAATATGATCAAAATAATGATAGATTCCATTATTAATTAAACATGGCTCATAACATTCTTTTGAATTGGCTGTCGCGACGCATAAAGGAATATTAATTCCTTTTAAATAATCTAAATATTCTTTAACATGAGTTTTTAAAGTTACTTCACGCGCATATTTATCTTGTACCGCGTCTAACCATTCTTTGATGATTTCTTCTTCACTCTCTTTAATATTATAAGTGTTTTTAGTAAAACTTGCCGCGGTAGTTAGTCCCATCGCCGCGATCTTTTTTCCGTATCCTAGAGGAACAACCATACCTCTTTTAAGAAAGAAATTTTCATCAACTTCTTTCCAAACTTTAGTTGAATTAAGTAAGGTACCATCTAAATCGAAGATGATACATTTAATATCTAAATCATTAATCTTCATATCTATTAAATTTGTTTTAATGAAAAGAAATCTTGTCCTAAAATAACTTTTTCTTCATCTAAGACTAATAAATGATGAAGAGGATAATCCATCTTTAAGCCTAATTCTTTTGGTGAACAACACATACCATTAGATACTTCACCTAATAATTTACCTGGTTTAATAATTGTGCCATCCATCATAACTGTTCCTACAGTTGCAACAACTACATACATATTTTCTTTAACATTATAAGCTCCGCAGACGATATCGAGAACTTCTGAACCAATATCAACTGTTAAAATATGTAAATGATTTGACTCAGGATGTTCTTCTACAGTTAAAATCTTACCTACTTTAAAACCTGTTTCAGTGACATAAGGTAATTTAATATCAGAAACTAAACTTAATTTAGAATTGATCGCGTCAATCATTTCATTTGGAGGAAGAACAATTCTACCTTCGTTTTTAATTTTAACTACGGAAGAAAAATTAAAAATATTAATGCCTGTTAATTCTTCTTCATGATAAATTAATGTAATATCATCAAATGATTTAATATGAGTTGTACTCTTTTCATTATCAATAGAGATTAATAAAACATCTCCAATTAAATTTTTATTATAAAAATATGAATATGCCATTATTTATTCTCCTTTTTTAAGCTTGCAATATATCTTTTTATTGGGGTACCTAAAGTTCTAAATCTAGTTTCATATTCAGTTGGTGCATCGTAATTATCTAATCCATCATAATCATATGTAACTGAATCGAGTTTAAAAGGTGAAGAAGCGATATATTCAACTGAATCATTAAATAATATATCATTATCTGATTTAAAGATTAACTTACCATCATCTTTTAAAATTTTTGCATATTCTTCTAACATAGTAGGATAAGTAAGTCTTCTCTTATGATGACGTTTTTTAGGCCATGGATCAGAGAAATTTAAGAATATTGTTTCTACTTTATGATTAATAAATTTTTCATTTACGTAATGTGCATCTGCGTTAACAAATAGAATATTATCAAGTTTTTCTTCTTGAATTTTTCTCACCGCATAAGCTAAAGCCATCGATTGCATTTCAATCGCGACAAATCTAATCGAAGGATATTTCTTCGCCATTTGAATAACAAAATCACCTTTACCTGAACCAATTTCAAGAACTAAATGGTCATAGTTAATATAATTTTGAAATAAATCTAAATCTAATTCATCTTGTTTTACGACTAAGTCTAAGTTATTTTCAATAACAACGTCGCCCCAAGGTCTCTTCTTTAATCTCATTATTTTAATCTTCCTAATTCATAAATCGCTCGTGCATAAATTCCTTGTGAAGTAAAGAAATCTTCTAAGTCAATCTTTTCATTTGGCGAATGAATATTATCGACTTTACCAGGGAAATGGGAGCCAAAAGCAATTGTATTTTTACTTTCTTTCGCGTAAGTACCTCCTCCAATCGTTTCAATTGGAGTAGTAACGTCACCTGTTTCTTCTTGATAAACTTTTAATAAAGTTTCAATCATTGGAGAATGTGGATCCATTAATAAATGTTCTCCATATCCTAAGAATTTAATTTCGCCAAATTCTAATTCATTTAATTTTCTTTCTACTTCATGTGGATTACAATTTTCTGGATGTCTAAAGTTAATAACCATTTCTAGAACACCATTTTCTAATGTAACTAAACCAACATTATAAGTAGTTGCATGTAGATATTCTGATTCATAATATACACCCATCTTATTACCTGATGTTTCTAAATATGAATCGGCAATCTTATTTAATAATTCATCGTGATAGAACCAGCCTAAGAACTTAATTAAATATAAAGCTGCATTCTTACCTTTTTCAGGCATTGAGCCATGGCTAGAAAGACCATAAACTACAAGTTCATCATTTTCTTCACCAGCTTTTAAAGAATATTTAGTTGATGTAAGAGAAAAGAAAGTTTCACAAGCTTTAGTTAAATCTGGAGTATGTTTAATAATAGCTTTAGCTTCATCAATAACTGAATTAGGTGCTACCCCACCTTTTAAAGAAACAATATCAGTATTATTAATCTTTACCTTTTGTTCGTAATTAGAAATACCTTTTTCACCATAGATTAATGGGAAATCTCCATCTGGAGTAAATCCATATGTAGGATAAGGTTTATGTAAAACATTAAAATAATGTTCTAAACATCTTGAACCTGTTTCTTCGTTTCCTCCGATAACTAAGCTGACGCGGTAACCATTAATTAAGTTATTATCTTTTAATGCTTTTAATGCATAGAAAACTGCCATCGCTGGACCTTTATCATCAGAAGTACCTCTTCCGTACATTCTATTGTCTTCGATAACGGCACCAAAAGGTTCATAATTCCACTCACCTGAAACTGGAACTACATCAGCATGCGCATATAAAGCAATTAATTTATTTCCTGTACCACACGAAATTTCTGTGCAATAATTATCGCAACGATCAACTTCAAAGCCTTCTTTTTCTGCAAGGCACGCGATAAAATCTAATGCATTAAATACTCCTTGACCAAAAGGATGCTCACTCGTAACAGTTTGTTCATCATATATAGAATTAATCTTGATCCATGAAGCAAGATTTTTTAAAGATTCATCTTTATAAGGTTTTAATAATTTTTGAAAATCCATAATAATATATCTCCTTAGCCCTCACATTATACACTATTTTAATTTTATATAAAATTAATTTATGTCTATGAAAGCACTTAAACAAGAATATTTAGGTAAAAAGCAAAGAAAAAACCTAGTTCAATGAACTAGGTGCACGACTAAGGAATATATATTATAAATTAGTTATTAGAGATGACTTCGTCATCTTCTAAACTATTTTCATCTAATAATTTATCGCCGGCATATTTACAAATCGCGTGTACTGCAGGAGATAAAACAACAACTGTAATAACTTCAATAACAAAGTTAATGCTTAAGCAAGAAGTAATAATGGTTCTCATCGCTTCAGCTCCCCCTCCATAAACTTCAACGAAGAAAAGTTCTGCACCAGCAATAAATAAACCTGTATTAATAACTGGAATGGAAATTGAAGCTATTAAGGACTTAATCCAACCCCATTTATTAGTATTTAATACGTTAATTTTACTTAAGCCTTTAAAAATAAAACCAGCGACAAGTCCTGCTACACCAGTTTTAACTAAGCAAACAAGGACAGTTGCCCATGGATTATAAGGCATAAAAGCCGTTAAAGTAGAAGGAGCAATCATAATAATCGCGCCGTCAACTACACCTAAGAATAAACCTGCAAGAGGTCCATATATACAAGCCCCGACAGCAATTGCGATTAACGCTAAATTGATACTGACTGGACCAAAAGTAACATAATTACCAAAGAAAGCAAGTACTACTGTAACTGCAGTAAAAATTGCAATCCCCGTCATAAGACGGATTTTTTTTGAATTTTTGTTCATAAAACTAATTTTTTCCTTTCCCTTTAGGCTTATAAAAATAAGTCCCATAGCATTTTAGTTTTTTGATTTTTTATTTGTTTTTTAAATAAATTTGATATAATCCTTCAAATATTAAATTTGGATCATAGATAAATTCTTTATCAATGTAATCTTTAACTAATACTGAATATCCTCCAGTTAAGATTTTATTACATTTATAACCTAATTCATCTTCCATTTTCTTACATAATCCTTCAATCATCGCGATAGTTCCATACACCGCGCCTGAATTTAAAGAATCAGGTGAATTTTTACCAATAACTTTTTTAGGAGCCATCATAGTAATATCCATTAATTGAGCAGTATTAGAATTAAGTGCGTTCATTGAAACTTTCATTCCTGCCATAATTACGCATCCAACAATACTACCTTCTTTATCGACTGCGACAATCTTACTTGCCGTGCCTAAATCTGCGACTAGTAATGGGTAAGAATATTTCTTCTTTCCTCCCACCGCATCCGCGACCATATCAGAACCCATTTCCGAAGGATTATCAATTCGAATGGAGATTCCGCTTTTGAGTGAAGAGCCAACAACTAAGCAATCAAGATGAAGAAGATTTTTAACTGCATTTTTAATTTGTAAAGTTAATGATGGAACAACACTAGATAAGATTGCTCCTTCAAAATCATTTACTTTCAAATCTTGGCTTTTCAAGAATGAACTAATGATTAAACGATATTCATCGCTAGATTTATTTTTATCTGCATGAGTGCGATAATCACAAATTAGTTCACCATTTTGGTAAACACCAATGAATAAATTGGTATTACCTAAATCTAATAATAAGACCATTTTAATATTCCTTTCGCTACAATCTATAAAAGTATCGTGCTAGTTAATTATAGCTATTATTTAATAAATATCTATTATTTTAGAAAAAGTTATACTAATTTATAAAAAAATATCTATAATAAAACTCGAGGTGAAAAAAATGAAAAGAGATTTTAAATTAACATTAATTGAATCAATTATCTATATCATTCTCGGTAGTTTATTCTTCATTCCACAAGTTAATTTCTTACAAATTATCCTTTGTGTTATCGGAGCTTTAATTCTGATCTTTGGTATATATTTATTGATTAAGGGATTAGTTGATACTTCATTAAAAAAGAACGCGACCATCGTTTCAGGCATATTTCTAATAGTTATTGGTATCGTATTTGTTACCTTAGTATGGTTTGTCTTCTCAGTAATCGCGGTATTAATTGGTATATTATTTATCGCCGCGAGCGTTGTTGGCTTACTAAGATGTATTAAAGAAGCTAGACCATCATTATTTAATCGTTTAGTAGATTTATTAGTCAATATCTTCTATTTAGTAATTGGTATTTTATTAATTGTTAACTGTACTAATTCATTTAGTATCGTTTCATACTTCATCGGAGGATCATTAATTCTTGACGGCGTATTAAATTTAATTGTTACAATTTATATTTATCGCGAATATAAAAAGAATGTTATAGTCGCGGATAATTCTAAACACGTAGTCGAAGATGATAATCCAATCGTAGTTGATATCGATGTTACAAATGATCATGACTAAGAAAAAAGAAGTAAGCAAATAAACTTACTTCTTTTTCTTTTGTAATTATTTTTTTGAATTTACTCTCATCGCATTTAAAATTGCAAGAACTGCGACACCAACATCACCAAATACTGCAATCCACATATTAGTGATACCTAAAGCGGATAGAACTAAGATAATAACCTTAATTCCTAAGGCAAATATGATATTTTCAAATACAATGCGCATTGTTTTTCTTGCGATTTTCTTTGCTTCAACAATGCTCTTTAAATCATCGTGCATTAAGACAATATCACTAGCTTCGATGGCTGCATCTGATCCTACTCCACCCATTGAAATACCAATATCTGATTTAACTAAAGATGGGGCATCGTTAATTCCATCACCGACGAAAGCAACTAATTCTTTGTCCTTTTTTTCTTTAAGAATAAGATCTAATTCTTTAACTTTATCTTGAGGTAATAAGCTTGCTTTATATGTTGTTAAACATAATTTAGAAGCGACTGAAGAAGCAATATTTTCATTATCTCCAGTTAACATAATACTTTTAGCCCCGATTTTATTTAAATAATCAATCGTTTCTTTTGCATCTTCCTTTATCTCATCTTCAATTACAATATAGCCAACAAATTCTTTGTTTTTAGCTACGTAAACAATTGTTCCTAATTCATGAGCTTTTGTATATGGTATACCTTCTTCTAACATGAGTTTTTCATTTCCGCAGGAAATTGTTTCTTCATTAACCGCTTTAATACCTTTACCAGCAATATTAGTTAAAGAATAGTTATTATCATTTACTTCTTTTCCATAAGATTTCTTAATTGAACGAGCAATTGGATGAGTTGATTGATTTTCGGCAATCGTTGCTAAACGAAGAATTTCTTCTTTCTTCTCTTCTGGATAAACATGAGTGACAACAAAATTACCTTTTGTTAATGTACCAGTTTTATCAAAAATAAAGGTAGAAACATCATTAAATCTTTCTAAATGAATACTTCCTTTTACTAAGATACCTTTTTTAGAAGCGTAACCAATTCCAGCAAAGAAGCTTAAAGGTACTGAGATTACTAAGGCACATGGACAAGAAACAACTAAGAAAGATAAAGCTCTATATATCCAAGTAGTCCAAGTAGAGTAATCACCCATAAATGTAAAAATTAATGGAGGAATTATCGCAAGAACTAAAGCTAAAGAAACAACTATTGGGGTATAGTAACGAGAAAACTTAGTAATAAAGTTTTCTGAACGAGATTTTTGACTTGAAGCATTTTCTACTAAATCTAAAATTTTTGAAACAGTAGAATCGTAGAATTCTTTTTCTACACGTACTAAGATTGTTGAATTTAAATTGATAGATCCTGAGATAACATTATCGTTAACTGAAACATCTCTAGGTAAAGATTCACCCGTTAAAGCTTTGGTATCTAAAGAAGAACTACCATCAATAATAATTCCATCAAGAGGAACTTTTTCTCCAGGTTTAACTTGAATAATATCGTTTAATTTTACTTCTTCTGGACTTACTTCGACAAATTCGCCATTTTCATTTTTTAAATTGGCGTAGTCTGGTCTAATATCCATTAAAGAAGAAATTTCTTTTCTTGATTTACCTACTGCATATGATTGGAAGAATTCACCAACTTGATAGAATAATAATACTGCACATCCTTCATCAAAACCTTCTGGATCATGAGTAGTAATACCAGTATAAATACCTAAGCCAAAGGCCCCGATTGTGGCTACACACATGAGGAAGTTTTCATCAAGCATTTGACCATGAATAATATTTATAAAAGCTTTTCTTAATACGTCATGACCAATATAAATATAAACTAAGAAAAACAAGCTAAATGTTAATAACCATCCATAATCATTAGGAATTAAAGAAGCAATACCTAATGGGAATTTATCTTTAAAGCCTAAAGATAAAACCTTATCAACAATCATTAATAAGCAAAAACATATTAAAGCGATAATAATACGTTTTAGTTGTTTTTTTTGCTTTTTTGACATAATTAGTCCTCGATTTCAAAATCAGGTTCTACTTTTTTCGCTACCTTTAAACAATTAGGAAGTACTTTAGCAATATCATCCGCTTCAAGAGTCATCTTTTGAGTCATAAAATTAATTTGACAAGCAGTAACACCGTCAACTTTCTTAATTGCATCTTCACATTTTTGTGCACATACTGCGCAGTCAACTTCGATTTTAAATACTTTTTTCATAATAGTTTATCCCCTTTATTTATTCATTAATATGTGATAAGCCACATTCAATAATGCTATTTACATGATCGTCATCAAGTGAATATAAAACTTCTTTACCAATCTTAGTTGGTTTTACTAGTTTTGCATTTCTTAGCACTCTTAATTGATGAGATATCGCAGAAACTGACATATTAAGAATCGAAGCTATATCATTAACACATAATGGTTGAACTTCTAAAGAAGCAAGTATCTTCGCTCTAGTTGGATCACCAAAGACTTTGAATAATTCAGCTAAATCGTAGATTGTATCATCACATGGTAATTTATCTTTAATTTCTTCAATTCTTTTTTCATTTAACTCTGCCATATCTTTCTCCTTATCACGATTGAACAATCATTCAACTGTTCAATAATATAATACTACACTTGAGCAATTATTCAAGTGTATTTTTAAAATTTATAATGAATTTAATTTTTCTTGGAAATCTTCTAAGAATTCATCAATCTCATCTTGATTGTATAAAGGTATATTATCGTATAAGAATTCAATTTCTTCTTTAATTTCATTTAATGCCTTTTCTAATTCTTTAATCTTATATATGTCGACACTAGTTTCAAAGACATCAAATATATCAATATTAATTACATAATGATCAACATTACTTGATTTAATCATCTTTTCTACTTCAATGGTCGCAAAGTCTTCGTAACCAATATTCATAACTACATTCGCTCTAGTCGATTTTAAGATATCCCACATTTTCTTTTCCCCCGATTTCTTTTATTTCAACTTCTATTTTATCTTCATCAATATTTAGAATCATATATGTTCCATTAGTATTATCTCTTGGTCTAGATACTGATCCTGGATTTAAATATAAGTATTCGCCATCTTGTTTAATATAATGACAATGTGTATGACCAAATAAATATATTTTACAATCTTTGCTCTTTAAAAAAGCATTATTAACAAATGTGTGTAAATGGCCATGATTCGCGTATATATTACATCTACTAGTTCTAATAATTCGATATTCAGGATAAGAAGAAAAATAATCGCAATTACCTTTAACACTTACAAAAGGACCTAAATAATTTTCTTCAACACACGAATCTCCTAAATGTAAATATATATCAGCATTTGGATTAATACGAACTATCTCTTCTAAAATTTCGACATCTCCATGAGAGTCACTAACAACAATAATTTTCATGTCTTTATTTTACCATAACTCATACTATGAGTTTATAAAAAACGCTTTCAAATGGTAAAAAAAATACCTCCCAAAACGGGAGGTATCAGTTTAATTATTCACCTATTACTTCTTGAGCTTCTTGAGCTTCTTTAGCTGCTTTTAATTCTTTTTTTGTTTTTAAAGCATCTGGTTGAGTAAAGTCAGCTGGAGTATATCTTGCCTTCTTTGTTGCACCAGCTTTTTCACAAGCTAATTTAACAAGTTGTAAAGCCTTACGATATGATAAAGGAGATTTAACTCTAACTACTAATGGAGTATCTCTGAACTTCTTTTTGCTTGAAGCATCTCTTTGGTGATAGATTGCTGAATCAACAGATAATACATCTAATGCTAAATAAAGTTTTAAGCCTTTACCTGAGACGCAAATTTTTGCAACTAATTTACCTTCAAATCTAAATGAATCATTTGTTTTTGAAATTCTTGAATGAACTTTACGATATGATAAGAATTCATTTTTAATATCTGAATATTTTTGTAATACTTCTGGATCTAAAGCAAGCATCTTATCTGAGAATCTCTTAGCTTTATAAGCTTTTCCTTCTGCAGTAGCTTCTTCAGTTTCTTCACTTGTAGGAGCGACTTCTGGAGTAACTTCTTCTTCAGTAGTTTCTTCTGCTGGTTCTTCAGTAACAGTTTCTTCTACTGGTTCTTCTACTGGAGTTTCTTCAACTTTTTCTTCTTCTGCAGGTGTTTCTTCTTCTACTGGTTCTTCAGCAGGTTCTTCCTCTTTAGTTTCTTCTTCAGCAGGTTCTTCCTCTTTAGTTTCTTCAACTGGAGTTTCTTCATCTTTTTCTTCTACTTGTGGAGCAGCCTTCTTCTTAGAATTATTTGGTCCTCCAATAATCGCAGCAGTTGTAACTAATGCATATACAACTAATAAAGCAAATATTGCGATATAAGCAATTACAAGAAATACCTTTAATGCATTGC
The DNA here is from genome assembly GCA_963610315.1 of Acutalibacteraceae bacterium. Taxonomy (GTDB): domain Bacteria; phylum Bacillota_I; class Bacilli_A; order RFN20; family CAG-449; genus UBA3210. The sequence continues at coordinate 39,588 of CAVDMV010000007.1, forward strand.
CACTTGAGAAGGCAGACATAAGTCCTCTTCTTTTATGATATGCAACAGCAACCATTAAATACGCTACCGCATAAGATAAAGGGCTATAGACATGAGCTTGTTTTTTCTTAATAGATAATACAATTAGAACGATAATTCCAACTAGAGCAACAATACCAACTGCTGCCGCCCAGAAATGGAGTGTATCATATGGGAATGCTGTAGCATTTCTCCAAATAAATGCCCAACCATGTTGTCCATAAGCTACAGCTTTATCCCAACCTTTATAAGATAAGAATAATGCTACACCAGCAACAAGTATGACTAGTAAAATAGCTTCTAGGACATTAATTAATCTTTTGAATACTTTCATATTTCTTTCTCCTTAATTTAATGTTTAAAATTATTTTACTATTCACTTTTTTTATCTTCAAGAAAGTTTTTTAAAAAAATGCAAAAAAAATGCGATTTTTTCTATAAAAACTCGCATTTAAACAATAAAATTTAACTTTTGTCTATATTTGAAGATAAAAAATGAGCGATTTATCATCACTTTCTACTTACATCCCTTAATTCTTTGCACAAAATTAACTTTATTACCTTTAATATAATTTCTAATTGTATTAAGGTCATTTTCAGTAATAGTTTCTTTATTTACAACGAATGCTTGATTACGTGCGATGTATAAAAAGAAATACTTACTAGTTTCAATGATTTTAAATAATTTATCGTAGTCATAATCACGAACCATTGGATCACCTTTTTTAAATTTTACATTAACTAAAATTGTTTTTTCTTTAAATTCAAAATGATAATCAGTTGTTTCATAAACATCTTTACTCATCTTATATGATTTCTTTAATTGAACAACATTTAGATAATAGACTAAGAATGGATATAAGACCACTAATGCTGCGACAACTCCTCCATAAAGATATTGACCAGTTACAAAGAATAATACGCTTACAGCAATAATCGCTAATTCTAAAATTATAACTAAGTAAAGCATATTTTTAGATGTTTCTCTATTTAATGACATATATGCGTCTTGCGTAAACTTACAATTTACTGTTGGGTGAACACTAGTTTCAATATTTTCATTTATTACTTCAGGTTCAATAACTGTTTCTTCTTTTTTTAATTCTTCGTTCATATTCTTCTCCTTAATTAAGCACTATTATATAAGAAATAAAGTAAATTTATAATAAATATTTACTAAAATACATATTAATAAAATTTTATCGTATTATTGCATAAAAGCGGTTACAATGTTAGAATTAAGAGGATTTCTTTTATTACTTACATAATAAATAATAGAAATGAAATCTACAATTTTATAGGAGAAAAAATTATGGGCGTTAAAATCGTAGAAACAAGTCTTCGTGATGGCCACCAATCCTTATTTGCGACTCGTATGACTACTGAAGAAGTAGTTTCGGTTGCAAAAGAACTCGATGATGCTGGTTTTGAAGCATTAGAAGTTTGGGGTGGAGCAACTTTTGACTCTTGTTTAAGATTCCTAAATGAAGATCCATGGGAAAGACTTAGACAAGTTCGTGCCGTTTGTAAGAAAACCAAATTACAAATGCTATTCAGAGGACAAAACATTTTAGGCTATCGTCATTATTCTGATGATGTAGTTGATATGTTCGTTAAAAAGTCAATTGAAAATGGTATCGATATCATCCGTGTATTCGATGCATTAAACGACATTAGAAACTTAAAACAAGCAGTCGTTTCCACCAAGAAGTATGGAGGTAAATGTCAAATCGCATTATCTTACACTACTTCTCCAGTACATACAATTGAATATTATGTTCAACTTGCAAAAGATGTAGAAGCATTAGGTGCTGATTCATTATGTATTAAAGATATGGCCGGTGTCTTACTTCCTGAAGATGCTTATAAGTTAATTAAAGCATTAAAGAAAGGTACAACACTTCCTATTGAACTTCACTCACACTGTACCGGCGGAATTTGTGAAATGACTTATGCCAAAGCTATTGAAGCAGGAGTTGATATCATCGACTGTGGCATTTCACCTTTATCAAATGGTACCGCACAACCTTCAACTCAAGCATTTAATGCAGCATATAAAGGAACTAAATATGATCCTAAACTAGATGAAGCTTGCTTAGAAAGAGCAGGAGAAAAATTATCTAAGATTAAAGATAAATATTTAAAACTAGGTTTATTAAATCCTAAATCATTAAGTGTCAACGCAAATATCTTAAAATATCAAGTTCCAGGTGGTATGTTATCTAACTTAATGAAACAACTTACTGATCAAAATGCAATGGATAAATTTGAAGATGTTTGTAAGGAAATCCCAAATGTTAGAAAAGACTTAGGTTATCCTCCTCTAGTTACTCCATTATCTCAAATGGTTGGTACTCAAGCAGTATTAAACGTCTTAACAGGTGAAAGATATAAAATGGTTCCTAAAGAAATTAATGATTATTTACATGGACGTTATGGTAAAGCTCCTGCAGAAATTACGTTAGATCCTGCGATTGTTAAAAGAATCGTTGGTGATGATGAAGTCATTACCTGTAGACCTGCTGATTTATTAAAACCTGAATTTGAAGATTTAAAGAAAAAATATGCAGGTATCGCTAAATCAGATGAAGATGTCTTATCACTCGCTCTATTTGAAAAAGTCGCATTAGAATTTATTTCTAAACGTGATAATGTTCAAAAAGAAGAAGATGAAGTTGAAGAATTCAACTTAGTTATCTAATAGGAGGCAATATGAATTATCTTAATTTATTAGCCCTTAAGGATCAATCAATGGATGTTGGAACAGGCGCTCTATATTCCATTGTTTCAATCTTAATGGTATTTGTAATCTTACTCATCATCATCGGTATTACAACTTTAGTTTTTAAACTCACCGGTTTATTTGAAATGAAAAAGCAAATTGAAGAACAAAGTAAAAAAGAAGTTCTTCCTACTTCTACTCAAGCAGTAGTAAATGAACCAAAACAAGTCGAAATCACTGACGAAGATATGATGGCCGCAGTTCTAGTCGCGACTATTGACTATCGTAAAGAAGTTAAAAAAGATGTTCGCTTAGTAAGCGTTAAAGAAGTTAAATAATAAGGAGATTTAAAATTTTATGAAAAAATATCGTGTAAAAGTTAATGGAAAACTTTATGAAGTTGAATTAGAAACATGTGAAGAAGTTAAAGGAACTATTGAAGCTCCTAAAGCTAGTACTCCTACTCCTACTCCAGTCGCTAGTACAGGCGAAGGAACTCCATTACTCGCACCAATCGGTGGCAAAGTATTAGATGTTAAAGTAAATGTTGGAACAAGTGTTAAAAAAGGTGATGTAGTATGCGTCATTGAAGCAATGAAACTTGAAAACGAAATTAAAGCTAATGCTGACGGCGTTATTAAAGAAGTAAAAGTTTCTAAAGGATCAATGGTCCAAAATAAAGACGTATTATTAATTATAGGTTAATCTTATGTGGGAACTTATTCTAAATTTCTTAAATGAAACTGGAATAGTATCCTTCTTTAAAGGCGATGGCTGGATGAATCTCATTATGATCGTCTTAGCTTGTGTATTACTATTCTTAGCAATCAAAAAGGATTATGAACCTTATTTATTAATTCCTATCGCAGTCGGTATGTTACTTGTTAACATCTATCCTGCAATCTATATTTCTTATACTTACGAAGGAATAGATGGCACTTTCTATCGTACCATTACCGAAGAAGCCTGGAATTCCTACAACATTACAAGTTACACCTATGCTGATCTTGCTCAACATACTACAACAACTCGTGGTCTTCTCGGTGTTCTTCATATCGGGGTTGAACACGAAATCTATCCTTGTTTAATCTTTATTGGTATCGGTGCAACAACTGACTTTAGTCCATTAATCGCGAATAAGAAAACAATGATCTTAGGTGCTGCCGCTCAAATTGGTATTTTTGCAGCTTTCCTTGGTGCATTAGCCTTATCTAATATCCCAGGCATTAATTTCACTGCCGGTGATGCAGCTGGTATTGGTATTATCGGCGGCGCGGATGGTCCAACTGCAATTTACGTTTCTGGTAAACTCGCGAATGCTGATTTACAAGCAGGTATCGCTCTAGCAGCATACTCATATATGGCATTAGTTCCAATTATCTTCCCACCTATTATTAAAGGTTTAACAACTAAAAAAGAAAGATTAATTAGAATGGAACAAGTAAGAGAAGTTTCAAAAGTTGAAAAGATTCTCTTCCCTATTATTGTTACAGTAGTCGTATGTGTTCTCGTTCCTTCATGTACTCCATTAATTGGTTGCTTCATGTTTGGTAACTTAGTTAAAGAATCTGGTGTTGTACCTAACTTATTACATACAGCATCTAATGCATTATTATATATTTGTACAATCTTACTTGGTTTAAGTGTTGGTGCAACTGCATTAGGTTCTACTTTCTTACAATTACAAACAATTATGATTTTCGTTCTTGGTATCTTCGCTTTCGTCATTGCAGCAGCAAGTGGCATCATCGGCGGCAAGATTATGTGTGTATTAACTCACGGCAAGGTCAACCCAATGATTGGTGCAGCAGGTGTTTCCGCCGTTCCAATGGCAGCAAGAGTTGTTCATAAGATCGGACAAGAAGAAGATTCAGATAACTACTTATTAATGCACGCGATGGGCCCTAACGTCGCAGGCGTTATCGGTTCTGCTGTTGCAGCAGGTATCTTAATCTCAATGTTAGGTTAATTTTTAGAGGATCGCACGATCCTCTTTTTATTTGTTTTTTTAAAATAACGTCTTGACTATTATTTTAAGTTTAGTAAAATAGAACTCGTTCATCGGAGGGCTAATTGTTATAAAGACAATTAACCGGATAAGGTAGAGACAATCTATCTTATCCTTTTTTTATTTTTTGGAGGAATTATGGACTTAATTAATGGAAAAATTAAAAATCTCTACTTTAAATATTTTATTGCTAGCTTAGGTAGCGCGCTGATTACTTCTATTTATTCACTAGTTGATATGGCTGTAGTCGGTAATTATGTCGGTCCAAATGGAACCGCGGCACTTGCGATTATCGCACCAATTTGGAATATCATCTATTCTTTAGGTTTACTTATGGGAGTAGGAGGAAGTATCTTATTTAGTTCCTTACGTGGAAGAAATGATACTTCTAATGAAGATAATAAATTCTTCACCTCTAGTTTTATTGGATCAATTATTCTTTCTATTATTATAACTATTGTGTTTTTCTTATTTTCTCACCCTATATTAATTTTCTTTGGCGCGAGTGAAGAAATAATCTTAAATCTTTGTGAAGACTATATTTTACCAATTAAATTTGTTTTACCAACTTATTTAATTAATCAAATGCTCATCGCTTATTTAAGAAATGATAATGATCCTAAACTTGCCACCTTAAGCGTTTTAATCGGTGGTATATTTAATGTTATTGGTGATATTTTATTTACTTTTATTTTCTCAATGGGTATTTTTGGAGCAGGACTAGCCACCGCGATAGGTTCAGTTATTACTACGTTATTATTATGTACACACTTCTTTAAGAAGAAAAATACCTTAAAATTAATAAGAGTAGATCATTTACTAAAAAGATTACATAATATAACAATAAACGGCTTTTCTTCCTTCTTTATTGATATCGCGATGGGAATATTAACCATTTTATTTAATCGCCAAATCATGCGTTATTTAGACTCAAATTGTTTATCAATCTATGGAGTAATTATTAATATATCAACTTTTGTTCAATGCTGTGCTTATGCAGTTGGACAGGCTTCTCAACCTATTATTAGTATTAACTTAGGGGCGAATAGATTTGACCGTATTAAAGAGGTACTTAAATATTGTTTATTAACAACTCTTGCTTTTAGTTTATTTTGGACTATCTTTAGTTTAGTTTTCCCTCAAGTTTATCTCTATAGTTTTATGACTCCAACAGAAGAAATTCTTATTCAAGGGAAAAGCATTATAAAAATCTATTCTTTATCATTTATTTTATTACCACTTAATATCTTCTCTACTTACTATTTTCAATCTCTTATGAAGCCTAGAATTTCATTTATTATTTCGATTGGAAGAGGCTTAGTGATAAGTAGTATCTTAATTTACGTTTTACCTTTAATAAATTCTCGTGCATTATGGTTTGCAATGCCAATAACAGAATTAATAATAGCCGTTTACGTCATTAGTGAGATAATAATTAACACTAAAAAATTAGGTAAATAAAAGGATGATCGAACGATCATCCTTTTACATTGATTCAATAAATTTCTTTTCAATTTCTTTTTCATCGACATTTAAGACGATAGAAAATTCTCCATTAATCGAATCTCTAATACGTTTTAAAAAGTCATAGTCAATTAAATTTAAAGCTCTATTTTGTTCCGATAATTTATTTTGTTGAACATATAATGACTTTAAAATTAAGAAATAATTCTTCATAAGACGAGAATTATATAATTCTTGGAACTTGATTTTACGTGTTTTTGCATCATTATACCAAATAGGTTCAATATCTTTTAATTCTTCAAATAATGCATTTGCTTCATTAACTGAAGTTAGAGATCTCAGTAATTTTTCACTTTTACTTTTTGGTAACATAATTGATAAAGAAGCATTTTGTTCATTCTTAATATAAGGTTCAATAATGAAGAATTCTTCTTCTCCTGAACCTAAATCCATACTTTGTGAAGAAGCAATTTTAAAAACACCGCCACTAATGACATGAACTACAATATCATTAACTTGATACATATTATCGCCTCCACTAAAAATATTATACCACTTTTTTTAAGATAAAAGTAAGAATTTTTTTACAACATAAAACCATGTGTAAACATAGGGTAAAGACTTAATCTTTCACAAATTGTGAATATAACTCTTAGATATATGGCATCCCTGTCACACAATAATTGACTTTTTAATAACTTTATCCTCAGTTTTTCTCTTTTCAACATATGTCATCTATCACCAAAATGACAATTTTCATAAAAAACTGCAAGTAGTTTTGAGGTAAAATCATAAAAAACTGCAAGTAACTCTTTTTTTAAATAAGCATTTATAAAATAAAACCATGTGCTTATTTACACATGGTTAAGGTTTAATCTTTAGCAAATTGTGAATTATAAAGAGTATAATAGAAGCCTTTTTGTTCTAATAATTCATTATGATTACCCATTTCAATGATGTTACCATCTTTCATAACGAGAATCATATCCGCTGATTGAATAGTTGAAAGTCTATGAGCGACAATAAATGAAGTTCTTCCTTTCATTAGTTTTTCAAATGCTTCTTGAATCTTTAATTCAGTACGAGTATCAATAGAAGAAGTCGCTTCATCAAGAATTAAGATATTTGGACAACTTAACATAATACGAGTAATACAAAGAAGTTGTTTTTGTCCTTGTGATAAACTACCTCCATCTTCATTAATGACTGTATCAAAGCCATTTTCAAGTTGCATAATAAAATTATAAGAGTTAGCTTCTTTACAAGCACGAATAATTTCTTCTTCAGTCGCATCTTCCTTACCAAGAATAATATTTTCTCTAATCGTTCCGGATTTTAACCAAGTCTCTTGTAAGACCATACCGATATTATCTCTTAAAGATTTACGTGTAATATCTTTAATATTATGTCCTTCATAAGTTATGGTTCCTTCATTAACATCATAGAATCTCATAAGTAAGTTAATTAAGGTTGTTTTACCACATCCTGTTGGACCAACTAAGGCAATACGTGTACCTTTTTTAACATGAAGATTAAAATCTGTAATTAAAGGTTTTTCTTTAACATATGAGAAATAAACATGATCAATATCAATATTACCTTCTGGATTAACTAAAACTAAGTTATTGTTATCAGGTACTTCTTCATCTTGAGAAAGTAGTTCAAATACTCTAGAAGCACATGCAAAGGAATTTTGAAGTTCAGTAATAACGCTAGAAATATCATTAAATGGTTTTGTATATTGATTTGCAAAACTTAAGAAGGATGATAATCTACCGACTCCAAAGATGGTCGGATCACTAATCGCGATAACTTGATAAGCACCAACTAAAGTAACGACCGCATAAACAATTGAGTTAACAAATCTCGTTGAAGGATTAGTTAAAGAAGAAAAGAAATTCGCTTTTAAAGAACAATCTCTTAAACGTAAATTTATCTCATCAAAATTAACTTCATTATCATCTTGTTTATTGAATGCTTGAATAACTTTTTGATTATTAATCATCTCTTCAATAAAGGCAGTTTGTTCACCTCTAGTAACTGATTGACTAATAAACATTGAATGAGTTCTACTCGCGATAAATTTAGCTACAAATAAACTTAATGGAGTAACTAAAACAACAACTAAGGCAATTTGCCAACGGTAGATAAACATTAAAGCAATAGTACCTAATATTGTTAATACGCCGGTAAAAAACTGACTAAAGCCCATTAACAAACCATCGCATAATTGATCAACGTCAGAGATGACATTTGATAAAATTTGTCCATAAGAATGTGAATCAATATAACTTAATGGTAAACGTTCAATTTTAACAATCGCCTTGTTTCTTATATCTTTAATTAATGAATATGTGATGTTATTATTAACAATCGTCATGACAAATTGTGAAATACATATTCCAAAAATAACAATACTTAAGAAAATAAATATACGATATATTCCTTCAAAATTAACGTCATTCACTCCGACAACTAAGTCAATTGCATTACCGACTAAAATAGGATTAATAAGCGTTAAACTAACGTTAATAATCGCAAGAAGAATACTTAAGATGACTAGTCCTCTATACTTCTTTAATTCTTTAAATAAGAGTTTAATAGTTTCTTTATTTGACATACTATCTATCCTCCTTTTTTGTTTGTGAATAATGAATTTCTTGATATACAGAACAAGTCTTTAATAAATCTTCATGTTTACCAATTCCGACCATTTCTCCATTATCTAAAACAATAATTTTATCTGCATGAGCTAAAGAAGAAGTTCTTTGTGAAACAATAAAGACAGTAGGTTTATAATCTAAGTTCTTTAATGCTTTTCTAAGTTTAGCATCAGTCGCGTAATCTAACGCGCTTGATGAATCATCTAAAATGAGAATATCAGGATTACCGACTAATGCACGAGCGATACATAATCTTTGCTTTTGTCCCCCAGAAAAATTTTGTCCATTTTGTTCAACTAAACTATCTAGTCCTTGTTCTTTCTTTTCAACAATTTCAATTCCTTGGGCAGTCTTTAAGGCATTAAACATTTCTTCATCACTTGCGTCTTTCTTTCTAAAAGTTAAATTAGATCTAATCGTTCCTTTAAATAAGACTGCTTTTTGAGGAACGATACCAAATTTATTTCTTAAAGCATTTAACGCATAAGAATTTACGTTATCTCCTTCAATAGAGACGCTTCCTTCACTAACATCGTAGAAATGAGGAAGTAAATTAACTAGAGAAGTTTTTCCACTTCCTGTACCTCCAATAATACCAATAGTTTCACCTTTATTAACTGTAAAAGAAATATTATTTAAAGCTGGTGAAGAACCTTCATGATATCTTAAAGTAACGTTATTAAATTCAATATAAGAAGATGAAATTTCTTTTTCATCAGAATATTTTAATGTTTCATCAATATTTAAGACGTTTTCTACTCTTCCTGCGCAGGCAACAGCTTTATTAATCGTAATAATTAAATTTGCAAACTTAATTAATTCAGTAAGAATAATCGATAAATAATTATATAAAGCAATGACATTACCTTGAGTTAAAGAACCAACATTAACATCAAGTGCCCCAACATAAACAACTAAGATAATCGCTCCATTTAATATTACATAAGTTAATGGATTCATAAGGCCATTAATCCAACCGATATGTTTTTGTTGTTTCGCTAAAATGGCATTCTTTTCTTGATAAGAACTAATTTCTTGTTCCTCTTTTGAGAAAGCTCTAATAACTCTTGCACCAACTAAATTTTCTCTAGTTGATAAAGTAATTGAATCTAGTTTTTCTTGAGCCTTTTTGTTTAAAGGAATACATTTAAGCATAATAGTTAAAACTATTGCAGTTAAAATAATAATTACGCCTAAAAAGATTAAAGCAATCTTTAATGAAATAGAGCAAGCCATAATTAAAGCGCCAAAAACAATAACTGGAGATCTAAGTAATAATCTTAAAGTCATGTTAACGCCATTTTGCACTTGGTTCGCGTCACTAGTCATTCGAGTGATTAAAGAAGAACTACCAACTTTATCTAAACTATAATAAGGTAATGATTGAATCTTTTTAAAGAGAGCCTTCTTTAAATCAGTCGATACTCCAACGGCTGCATACGCGGCAAAATATTGAGCCGTGATGGAAAATAAGAAACCTACTAGTCCAACACCTAACATCAATAAAAACATATATAAGATATATTGATTATCTGGTGTTTCAACATTAATACCTTTATCAACGATTGAAGCAACAATTAAAGGAACTACTAATTCTAAACCAGCTTCAATAAGTTTAAAAAGTGGAGCTAAAATTGATTGTAATTTATAATTTTTTAAAAAACTTAATGTCTTTTTCATACTGTCCTTTCCTAATAAAAATACACCATCTGGTGTATTTTTATCATTATTAACTATTTATTGTATAAATCAATAATTAAATCTACGCATTCTTCAGGAGTTAACTTACTAGAATTAATCATTAAATCGTAGTTAGTAGGTTCTCCCCAAGTTCTACCAGTAAAGTGAGAGTAGTTACTCGCTCTTTTATTGTCTTTTTCTTTTAAGATCTTTTCAGGATTGTCTCGTCCTTCGTAATTACCTTTAGAAACTCTGTTCGCTCTTACTTTTAAATCGCCATAGATAAATACGTGCATAACATCTTTTTCATCTTTTAAAATGTAATCGCTACATCTACCAATAAAAACGCATGGTCCTTTAGAAGCTAAATCTTTAATAATTCTCTTTTCTTCAATATAAAGAAGTTCATCGATGTTCATACCATTAATCTTAAATTTTCTTGAAGCATATTTTCTTGGAGAACTTTCTTGTAATGCACTTTGAACTAAATTTTTTTCAAAACCAGATTGTTCAGCAACGTGTTCAATAATGTATTTATCGTAAACTTCAATGCCTAATCTTTTCGCGACCATTTCGCCAATTTCTCTACCGCCTGTACCAAATTGACGGCTTATTGTAATTATCTTTTTCATATAATACCTCCATGAATTCTTTTCTTAATTTGATTATATCAAATATTTTTTACAATTGTTAAATATTTTAAAATATTTATATATTTTATAAGGTATAAGAGATTTATAAATGAATAAAAAAACCATTAAAAAAAGAAAATGTTAATTTTTAAATATTTTACTTGCAAAATCTCTTTTTATAGTTGATAATAGAAAAGCAATGTCCGATGGACCAGTGGTGTAGCGGTTAACATGTCTCCCTGTCACGGAGAAGATCGCGAGTTCGATTCTCGTCTGGTCCGCCATGTGGCCCGGTAGCTCAGTTGGTAGAGCAAGGGACTGAAAATCCCTGTGTCGCCGGTTCGATTCCGGCCTGGGCCACCATCTAGACATTCTGGAAGGATACGTCCTTCCTTTTTTTGTATTTTGGAGGATTTATATGTCTTACATTGATAATTTAGTTTCTTTCTTAGATCGTTCACCTAGCGCATTTCATTCAACCAATAATTTAAAAGAAATGCTATTAGAAAATGGTTATAAAGAATTATTAGAAACTTCTACTACTACATTAGAATTAGGTGGAAAATATTTTGTCACAAGAAACGATACATCAATAATCGCTTTTAACATTGGTAACGAATTAGATTTAAACAATGTTTCTTATAATATTGTCGCAAGTCACACTGATTCACCTACTTTTAAAATCAAACCAAATTGTGATTTAGTTAATCAAAATTATTTAAGATTATCAGTTGAAGCTTATGGAGGAATGTTATGCGCTCCTTGGTTAGATAGACCTTTATCTATCGCTGGAAGAATCATTCTTAAAACATCTACAGGTATTGAAACAAAGCTTGTCAATATCGACCGTGATTTATTAATTATTCCTAATGTTGCGATTCATTTTAATCGTCAAGCTAATTCAGGTTTTGCTTATAATTTATCCGTTGATACAATTCCACTTTGTTCATTAAATACTAAGACTACATTCTTAGATTTACTTGCTAAAGAATTAAATATTAATAAAGAAGATATCATCGGTCATGATTTATATTTATATAACCGTGTTAAAGGATCAATTCTTGGTTTTGAAAATGAATTATTCTCTTCAAGTAAGATTGATAATCTAGAATGTGCATATTGTTCAACTCAAGCATTCATTGAAGAAAATCCAAAACATCATATTAATGTTGTCGCTTCTTTTGATAACGAAGAAGTTGGTTCATTAACTAGACAAGGAGCCGCTTCTACTTTCTTAAAAGATACATTAGAAATGATTTCTTATTCCTTAGGTTTATCTTCATTAAAACACAAAGAAGCAATCGCAAAATCCTTCTTAGTATCAAGTGATAACGCTCACGCAATTCATCCAAATCATCCTGAATTATCTGATGCTCTCAATAATCCAAAGATGAACCAAGGTATTGTCATTAAATTTAATGCTGCACAATCTTATACAACTGATGGATTATCTTGTTCCATATTTAAAGAAATTTGTGAAAGAGCCAATGTTCCTTATCAATTCTTCACTAATCGCGCGGATCTTCGTGGAGGAGGAACTCTTGGAAATATCTCTACTAGCCAAGTCCCTCTTATGAGCGTCGATATTGGTCTAGCGCAACTTGCAATGCATTCTTCTTATGAAACGGCTGGTACTACCGACGTAACATATATGATTAATGCCTTAAAAGAATTCTATAAAACAACTTTAAAAACTAAATCAAGAACAGAAATTGATTTAATTAGTAATGATTAGAACACTTCGGTGTTCTTTTCTTTGGCAAAAAATCAAAAAAAAATAATACCTTTCGGTATTACATCTATATATAAACACGTTCTTACGTGGAATAATCTTGGTTGCAGGGGGAAGATTTGAACTATCCGACCTCCGGGTTATGGGCCCGACGAGCTACCAGGCTGCTCTACCCTGCGATATCGATTGCTTGTTAATAATATCACTAGTACAAGATACAATCAAGTCTTTTTTATAAAATTGTGTATTTTCTACCTTTAGGCACCGATTAAAATTAAAATATTCTCTTTCTTATACAATAAGTGTGAGTAAAGGAATAGTAATAACGCAAACTAAAGTTGATAATAAAGCAACAGTCGCGCAGAGATCTTGTTCTGTTTCATGAAGTTCTGCGAGTGAAAGAATAATCGCTCCGCTAGGTGAAGCAGATAAGATTAAGATACATACTTTAAAAGTTTCATCAAATGCTGGAACAAAATAGACACATAGATAACCAAATAAAGGGAAAATCACTAATTTTAAAGCACAACAAATATAAGCAAAAGGCTTACAGAATACATCTTTAAATTTCATTGATGATAATCTTAAACCAAGAATTATCATACATAAAGGAGTTGTCATTTTGCCTAATAAGGATAAAGTAGTATCAATTGGTGAAGGAAAATGAAAATTAAGTAAATATAAAGGAACAGCCACAATCATCGCGATGGTTGTTGGATTTAAAATCGCAGCTTTTATAGAGATATATTTTTTATTTTGAGTAATTAAGTATACACCTAGAGTAAAAGCAATTATGTTCATACTCATGACATAGGCAGATGAATAACATGAAACAATTGGCTTATCAGGGAAAAGAGCGTTAACTAAAGGTAAACCAAAAAAGCCAACATTGCCGCAGGAAGCACCAAATGTTAAGATACGATATTTTGCATCAGTATATTTCTTTCTAAAAATTAAATATAAAATAACCATAATGGTGATTTGAACAACTAAGGTAACCCCAAAGAACATACTCATATTGATAAAATCATTAGAATTATAACTTAATGAATTAAAAGATGATATGACCATTGCTGGACCACATACATATAATAATAGACTAGAAATAGTTCTCGCATGAGTATCAACTGCTTTATTACATTTAGCTAAAACATAGCCAATAGATAAATAAAATAACATTACTAAGACATTAATGGCTGTAACTTGAAATCCCATATATAATTCCCCCGTAAAATCCAAATTATTATACTCCTCAGTTATATCCCTATCAAGAAAAATAAAAATGTAACCGATTTTTTCGAATAACATTTATAAATGTTAATTTTTAAATTCATATTAAAAAATAATATTTGTTTTTTTAGTTAACTCAGTATATAATTGAGAATGCAAGCGCTTTCATAAAGCCTAGAAAGGAGATTTTTTATGAATCAAAGCTCGTTTAAAGTTACTATTCAAGGTAGAACACTTACCCTTGATAAAAAAACTAAAATCCTCGATTTAATCGAAGGTAATAAAAAAGATTATATTTACTGTAAAGTTAATAACATCTTAAGAGAATTAACTTATGAAGTATTTTATGATGCAGAAGTTATCTTACTTACTAAAAAAGATCATGATTCTGGTAAAGTATATGAAACTTCCTTAAGATATATTGTCGCGATGGCCGCGAATAATGTCTTTCCTAATACTCCAATTAAATTCACTTATAATATATCTCGTTCCATCTTTATGGTCTTCCCTACTGATCCAACAGGAAAACAAAATTTTAGAATTAATTTACCTTTACTTGCTAAATTAAAAGATGAAATTGATCGTATTATAAAAGAAGATTATCCATTTAAAAGAAAGATAGTCACTAATGAAGAAGCAAAAGAAATCTATGAAAAATATAATTTATTAGATAAAATTGAAATCTTAAAATATCGTCCAGAAAAAACTGTTCACTTATATGAATGTGATGGATATTTAAATTATATGTATGGTCATATGGTTCCTTCCACCGGTCATATTCAAGATTATAAATTAATGATATATGGCCATGGAGTATTAATCCAATATCCTCGTAGTGAAACTAATGGAGAAATCCCTCCATTTGTCGATGCACCAGTCTTTTCTAAAACATTAAGAGAATCTTATACTTGGGCAAAGCAAGTTAAAACTGATTCAGTTGCTTCGATTAATAAATTTGCTTTAGAAGATGGACCAATTGATTTTATTAATATGTGTGAACAACACCATAACAATATGCTCGCGGAACTTGGTCAATTAATCGGCTCAAATTCTGAATCAATTAGACTTATTTGTATTGCCGGGCCTTCTTCAAGTGGTAAAACCACTTTCGCGAATAGATTAAGAACCGAATTACTCTCTTTAGGTTTAAGACCTATTAGAATATCTTTAGATAATTATTACTTGCCAAAAGAAAAAGTTCCTCTAGGAAACGATGGTACACCTGATTTTGAATGTTTAGAATCTTTAAATCTCGATTTAATTAGTAAAAATCTCATTGATTTAATCGATGGTCAAGAAGTTCGTTTACCAGTTTATAATTTTAAAACTGGAGAAACAACTTTTAAAGATCCAATAAAAATTTCCCAAAATCAACCAATCATCATCGAAGGAATTCACGCTTTAAATGAAACATTGACTAGCCAAATTCCAGCTCATCAAAAATTTAGAATCTTTATCGCTCCTCAAGCACAAGTTAACGTTGATAATACTAACCCTATTTCATTAACTGATTTAAGACTTGTAAGAAGAATTGTTCGTGATTATCAATTTAGAAATTCTTCCGCGGAAGAAACTTTATCAATGTGGAACAATGTTCGTGAAGGCGAATTTAAATGGATTTATGATACCCAAGAAAATGCCGATTACGTCTTTAATTCCTTATTACCATGTGAATTATGTATTAATAAGAAATACGCATTACCATTACTAACTGCGATACCAAAAGATTCAATTTATTATACTCGTGCGAATAGATTAATTAAATTTTTAAAATTATTCGTCGATATGGATGATAAATGGGTTCCATGTAATTCGATTTTAAGAGAATTTATTGGAGGAAGTTGTTTCCAAGACGTATAAAAAAGAACGCATCAATTTGATGCGTTTTTCTTTTCGATATTTTTCTTATTATTATATTCTAAAGATATCTTTAGTTTTAAAAGATTCTTTTGTAATTCTTTTAAATAGATATCTTGCATTTTAAAGTAAGCACTTGAATCAACATCAGTAAATTCTTTAACAATATCCGAGAAAATCTTTTCCATTCTAAAGAAAGATTCATAAATGCAAATAAGCGTTAAATTACAATAATATTTTTTATTAGAATATATCAATAAACTTGATCCATGAGCGATTTCACTACTTGCTTCATAGATTGATGAATATTTACTTAAGTCTGCGACAAGTTCAACGCCTTTTCTAAAATTTAGTTTCATCTCAGGATAATTTTCTTGATAATCGTGAATCCCATATAACCAACCGTATTCAAGATATTTCTTCATGTCTTTACTCTTAAGATCATATTTTTTCATATTTTCTTTAATTTCACTAAAGAAAATATCATTATCTTCTTGAGAGACATTGCCGATTTGAGATTCTCTAAACTTAGAATTATATTCCATATGTTTATAATATAAAGAAGAAATATAAGGATGTTCATGAAGAATCTTCGCGACGCATTCTACTTCATGAATCGTTCTCCAAGTAGAAAAAGCTTCAGTTTCAAAACCTTGAGTTAAAAGTTTAGTGACTGATTTAGTCATTAAGAAAGCTTTTTTTAAAGCATCTAATTTTAATTTAATATTTAAAGTCATTTTTTCTGATGGTAATTGTTCATATTTATTAATAATAAAATTTAAATAAAATGACAAAGTTGAGATTAAAGGATTATGTTTATCAATAATTGAAACAGTTTTGTATTCAAGGTATTCATTAAAGAATATTTTATCATTAACTACTAAAAAGAGATGATTCTTATAATTTTCATCATTAACGATTTTACTTAACATATTACGGTCTAAAAAACTAATATTAAATAAATGTTCTTCAACTAAATATAAGAAGCAAGTATATAGATCTATTGTTTTATTTCTAATATTTGATGAATTTAATTTTTCTTGTAAAGAAACAATTAATCTATCATATATAGGATATAAATAATCTTCAAATTCGTTAGGATAGCCTTTAGTAGTATATAATTGATGAAATAATTCTTTAGTGATCATCTTATTACCTCCAAAGTAACATTAAGAGAAGTAGAAATAACTTTTAAAGTTTCAATTTCTTCTTCAGTTAACTTACTTTTGTCATAGATAATCTTTTTGATGTAAGGTAAATATAATCGATTATTTATTAATTTGTCTTTGGTTAGAATAATATTCCATCTATGAGAATTACCATACATTGGATATCTTAATAAATCGACAACATTTGTTTTATCATAAAAGAAATCTAGTTCATTTAAATTATCGATGCAAGGAAAGATATTTGCAATTAATTCTTGGTAAAGTTTTTGAGTGATCTTTGTAAAATCAAATTGGACATAGAAAGTATCTTTTTCTAAAGGAAGTAAAGTATCAAAGGCATAACTAAGCGCAAAATATTTATTAAATGTTGAGGTTATCTCTTCTTTTTTATCTTCATGATCTAAAAAAACATCATTATTAAAAGATGCCTCTTTAAATAATAATGTTTGATCATATAAGGCGAAAATATCTGGATAAATACTTTTATCGTTTTCTTTAACTTCAAAGAAAGAATAAGGAAAATATAAATCTTGGAATAACCAATCTTTCTTTTCTTCTACTGCTTTATAACTAATATCCTTGTTATAAGAAAATAAATTATAGAAATTATTTAAGTATTTATTCATAAAATCCCCTTTTATCTAAATGTTAATACAACATAAACCATCATCGCGATTAAATAAATCGCACATAACGTTGATGTAATAATAAATGTAAGTTTTAAAATAGGTTTTTCATTCTTATTAATATAAAAATATGATAAGAAATTTAATACTGCCCCAATAATCGCGCTTGTGATGGAGATGTTATAGACGTTCGCGTTAAATCGAGGGCTAAGCGAAGAAAAATAGAAGAAACTAAAAGCAATTGTACCTAATATTAAAATTGTATAGATACTATATCGAGCGATAATCGCTTTTAATTCATCATAGGAATTAAAATAAACAATATAGAAAGTCATTAATAAGCCTAAGACACCGAGTGTCGCCCCGAGAAGCATATATAATTTATAATCGTAAATATCGATTTTAAAATATACTGCACTTGCAACAGCTAAAGCTACTATTAGAGCCATCGCGATAAAAACTAAAGATTTTAAGAAAATGATATGGTGCTTATTTTTAGGTATAAATGAAGTATTACCTTCAACTATATCACTTGATTCACCTAAATAATTAAAACCATCTTTTTTATTGACCTTTTTTAATCTCGATATTCTATATATTTGCATTATTTCATATCCATCGAGTTTATAACGATCACGATAGACTTTTGGTGAAGCAAATATTCTTTGAGAAAATTTAACTATTTCATTACGAGTTTTAGTTTTTTCAGTGTATTGATAAGAAATAAATAGATAATGACAAATTTTAGGTAAATACATCTTATAATATTTCTTTTTTAACGCTATAGAAATTAACGCTTCAATTACTTCTCGATGCGTTGAGCCTTCATATTCATTAATTAACAAATCGACAATTTCCCACTTTTGTAAGCTAGTTAACTTACTATCAAGTGTTTCCATAATTACATCTATTTGATCTAATTGAATATATTTAGATTTTAAGATAGCTGCGATATTATGCGCGTTAAATTCATCTTTTTTAAGAATTGCTTTAGAAATAATATTTTCCATTTGTTGAGGTGAACAAGTAGAAATAACATTTTGTTCAAAAAGATTTCTAAGTTCTTCTTCATTCTTACAATCTTTAAAAGCTTTAACGCTTATTTCTTTTTGATCAAAGACATCTTTAAGTAAAAATAAAGATACTGCTTTAGAAATATCTTGTTGGACATCAAAAGCATTATGCGAAATCTTATTAAACCATGAAGTCATTTTTGCTTCAAAGCTTTTATAACGCATTACTGTATCTTCAGAAAATAAGCTTTTATATTCTTTTAATGTAACAAAATAACTATGATATAAAGTAAAATCAGTCATTTGAAATAAGTCTTTTGTCAATAATTTTTCATTTAAGACAATTAAAAGATTTCTACATGCATCTTCAATGTAGAAGTTTTTATTAACGCCTTCTTTAAAATTTTCTAATTTCTTAACAACATCTAAATATTCATCAATATCTGTTAATTTTAATTTATTCGAACTACCATAACGAGATAAAGCTTCACTTAAAGAAAAATAATACATTTGTTTTAATGTCGCGACTGATTTTAAATCTTTTTCATATTCAAAGATTGATTTATCAAAATTATTTAAGATATGTCTAACTTTGTTATAATCAAAATGAGTCTTATATTCATTAATCTTTAAGAGAGTTTCAACACAATTATTAAATTTAGTTTTAATAAGATTAATATCTTTAATAAAGTTTTTATATGAATTCTTTAAATGTTCAAATTCATAATTAATTTTTAAAACATTATTAACCTTTTCTTCATATTGATTTTCTAATTCATCGATATTTCTTTTATATGAATCACCAGGTTCATAAGAATAATTAATCGCATTTAATTCACTTATCGAAGTATTTAAATCTTTAATTTTATTTTCTAAAGAAGAACTTTCTTGTCTAATTTCGGATATAGATTTATTTTCATTTGCCATAATCATCTATCTCCTTTTGAAAATGAATCTAATTCAACTAAAGATTCTTCAATATTATCAATATAATCTTCAATATCTACCGTAATATGATTTAATTTTTCATCTTTCGCCTTAAAAACATTTTGCTTTTCATTATAATAAATATCAATATCAAGGATTTGTTGTCCTGGAGCTTCTTCTAAATATTTAATCTTCTTTTGATATAAAGTATTAAATTCATTAAATTTCATTTGATATGCTGCATTTAATTCTTCTAATTCTTTAGAAGCTTTTTTAATATCATCAGTTTTATGACTACCTTCAAACATAATTAAAAGAACCTTTCTAAGAACAATGAATCAATGCTTTGTTCAAGTTCTTGATCAAGGGATGAAAAGGATTTACGTTTAATTTCTTCTAAACGATCTTGATAATTATGAAGTTTCTTTTCATAATCTTTTGTCTTTAAATCAATCTCTTTCATTTCTAAAGAAAGATTATTTTTTAAAGATTCAAATCTCTTCGCTTCATATTTATTACTTTTATCGTTATTTTGTTTTAATTGATTAACAATACTTTTTACGCATTCATTTGGTTCCATAATTTCATCACCTTTAGAGCAATGTTATTTTACCATAATGCAAAATAATTTCATTAATTTTTTATTAATTTCATTATTTATAATAATGAGAAAAAAAGATGTTAGGTTAACCCTAACACCTTAATAATTAATTTCTATTTTCTCCGATGTAGAAAACACCAACTGATCCAGGACCAATATGTGAACCTGTCGCAAGATCATGAATCGCGATATAGATATTTTTAATTCCACCCGCGAGTAATAAATCTTTTAATTTATTCGCACTGTCTAAGTCATCACAATGAGAGATATAAACAACTTGATTTTCTTTATCGGTAATATGTTCTAAGCAAGTTGAAGCAAGCGATTTAATAGCCATTACTTTACCATGAACTTTACCTGTAGAAACAATTTTAGCTTCATCAGAACCTTTTAATAAGACTTTAATATTTAATAAAGAAGCGATTTTTGCAACAAGATTAGTAACTCTTCCCGTTTTAGCGAGATATTTAATATTATCAACAGTAAATTCACTTCTAACTTTTAAAACTAAGTCTTCACTAATAGAACAAACTTCTTCAAAAGATTTACCTTCTTTAACTAATTTATATGCGTTAATTGCTTGTAAACCTTCACCAAAACCAGCTGTCTTAGTATCAACAACGTGAACTACTTCTCCACCTTTCTCATCATTAATTTGATTCGCGGCGAGAACGCAAGATTGATAAGTTCCAGAAATTCCGCTGGCCATTGTAAAACAAATAATTTTATTTCCTAATTCAACATCTTTAGAAAATGCTTCAATAAAATCATTAGGATTAATTAAAGAAGTATGAATATTTTTAAAAGCACGTAATTCATCATAATATTCGTGCGCGAATTTTTCTACATCAATATCATCATCGTAGCAATGATAATTCTTATCTTCGACAAATAAATTCATCGAGACAACTTTAATACCTTCTGCGTCTTGATCTTTTAATACAGTGTTATATAAATTACCACCTGCATCAACATAAATTTTAGTTTCCATGGGAATCCTCCTTTGAAATTAATAATAATATAAAGGAATTAGCCTTAAATTAAAATTAAAATTGTAAATATTAAATCTACTATTTAAAAATCAATTCTACTAGCTAATTTTTTTCTCTACTAGTAGTAGAATACGCCACTTTTTCATTAAAATTAAGCATTAAGGAAGAAGATGTTTACCACAAGTATAACCAGTTGAAAAAGCAATCTGCATATTAAATCCTCCTGTAAAAGCATCGACATCAAGGACTTCACCAACAAAATAAAGCTTATTTACTAGCTTGGATTCCATCGTTTTAGGATTAATTTCTTTAATGTCAACTCCTCCACGAGTTATAATAGCACGCGAATAATCGCCAAAAGAAATAAAGTCTAAACGATACTTCTTTAAATAAGTAACAATCTTTGTTCTATCTTCTTTCTTTAAAGAAGCAAGAGGAATACGTGGATTTAAATCGACTCTATTTAAAAAATCTTTAATCATCGCGATAGGAAGAAGTTTTTCCATTTCATCTTTAAGTCTTCCAGTCGGATTATTTTTAATATCTTTAACAATACGTGCATCAAGTTCTTCACTAGTTAAAGCCATCTTTAAATCAAGATATAATTTTAAATCCGTACAAGGAACAACTAAGGAAGATAATTTTAAAACAATTGGTCCGTCAATTGCCCCTTTTTCAAAAGTTAAATCACCTTCTAAGGTATGATGAAACGAATCATTATAACCATGAAGCGCGACATTCTTAAGCGTTAAGCCTTGTGCATCATAACTAACTTGATCTTTAATTTTAATACATACTAAGGAAGGAGTGGTATTTTTAATATTATGACCAAACTTTCTTGCGATAGCATACCCATCTCCAGTTGAACCAGTGGTAGGATAGGATAATCCTCCAGTCGCAATTACTAAAGCATCACCGACTATTTCCATCATCTTATTATATTTAACAATAAATTTATCATCTTTCTTTTCAATCGAAGAAATATCACTATGACAATAGATTTTTACTCCGTATTTTTCACATTCTTTTACTAGGCAACGAGTAATATCACTTGCTTTATATGAAGTAGGAAAGACCCTGTTACCTCTTTCGGTAACTAAATCTACTCCATGAGACGTAAAAAATTCAATTGTATCTTTAGGTGCGAATTCACTTAATGAAGAATAAAGGAATCTTGCGTTAGTAGGAACATGCGCGATAAAATCATTCACCGAACAATTATTTGTCACATTACATCTACCTTTACCTGTTATATAAATCTTTTTACCAACTTTTTCATTCTTTTCAAGTACGAATACTTGGTTGTTATTTTTAGCCGCCTCAAGCGCGCACATAAGTCCGCTTGGACCGCCGCCTATAATTAAAACTTTCATAAAATCACCCGCTTAATTATACATTAAGAAAAAAGAATTTTAAATTTTAAAAGTAAAATACTTGTAAATTATATTTGATAAACATATAATCTCTTGCAAAACATTTTCAAAAGATGTTTTGTTAATTAGGAGGTAATATAGATATGTCAAGAGTAATTAGTTATGACGAAATAAAAGAAAATGAAGAAATAAAAGTTTATATTACTGGTGCAGATCGAGTTCTTGCTTCGATGGGTTATACTAATCATTCTTATGGTCACGTTATGAAAGTCGCGGAGACTGTAAAAGAAATATTAACAAAGTTTGGTTATTCTGAACGTGAAATAAATTTAGGTCAAATCGCGGCATATATGCACGATATCGGTAACGGAATTAACCGTATGACACACGCTCATACAGGTGCATTAATGGCTTTTAATATCTTAACTAGATTAGATATGGATCCAAAAGATATTTCTTTAATTATTGGAGCTATCGGTAATCACGATGAAACTTCTTCTTACCCTATTTCACCAATTGCCGCGAGTTTAATAGTCGCAGATAAATCAGATGTTAGAAGATCAAGAGTAAGAGACCCAGAAACTAGAACCGAAAATATTCATGATAGAGTTAATTATGCAGTTGTTAGTTCTTCTTTAGATGTTAACGCAGAAAAAAGAGAGTTAACCTTAAATTTAACTCTCGATACAACTATTACACCAGTTATTGATTATTTTGAAATATTCTTAACTAGAATGAACTTATGTCGTAACGCGGCAGAAAAAATAAATGCCACATTTAAACTAATTATTAATGGATTAGAATTAATTTAGGTTAGTTCTAATCTTTTTTATTTTCTTCTTCGTTTTTCTTAAATAATCTATTTTGACAATATCTAAGTAAGACGTAAGAAATTATTGAGCCTATGCCATTACCTAAAGCAATTATAAGAATATAGCCTATTGCTTTTAAAGACCACATATTAGCCGCGGAAAAATAATATGCATCGGCTACACAGTGTTCAAATCCACATAAAATAAAGACGATAATAGGAACAACAACACCAAATAATTTTGATACAGGATGAATCTTATATTTTTGTACTTCAACTGCGATAAAGATCATAACTCCACATCCAATACCTAGTAAGAAGACACTTAATAAAGAATCATTAAGTTTAATTGATGAAACTTGTTCAGCTGCTTCACACACATTCATTCTTGTAAGTCTACCTAAATATCCCATCGCACTTGCACCGATTACGTTACCAATAAAGATAGTAAGTAAATCTAATAAATAAAGAGGTTTATTATCTAAAACATAGCCGATTTTACCAGTGAATAAATGTAAATTAAAAACGATAATAGAATATAAACCTAAAGAAAATAAGAAACTAGCGAAGATAGGAGAAGTAGCTTTCACATTTAAATAAACAAAGCCTCCAAAACCGATTAATAAACCAGCTCCAATACTAGATATAAGTAATTTATAATATTTTAATAATTTCTCTTTCATATAATCTCTCCAAAGTCACAAGGAATATTATATTCAAATAAGAAATTAAAAAAACTAAAAAAACGACTTTTTCGTAAAAAATGTATAAAATTCTATTTAAATTCATTTATTAAATAACTATAATTTTAAGTAAATTTATTTATTTCATATAAATTATGAAAATAAATTTTTAATTTTAAGGAGAAAAATATAATTATGAAAAAAGGATTTTTAGTCTTATCGGTTGCATTACTTACAACCATTTTAACTGGATGTGCATCTACTTCAAGTAGTGCTTCATCATCTTCTTCGAGTTCATCAAGTTCTTCTAGTTCTAGTAGTTCATCTTCATCAA
>CAVDMV010000008.1:0-62273 GCA_963610315.1 Acutalibacteraceae bacterium
AATAGAGTCACCAGGAGCAAATAAATCAACATAATTCTTTCCAAAATTAGAGCCTATATTATTTTTGCTATCTATCCATCTTTCATCTTTGAAATCAGAAGCACCAACAGTTATCAAATTATCCAAGTTTGAGCATGCAGGATACATAAATTCATCGCTTTTATTATTGTCATAATTAACATTAAAATTACTACTAGAGCAAATTACTAAACCTTCAAAATTAGAAATAGCATCTTCTAATATATTTTTTGCATGAAAAATTTGTTCAGAAAAACTAAGTGAAATATTAAGAATATCGCATTTATCACTCGAAGCTTGTTTAATAGCATCAACGACATACTTAGGCTTACTATAACCACCACTATTAGTAACTTTATAAGAATATATTTTAATATTAGAATAATTCATAGTGGAAGCAATAATTCCAGCAACATGGGTACCATGCCAATATGCATCGCTATATTGATTATTTTTTGTAACATAATCTTTACCTTTATTAATATCAACAAGATTTTTTAATTTCATATGAGAAGAATCTATTCCCGAATCAATCAATCCAATTTTAACTGTCTTATTAGCATTAGATATTTTAAATGCTTCTTCTAAATTAATTTTTTCTTGCCCCCAAGTAGGAGAAAGAAAAGAATTTGCCGACTCCACTCCATCCAACACATTATATTTATTATAATATGAACCTTCTATACCAAAAATAGATATAGAAAAGATTAATATTCCTTTTAATAATCTCATAATTAATCCCCCAAAAAAATTAACATTATTATATACAATACATATATTATTGTCTATAAATCCAAAAATTAAATCAGAATAACCGTATAAAATTATTAATTGACTCAATAATTTCTCCCCTAAGCAAACTAAAGTAACGTCAAAAATTGTCTATTGTCATTTTAACAATGCTGCACGCACCTTTATTTGATTTTGCTTTCTTAATTGCCTCATTCATATTTTCTGCGCTTAAAATCTCCTCAATTAAACTCATTTGCTGCTATCCTCCATTTGTAGATCATTTAAATACATCTTCGATTACTTTACCATCATTGATTACGTTTCAATGTTGTAGGCTATCTCATCTTACAGATTATCCATACATTCCTTATATTGAGTCGCACTATATAAACATTAGGTCCTTTTGCAGTTGGCAACTACATACTACGCCAGATTTTATTCCATAACCATTTACTATTTGTCGCACGTATTAAATTACGAGTTAGTGCCTACCTAGGTAATTCATTAATCTATCGTTTCACAACCTATTGATTTATTGCTTTAGTTTTACGTTTATAATCAGGACTTTGGTTAGATATGCAACCTTACCCACTTACCATTTAGCCTCATCAAGTTTCTATGCGTTGGCTCGAAAACTTTGCTAGGCCTCTTTTTTCACCATAGGATTACTCCTAACTGCTTGAGGATCACTGCACTTGGTGGTAAATACCCGTGACTGGACTTTCACTAGTAAGATTAATACTATACCCGCCGCACACAAAAATCACTTCCACACAAGTGATTTTTTTATATTAAATAAAGAAACTTTAAGCTTATTCCCTATACAATTTAATAAAAAACAATTGATTTAGATTAAATCATACAAAAATAACAATTGGAGGGTTAATATGGCTATACCACAAGAAATTAAAGATGTTGAAAGACCTAAAGGAACAGTTATCAAATATGCTTCAGGTTACTATTATGTTGTTAAGAGAACTTCTGTTTATAAAGATGGTAGAAGGGTTCCAAAGGATTTAGGAATAATAGGAAAAATAATTGATGGACAATATGTTCCAAAAGATAATGTAGTATTAAAAAATCAAAAAGAAATAGATATAAAGAATTATGGTGAAGTAGCTTTATTTAATAAAGTTTCTATAGAACTACTTGAAGAATTAAAGGTAGTCTATGATCAAAAGATAGCTGAAAAATTATATGAGACAGCTTTACTTAGAGCTTGTAATTATGATTTAACAAACAGAGATTTAAAATATGAATACGATTATAGTTACCTATCTAATTTGTATCCTGATGTATCGTTATCAGAATCAACAATGCCTGAGTTTTTAGAAGACATTGGTGCTGCATATTTACGAATTGAACAATTTATGAGGAATCGTGTTTCGAAGGCTTTTCAAGATACAATACTTGTAGATGGAACGCTTAAAAGTTATAATTCTGAAAATTCAATGTTTTTAGATTGGTCTAGAAAAGGTAGACTAAAGGGATGTAAAGATTTTAGTATCTTATATTCATATGATATAAATACTGGTGAACCTATTAGTGCTAAACCATATACTGGAAATATGCTTGATTCTACTGCTTTTGAGGATTTTATTGAGCATTTTAAAGCTAATAATAACCTATTTATCATGGACAAAGGCTTTTGGAATCAAAAAGACATTGATAAAATTAAGGAAAATAATACTGCAAAATATATAATTCCAATAAAGACTAATTCTAAGTTAATTACTGATAATGATATGCTTAACAATTATCAAATTCTAGATAAATACAATGAGGATGTAATTCTATTTAATAAGAAAACTATCAATGATAAGATCTATTATGTGTTTAAGAATAAATCTGATTCTAATATTCAAGAAAAGGTATATTTAGAAAAAGAGAAAAAGAAAAATTCTTTTAACAATGCTAAATATCAAGCAAAATTAAAAGAATTTGGAGTTATAATATTTGAATCAAATTATGATACAGATTCTATTGAAATATATAAGGCTTATGAATCTAGATGGAATATTGAATTAATGTTTAAGTTCTATAAAAACGTATTAGATATTACTACAACTTTTGTTCATAATGACTATAGAGTTTATGGAACTGAATTTATTAATTACTTATCTTTAATTATTTCATCTAAAGTTAAGAAAGAATTAGATAAACATAAATTACTTGAAAAATATTCATTTAAACAAATTATGAGATACTTATCTAAATATAAAAAATGTAGAGTATTTGATAATAGACAAGAATGGAAAAATAATAAATTATTAGGATATATAAGTGATATAGTTAAAGTGTTGGATATTTAATGTATAGGGAAAGATTTTAAAGTTTCTTTAATTAAATTTACTTTAATGAACTTAATTAATTCTCTTTTCGACATAAGTTTTGGACAAGGATATAAAGGATTAGCTTCGGCGTTCGCTCGAGAAGCAATTTCAATTATATCTTCTTCTTTAAGAATATCTATTTTCTTAGGTAAAGAAAATTTTTCATTCATCGATTTAATTTTATTTAATACTTTATAATAGCCTTCTTCATATGTATCTTCTTTATTACACAAGGAACAATATACGCCTAATTTATACATCTTTTTATAGATGCTTTTACCGTAATATTCTAATACGTAGGGAAGAATAATTGCATTTAGTTCACCATGACTCATATTATAAATACCACCTAAAGCATGGGCTAAAGCATGGACATAACCAACATAACCTTTTGAAAAAGATTTTCCAGCTAGATAACTTCCTAATAACATATTTTGTCGAGAAACTTCATCTTTAGAAGAATAACATCTTTCTAAATTATTAAATATGAGTTTACTCGCTTCTAAAGCATCTTTATCTGAGGTTTTATTTCCTCCAATATTTAGATAAGATTCTAAGGCGTGAGTTAATGCATCCATCCCACATGTTGCAATCGTTTTAGGTGGCAAAGAAATAAGATTTTCTTTTAATAAAAAGACACATTTAGGAATTAAACAAAAGTCATTAACCGCGAATTTTAGATGTGTTGTTTCATCAGTAACGACGCTAGCGAGAGTAACTTCACTTCCGCTTCCAGCAGTAGTCGGAATCGCGATTAAGTAAGGTATTTTCTTTCTAATTTTTAATACACCTTTCATTTTGATAATTTCTTTTTTTTTAGTTACTTTCGCACCTACTAATTTTGCTATATCTAAAGGTGAACCTCCTCCAAAAGCAATTAATGAATCACAATTATTATCTATATATACTTCTGTCGCCTTATTAACTACACTTATAGTAGGATTAGAAACGCTATCTTTAAATAAGCAATAAGAAATATTATTCTTTTTTAATTCATCTAAAAGAATATTAGTTAATCCACTTTGATAGATATGAGGACCAGTTATAACTAAAGGCTTTTTTAAAGAATTCTTGTTAATTACTTCATTTAGATAACTAATGTTATCATAAACTAAAGGATCTTTATAAGGTAAAATAGGTAAAATAATCTTAAAAGAAAGATGAACAATTCGACAATAGATTTTCTTAAAAATATTCATAAATACTTTCCTTTCTTATTAATTATCTTAACAAAAGATTAATAAATTTAAAATACCAAATAAAAACATCCTTTCGGATGTTAATTATTTTATATACTTATTTAATTAAATCTTTTATTACAACACTTGCGATTAATAAACCTGCACTAGAAGGAACAAAAGCATTTGAACCTGGAATTGATCTTCTTCCAGTAGGTAAAGTTTCATAGCTTTCTTCAACTGGCGTAAGTGGCTTTTCTTCTGAATAGACAACTTTAAGTTTTTTAATTCCTCTTTTCTTTAATTCATGACGCATAACTTTCGCAAGAGGATCCATTTTAGTTTTATAAATATCACTTACTTTAAAAGCTTGTGGATCTAATTTATTTCCCGCTCCCATCGATGAAATTACAGGTATATTTAATTCGTTACATTTAACAATTATGCCGATTTTACCAGTCACAGTATCAATCGCGTCAATTACATAATCATATTCTTCAAAAGGAAATAAAGAAGCATTTTCAGGAAGAAAAAACATTTTATATGTATTAACCTTACATTCAGGATTAATATCTAAAATACGTTCTTTCATCACATCTACTTTATATTTACCAACGCTAGAGTGAGTTGCGATAATTTGTCTATTAATATTAGTTAAAGATACGGTGTCATTATCAATAATATCAATTTGACCTACGCCGCTTCTAACTAAAGCTTCACAAACATATCCACCAACTCCTCCGACTCCAAAAATAGCCACGCGAGATGAATGAAGTTTTAAAATATTATTTTCACCTAAAAGAAGTTGAGTTCTAGAAAATTGATTAACCATATCTTTAATCTCCTTAAGTCAATTTATTCTATAATATCGATTATTTAAAAGCAATTAAAAAGGTGAAGTAAATTCACCCTTTCAGTATTAATTAAATTTAATATAATTCATGTCCATCTTCATCGACACGGCAGAAATATGCACGGTCATGAGCGCAGACTGGGCATTTTAATGGTGCTTCTTTACCAACGTGAATATAACCACAATTCTTACATTTCCAAACTTGAACTTCATCTGAGATAAAGACGCGATCTGTTTGAAGATTTTCTAATAGTTTTCTATATCTTTCTTCATGCTTCTTTTCAATTTGAGCAACTCCTCTAAATTTAGCAGCGATATCTTTAAATCCTTCTTCATCGGCAATTTTCGCGAATTCTTCATACATTGAAGTCCATTCGTAGTTTTCTCCTTCAGCTGCCGCGAGTAAATTAGAAGCGGTATCTTTTACTCCTCCAAGAGCCTTAAACCATAATTCAGCATGTTCTTTTTCATTAGCCGCGGTTTCTAAGAATAATTCAGAGAATTGAACATATCCTTCCTTTTTTGCAACAGAAGCAAAGAATGTATATTTATTTCTTGCTTCAGATTCTCCAGCAAAAGCAGTTTTTAAATTTTCTTCAGTTTTAGTTCCTTTTAACATTTCAGGTGTTGTAGCCATAATTTTTCCTCCATCTATATCTTAATTTTATAATTAAAAATTAATGATTGCAATATACTATTTTTTTAGATATTAAAAACTGTTGACTAACTATAACAATAGTTCATCAACAGTTCTATATTTCTTATGGCAGGGGTAGTAAGAATCGAACTCACAATAACGGTTTTGGAGACCGTTGCTATACCATTTAACTATACCCCTAGATAGAATGCTAAAGAGATTTAGCAATCTTACTGACAAGGCTCATATCAACTTTACCTTGGAAATTAGTTTTAAAATGCTTCATAATCGATGGCATTGATTTGTCATCCATTTTTGCGATTTCTTCTCTAATTTCTTCTTCAGATAACATTTTAGGAAGATATTTCTTTAATATTTCTTCTTGGTGAAGGATATCATTTACTTTAACTTCATTACCGACTTTTTGGTAACCTTCCTTTTCATCAGCAAGTTCTTTTAATGTTTTCATGATGATTTGAATTAAATCTTCATCAGTTGGTTCGCTTCCTTTTTCTCTTTTATCAACAGTTACTAATAAGTACTTGTTCATAATAACAGAATAGATTCCACGTGCAACAGAGTCTTTATCTTTTAATGCATACATATTTGCTTTTTTAATTTCATCAATAAGCATTTAAAATCATCTCCTTAAAAGCATTAATATCTTATCACTATGAAGAATAACATTCAAGAAAAATATTTATTTCTTAAAAAGAATTATCGTTAAAACATCTTTCTTAAAAGTAATAATTTAAATAATCGCTTTTACTTGAAGAAAAATAAAATTAATTACTTCTAGAAAGATAATCCTCTTCTAAAGCTTCTAGTTCTTTTGTTAATGCTTCAATTTGAGAATCAACTTCTCTCATCTTGAAAATAGAAGAATATATTTCTTCATCAAATTGAGATTCTTTAAGTTCTTTAATCTTCTTTTCAGTTTTTGCAATCTTATCTTCTAGTTTACCTAAAGATAAATTAGATTTTTTAACTGGTTTATCTTCTTTAACTTTTATATTTTCTTTCTTTGGTTCTTCTTCAAGTAAGAATAAGCCTTTTTCAAGTTCTTTAAAAGTTTCATAGTTTCCATCATGGAAATAAGATTTTCCTTTTGTAAAATACATCACTTTATTCGCAATTTCATCAACAAAGAAACGATCATGAGAAACAAATATTATTGTTCCTTCATATTCATCTAAAGCTCTTATTAAGGCCTGTTTTGTCATTAAATCTAGATGGTTAGTTGGTTCATCAAGAAGTAAAAGATCATATTCTTTTAAGATGATTTTCGCAAGTAACAAACGCATCTTTTCTCCTCCGGATAACATATCGAGAGTTTTAAAGAAATCATCATCGTGGAAATTAAATTTACCAAGATGATTATATATCGCTTTTTCGCCTAAAGAAGGAAAATCCTTCATCATATCTTGCGTTAAAGTCATATCACCTTTTATATCTAAATGATGTTGGTCAATATAACCAATATTAGCTTGACGATAGAATGTTATTTTGCCATCTAACGGTTTAAGAGTATTCATTAAACACTTTAATAAAGTAGTTTTGCCGGTGCCATTATCACCCATAATTGCTAGACGGTCCTTACCTAAAACTAAACCATTAATATTTGAAATTAATGGTTCATCTTTTGAATAACCAATCTTAACGTTTTCAAAGCCAACAATCTTTTTTCCTTCAATAACTTCACCTTTAAAATGAATCGATAAGGTATTTCGATCTTCTTGAGGTTTATCAATTATCTTTAAATGATCTAATTTCTTTTCTCGATCATGTACACGAGAAACAAATCTTGGTTTATATCTAAAATATTCAATAAAACGTTTCATTCGTTCTATTTCTTTTTGTTGAGCGTTATATTGACGAAGTTGAAGTTCATAACGAGCTTTCTTTTCTTTAACATAGAAATCATAATTTCCTTTATAAAGGACGATGTTATGATTCTCTACTTCAACAATTTTATTTGAAAGGGCATTAATAAAATATCTATCATGAGAAACAAATATCAACGTTCCTTCATAAGATAATAAATATGTTTCAAGCCATTCAATTGTTGATAAATCAAGATGGTTAGTTGGTTCATCAAGAATTAATAAATCAGGTTTAGTTAGTAAAAGTTTAACAAAAGATACTTTAGTTTTTTCACCACCAGAAAAAGAAGAAATAGGACGAGAATAATCTTCTTTTGAAAAGCCAAATTTAGAAAGCATCATACCGATTAAATATTCATAATCATAACCATTATGAATGAGGAAATTATGTTGTTTTTTTCCATATTCTTCAATTAGGCGACTATCTTCAGGTGAAGAAGCGATTTCTTTTTCTAATCTTTCAAGTTCTTTTCCTAAAGCAATCGTATCTTTAAAAACAAGTAATGCTTCTTCATATAAAGTATTATTTACATTAGAAATAACTTCTTGTGATAAATAGCCGACACTTATTGATTTAGATAAAGCAATCGTGCCTTTATCTGGAGTATATTTATTTAATATCAATTTAATTAAGGTAGTTTTACCTGTACCATTCGAACCAATAATCGCGACACGATCTTTTTCGTATACATTAAAAGAGATTCCATCAAATATATCATCTGTTGGAAATGAAAAATACATATCTTGAACACTTAATATAGTTTGCATAATCTACCTCGAACAAGTTAGATAATACCAAATTTAACTATTTCTTACAAGAAATATCATTTATAATGAAGTTAATGAGGTGCGAATATGGATTTAAAAGAAATAATGGAATTAAAAAACTTTGTAGTAATTGGTAATACACTTAACGAAGAGCATTACGCATATAAAATAAAACATGCATTACTATCTAAAGGTTACAATGTCCAATGTGTATATAAGGAATTAAAATCGATTAATGATGTCACTTTTGATATTGATTGTTTAGATTTATGTATTAATCCAGTTAAAGGCTTAGAAATTCTAAAAGAATCTAAGAAAACTTATAAAGTAGTTTGTTTACAACCTGGAAGCGAAAGTGATGAATTAATTTCTTATTTAGAAAAAGAAAACATCCCTTATATAAAAGGATGCTTACTTGTCGGTCTTTCATTATATAAAAATAATTAATTATAAAGATTTTAATAAAGCATCTAATTTTTGATCTACTTCATCAAAATGTTTTACTTTGCCTTTAATTACTTTACCTCTACCAATAACTAAATGAGGTTTTCTTAATGTGGTTAAGTTATCTAATGGATTTTCATCTAAAACTAATACGTCCGCGCATTTACCGACTTTTAATGTACCGATTTTATCATCGAGTCCTAAGATACGCGCGTTAACTTCAGTCGCAGTATGTAAACTAAATGAAGGAGTTACACCATCAATAAATTTATTAAAATAAACTAATTCTCTCCACATATCATAATGAGTAATTAATGGGCAGCCTGTATCAGTTCCTAGTCCTACGGTGACGCCGTGAGATAAACACTTATTCGCGCAGTCAATAAAACCATTTAATAAGACTTTAGAATTTTCTTGCATCGCGAGATTGCCATAATATTCTTCATAACTTAATTTAGCGAGTGGAACAGCTGGTGATAATGTACAAACTAATGCGCCATTATGTTCTTTTAATTCTTCACATAATTCATCATCAATAAATGATCCGTGTTCAATAGTGTCGACTCCATTTTTTATCGCGACCGAAATACCTTCACTTGATTCAACATGTGCCGCGACTTTTAAGCCTAATTCATGAGCTTTGTCACAACACGCTTTAACGTATTCAGGAGGCATTTTTAAATCGCCTGGATGACCAATTTCTTTACAATCAAGAATTCCTCCAGTAATCATGAGTTTAATAAGTTTTGCCCCATTTTTAGCCGCATTTTCAACTAATGATACAGCTTCTTCGACGTTATGAGCCGCTTTCGCGACTGTTTGATCCATATGTCCCCCGGGAACTCCTACTGCAGTATCCGCGGCAATAATTCGAGGGCCAACTTTTTTACCTTCTAAAATCATTTTAGAAAGAGTTGAGTCAAAATTAGAAATTCCTCCAACCGCGCGAAGAGTCGTGACTCCAGAATAAAGATCATTTCTTGCATATGATGCGCATAAAGAAATACCTACTTTTCTAGTTAATTTTGTTTTTTGAATAAAACTAACTAGTTTCTTTTGATCAGCTGCTTGCTTTTTAGTAATCTTACCAGAAGCAGGTAAATGAACATGTAAGTTAATTAATCCTGGACAAACATATTTGCCTTTT
Source organism: Acutalibacteraceae bacterium (assembly GCA_963610315.1). Classification (GTDB taxonomy): domain Bacteria; phylum Bacillota_I; class Bacilli_A; order RFN20; family CAG-449; genus UBA3210. Next base: position 9,994 of record CAVDMV010000008.1, read on the forward strand.
AAATCGTATGTTTTATCTACTTTATCTAGGATATCTTTCTCAATTTTTACAATTGTTTCTCCTTCGATTAACATATCGACATCTTCAACAAGTTTCATATCTAATGTTCCATCAAGAACATTCACGTGTTTTAATAATATTTTCATAATATCTCCTTAAGAAATATATTTAATAAACTAAATAATACCTAAATCTTCAAAAGTTCCAATGCCTAAATTAATAAGTTCTTTATTAGCTTCTTCAATAGCCATTCTAGCTTTAAAATAAGCGTAGACGAATAAAGAGAATTCATCTTCATTTTCCGCGGATTCTCTAAAATAATCTAGATAAGTTCCTAGTAAAAATCCTTTTGTATTTGAACCAATTTGGCATACTGCTTCAAGGTCTTTATAAATATCGAAGAAGATTTCATCATTTTCTTCATCATAGCCACATTCAACTTTATATCGGGCTTCGTTATTGGTATCAAATAGATCCATTTCAACAAAGATTTGTTTAAAATCTTCATCATAAACTAGATTAGCGTCTTCAGTTTGAACTGGGCAACATTCCTCATTATCTAAATCTAAAGATACTTTATACATGTTTAATCCATCGATATCTTCAATTTGAGTTACGTGTTCACCTTCTGATTTTAAGAAGTTCTTTATAGAAGCAGAAGTATCTTCAAAGCGATCAGTTTTTAAAATATTAATTTCTTTCCCTTGAACTAAGGAAGATGAATTTACATATGTATCTAATACATCGATAACATCATTAATATTTAATAATGTTTCTTCTAAATTTTCATATTCTTCACTTTCAGTGGTTATTTCTTCTTCGTAATAATCTTGTAATGTATTAAATTCTTCATCGATTAATTCATTAAATAAGAATTCTTTAATGACTTCACTAGTATTATCTACTTTTTCAGGTTCTTCTTCGACATCTAATGAATCAGAAATATCACTTAAATTGTTATCATATTTTTCGATAATTAAATTGATATTTTCATAAAAGTTTTCATCGATGACTACTGCATCTTTAACTAAACGAGAAATATTACGTTCATTAGAAATATCTGAAGAAAGTCTTTCTATATTATCACTTTCTAATTTAGTAAAAATAATTTGTTTTAAATAATAAATAATGGTGTTTTTACCAATGCGTACCATATCGATAAAATCATCATTTAATTCCATTTCATTATCTTCACTAATCTCACAATCCGAGCAATAAGTACCGTTAAAAAGCATATCTTGATAAGCTTCTTTTAATCCTTCGGCAATTTCAATATAATCAAACATCTTTTCCATATATTCATTTCTCCTGCATTTATATTATCATAATCATAATGATATTAATATAATAAATGAGTAAAAGAAAAGATGGTTTTAACCACCTATTCTCTTTTGTTCTAATTTTTTATTTACTTTTTCTGCAATAAATAAGGCTAAAGTATAAACTAACGTAACTATAAGTAAACCAAATGATACATCACTTAAGAAATGTGCCCCATATCTAATGCGATAGAATGCAATAAATAAAGGATAAATAAGTCCGACAAGAGTTAGTATTAATTTAGTATATTTACATTCTTTCTTAATAAATGGCGCGATTAAAGGTAGCGTTAACATTACTCCAGAAGTCGCGGTATGACCACTTGGAAAAGATTTAAAATTATCATTTATCGCAGTAAATGGTTTAAATTCATACCAATATCTAAAGACATCTCCATTAGTATTAAGTGTTTCATTAAATAAATAACGATATCGAGGACGTGACGCAAGATTTTTTATACCTTCAATTAATAAGCATTGAACTAACATTGTTCCAATAATTACTAATCCAACGATAACTAAAGCTTTTTTATCGTCTGAAGAAATAAAATACATAAATAATGAAGTAAAAGCTAATATTATCGCTCCTCCGATTAAATAAGCAATAATAGTATTAAAAGTAATGCCATACATCGATCTATTTTTTAAATAATGACCAGCAAAATAAATCGCGACACATAAACTAAGAATAAATAAACAAATTCCTAGAACTTTTAAAGTTTTATTTTCACTAGGATATAATCCTTTAAAAAGTAGTGTCCCTCCTAATGAAAGCGTAATAAATGGTATTGATAAACCAAAGCTTTCAACAAACGCTCCGACATTAGAAGAAGTATTTACAAGGTTATTAGATATATTTAAATCTAAAAATGTTCCTAGTATTATACCTATAATAGATAGGCAAATTAAGGAAGCTAAAATAAATATTGGATAATGATATAATTCTTTTTTCATAGTGTTCCCCTTTATTAATATTTTAAATGTTTTAAAAATAATTACAATATAGAATTTTTGTAGTCACTATTAACAATAAAAAAACTCCTCATGTTGAAGTATATTCATTGAGGAGTTAACATTTAAATTAAAGATTATAATTATTTCTTTTTAGATAGAGCTTTTACTAGTTTAGTATATTCTTTATAAGAACTTGCAAGGAATAAAGGAGAAATATTAGTATCTTTTAAAAATGTATCATAAATATAATCCTTAAAGACTAATAAATAATTATTATCAAAATCTAAATCAAAGCATAGATTATATATTTCATTATTGTTTATAAAATTTACGCTTAAGAATGGCATATCACATCCAAGATCTTGAGTTTCAGAAAATAAGTTCCATAATTTTTTTATTTCTTCAGAATCAATTTCTTTATCAAAACTTATAAACTTATTATCTTTAATGTGTTCATTGTCATCAGATATTTTATGTGCTTGTATATTACTTGAGTCTTTTTTATACATACTAGAATAATATTCAATTTTATCTTCACTTATAACTATTTTTTCAATTATAACGTTGTAGCGAAATCTTTCATTATTACAATATTCAAGCATTAATTTACTACATTTAGGTGATTCATAATTATTGAAATAATTAACGATATTATTAAAATCTTTAAATTCACTTAAGAATAATGGAGTTACTTTCGCGTCTTTTAATACACGATAGATATTAGAAACTTTAAAAAATCTTTTATAGATTTTCATACTATTATCATCAATAAAATGATAACTAAATTCATAATTTTCTTTATAAATATTATTTTCATCTAAAAAGCTTAATAAAAATTCAATGTTTTCTTCATCAATAAACGTTTTTATTATTACAGATTTTTTGTTCTCTTCATTAGATGGAGTTATACTCCAAGTAATTTCTTCTTCATTAATTATTAGTTTTTCATAATAATCAAAGTTTTCATAAGTTAAAGTAAATTCAAGTTCCATAGACGTCTCCTTGCTGAAGTAATATAATTAAGTTCTCAACTTCATAACCCCATAAGATTTAAAAGAATTTAAAACAAAAGATATTAATCATTATCACAAAGCATTAAAATACCTGCGACTACTGAAGCAAATATTAATGTACAAACTTTAAAAGCAGTAGAAAGTTTTTCTTTCTTCTTAGTTTTACTAATATAAACAATAGTCATCGGTAAAATCCATAATAATGGAACTAGAGAACTCATCGCGAATAAAACTGCATATCCTGGGGCGAAATTATTTGGATTTGTTATTGAATTCATTATAAATGAAATAACACACCAAGCACAGGAAATAATCATAAAGATCATCGCGGCTAATTGAAGATTATTACGTGATTCACAATTAGATTGACTATTATAAGAAGTACTAGCATAAGTAGTTGTATTAAAATTTATATTTGCCTCTTGCTTAGATCCACATTTAGAGCAAAAAGTATCTTCATCTAATAATTGTTGTCCGCATTTTGCACAAAATTTCATGTTTTTTCCTCCTAAAAATTATTTATAAATAAAATATATAATAAAAACCAATAAACATAAAGTTCTCTTTAAACAATATATAATTTAAATAAGTATTTAAGAAATTATTCAAATAATTGTCCAACATTTATTTTTGAAACAATGAGATTAGAATATTCATTTTCTTTTAATTCATTAAAAGTTATTAATGTTAGAACTAATTGTTCTTTTGGATGTACTTCTTCATAAAAACATTGAATTTTATTCTTTAAATTTAGTTCATAATCTTTAGATATTGAATAATCTCCAATAGTATATTTCATTTCACAAACATTAATAACATTATCTTTTCGTTGAATTAATAAATCTATCTGTACACCAGGATTCATATTTTTGCTTTTCCAAGAATATTCTTTTGTTAAAACACCGCTTATACCTAATGCTTTTTTTATTGAAGCAATGTTATTTAAGCATACCATTTCAAAAGCATGTCCTAACCATGAATAATAACTAGGTGTATTAATGTAAGACATCCAACTATCAAATTTAGTTGATACTAAGAAAGTCTTAGAAAAAAAGATGAAAGGATCTATTATTTGGAAAAACTTACCATTAGTTGATTTTTTATAATTATCATAGGCTCTAATAAATCCGCATTCACACAATTCTTCTAATGCACTTGTTAAACTCTTACCATCACCGATTTTAGATATTGAAGCAAGTTGCTTTCTTTGTGATCCAACAGAAGATTTCATTAAAGCTTCAATTATTTCTCGATGCTTACCATTTAAGGTGAATAACTATTTAAATAATGCTAGATATTCATCGTGTAATTGTCCATTTTCTTTAAAACAAAGATAATCAATGTTTTGATCTAAAGATAATTCTCTATCTAACAAATCCCAATAATATGGAACTCCTCCAAAAACCATGTAGCAATCAACAATTTGTTTATTAGTAAAATTAAGTTGTAAATAAGAAGAATAGTCTTTACATTCTTTCAAGGTAAATGGAAGAAGATGTATTTTTTTGTTAGTCGATTATAAAACCCTCCATCATCTTTAATCATATTTTTCATAATCCACGATGTCGCTGATCCACATACAATTAAGATTAAATCTTTTTTTTGTTGACCCATAAGTATTCCAAAACAAATCTAATGCTGATTTAAAATCGCTTCTTTTTGCATCCATCCAAGGCGTTTCATCTAAAAATACAACTCTTTTATTATACGTTTTTTCTCTATAGATATCATCTTGCTCTAATAAGATTTTTAATCCATTAAAAGCATCTAACCAATCTTTTATTTCAATATTTTCTTTTAATCCGTATTCTTTTAAAGCATTAGAAAAATTTTTTAATTGTATTTTATTAGTTCCTTTATTAACACCACTAGTATAAAAAGAAAATTTTTGATTAAAGAACTCTTTAATTAAATATGTTTTACCGATTCGTCTTCTACCATAAATAACAACGAATTCTGGTTTATTCGACTTTAAGCAAGATTGTAGCTCTTTTTGTTCTTCAATTCTACCAACAATATCCATAATAACTCCTATATTTTCCTAAAATAATATTTATTATATAAGTTTTAGGGAATTATAAGTATTAAATCATTAAACAACCAACAGAAAATCAAAGTAAATATATGACAGTTAGACTATTGCTCATATTACTAATAAATAGTTAGGGCTAGATTTAGCATTAACAAATTTATATAATTATTTATAAGAAAGGAATTTTAATAAACTCAATCTTAAATTGAGTAATTCAACAAATCATTGATTTAAATTTAAATTCCTTAATATTACAATTTTTGTAGGAGGTAACATTATGAGTATAGGTAAAAGAATTAAAAAATTAAGAACAGAATCAGGATTAACTCAAAAAGAACTCGCTGATAAATTACATGTAACTTATCAAGCAGTATCGAGATGGGAAAATGATGATGCAGAGCCATCTATTACAACAATAAAAGAAATATGTGATATTTTATCTTGTAGTTATGATGAATTATTAAATGATAATGAGAATAACAAAAGCGATGATAATGAAGTTAAAAAAGAAGTAGTAAATAATGCACCTTCTCCAATAGCAAGTTGTAGTAAATGTAATAAATTCATCTATAATTCTTCTGAATTACATTTTGTAACTATTACTAAATCAGTTAGAACTGGTAAGAGACATCACACCGTTAGTGAACAAATTACATTATGTGATGAATGTTACAAAAAGAAACTACAAGAAGAAAAAAGACAAAAAGAATTGAATGAATTAGTTAGAAAAGAAGAATTCAAAAAGAAAAAAAAAAATCTTTCATTCTTGGAACGATAGTAGGAATGATCTTCCTCATTTTTGCGATAATATCATTTGTTCAAAATAATCCTGTTTCAGGCATTTCATTTATTATTCTAGGAGTATTAGGATATTCATTCACCGCGACAGTAACGCTAAATAACACTTTTATTCCTGATCTATGGTTAGAAATAGCTTCATTTGGTTTTATTAAATTACCAGGAATCATTTTTGAAGCAAGTTTCGATGGATTAATATTCTTAATAGTCATGAAAATATTTTTATTCGTTCTCGCTATGGTATGTGTTATATTTACCATTATCGCCGCGACAATAATAGCCGCGATATTAAGTATATTTGTCTATCCTTATGCCTTAAGAAAAAACTTAAATTTTATAGACTAATAAAATTAACACCATTATACAATGACAAAATATACGCTAACCTCTTAGTGATGAAGCTAGGAGGTTTTTACTTATGGAACTTAAACATCATCGTTATAGTGACCAAGAAAGGTACAAACATTGTCAGAAATATCGAATCTCTGGATTAAGTATTTCTGAGTATGCTAGAAGAAGTATAAAAAATAAATTAAAGTATGGGCTAAAGCCCCTCTGGTGAAAATTGGTGGACTTAAAAAAATACTTATTTTCAGCACAAAAAAAGCCTTGATACAAAATATCAAAGCTTAAACTTACATATAATGGTGGAGCCGACGAGGATCGAACTCGCTACCTCCTGAATGCAAATCAGGCGCTCTCCCAGGTGAGCTACGGCCCCAAATATATAAATGGTCGGGAAAACAGGATTTGAACCTGCGACCCCCTGTTCCCAAAACAGGTGCACTACCAAGCTGTGCTATTTCCCGATAGTAACTGGCGCGCTAAGCAAGAATCGAACTCGCAACCTTCAGATTCGTAGTCTGACACTCTATCCAGTTGAGCTATTAGCGCACAACACGCTTTAATATAATAAACTAACTGAATAAGTTTTGCAAGCATTTTTTTAATTCTTGTTAACTTTTTTTTAATTAACTGGAGGCTCCTAACGGATTCGGACCGATGGTCACTGAGTTGCAGTCAGTTGCCTTACCAACTTGGCTAAGGAGCCAACAACCAGCGTAATTAATAATATCATAAAGTTAAAAATTATCAACAATTATTTTTCTTTTTTTATATTTTTTCATTTTTAATAATCTATTTAGTTGTTAACTTATTAAAATAGCATTAATTTTTTCTAGAATATCTAAGAATTCTTCATCATCTAGATTATATTTTTCTTTAATTTCTTCTCCTAATGTATTACCTAATATCATCTTTCTAACAACGTCGATACAAAGATCAACAATTAAATGAGGATTATATTCTTCTAAAATAGTATCAGGAAAAGTTCTAATGTGTACCGTATTAAGTGCTTCTAAAGCAGTATCGAATAAACTAGAATCACAAGTCTTAGAAAAATAATCCTTTGCTTCAATATAAACTTCATTATCAAAAGGTAATTTTAAATTGATTGGATTAATTTTTAAAATTTCTCCTTCTTTATAAACGCTTATAACTTCATCAACTTTTTGTTCGACTAAGATAAATAAAGCCAAGGTCTTATATTTATAAGCGATATCGTTAAGAAGAAGGAATTCTTTTACTAAAGGTAAAAAATTACGAATGTTAACATTAGAAAGATAACTTAAAGCTCTAAGCATCTTTGCTTCATTTTTTGATAATAAATAAGGTTCAACGTTTTCAACATTAAACTTCTTATCTTTTTTATCATATTCTTTTTGAAATTTTTCTTTTAGTTCATTTAAAAAATCTTCTACTTCCATCGAAATATAAGGAGCATTCTTATAATGATCAATTACCGAAAGAACATTAGAAGGTTGTTCTTTTAATGCATAAAACATTATATGTTGAGAAATAAATAAAAGTGGATCAACTTTTAATAAATCTTGATTGTTATCAATAAAAAATTTTAATTCATCTTCATTTCCAGAACTAACAATTGTATTTAAAATTGAAAATCTTTTTTCACTATCTTTGTTCATCTAATCACCTAGAAATATTCTATTAAAATTGTTATTCAATTTCAATTTTTAATTTCTCAATAAAAGAACTACTTTCACTTTCTTTATCATCTTTTTCTTTTTCATAAAGAACGTAATCACCTTTTTCATTCTGATAATAAATATTTAAAATACCATTACTATCGACATATAAATTAACGATGGCGACTCTTTCTTTAGTAATTTCTTTTTTATCTATTTTATATAATAAAGAATTATTACCAAAATAAGATGCATTACCTTGTCTTAATTCAAGAAAAGATTTTGTTACTACCATGCAAGTAGATAAAGGTAAATTAGAACTTGCTTTTAATCTTTCAACTCCCATTAATCTTTCATTATAAGATTTAATAGGTAAAGTTAAAATATCGAGTGTTAAATAATCTTTACTCGAAGCTAAATATAATAATCCATTTAAGGTATCTTCTTTATTTAAATAGATAATCTTTTCTTCAGGGAATAAAGAGACAATCTCTTCTTTAATAAAAGGTAACGAAAAACTACCTCCATTAAGAAAAATATAATCAATCTCATTTATTGAAATTCCCCCAGAAAGGAGAGTATAACTAATTTCTTCTTTTAAAGAAGTAATAACGTCTTTACATGCATATTTAAATTCTTCTAAAGTTATTGAATAAGATATATGCTTACTGTTTCCATCTTTATCATTAATAAAAGGAATATATATCGTTGCTTCGTTATGGGTCGATAAATAAACTTTCGCGCGACGAGCTTCATTAAATATTCTTAAAATCTGATCATTATCAAGAACTAAATCTTCATAATCACGATTTAATTTTTCTTTGACAAGATTAACAATAATTTGATCTAAATCAATTCCTCCTAAACGAGGAGATTTATTTACTCCAAGAGTTTCTTCTCCTCCATTAAAGATTTCATTACAAGAAATATCTAGATATCCTGCACCAAAATCAATCGAAAGAAAATGTTTGTTATCTTCATCTTTATCTTTTAAATAATAAATTGGCCCTAAAATAGATTCATTAAATATTTTTTCAATTTTAAGAGAAGCAAGTTCTCCTGCTTTTAGAAGTTCTTTTCTTTCTAAAGAAGTAAATAAATTAGGTACGTTTAAATATGCTTTCTCAATTTTATGATTAATTAAATTTTCTCCTAAATACTTAATTCTTTTTAATAATAAAGCAATAAGTTCTTTACTAGTTATAATTTCACCATCTATTTCTCTTTTAAAGGAAGAAGAAAGATTAATCTTCATCGCTTCAAAATAATTTTTATAATTTGAAGAAGATCTTTTTAAGCTTTCTTCACCAAAGATAACTTTATTATCATCAATAAATAAAGAAGATAAAAAAGTATCTTCTTCATTTTCATTAATAATCTTAGTTATCTTACCATCTTGAATTATACTAGCCTTAATATAACTTGTACCTAAATCAATGCATAAGATATTTTCCATTATCTACCACCTCTAAAAAGAAAACTTAATAAAAGAATTAATCCATTAAATAAAAGGATTGATAAAATAAAACCAAGAAAGACTCTTCCTAAAGAAAATTTAACATAACGAACTTCTGAATTAAAGCGATAATTAGAAGTTATCTTTTGATAAACTAAACGATAAAAAGATTGATATTTATGATTATCCGGTTCAATATTTAACGCTTCTCTAATTTGATTTAAACTAGATTCATAATCACCTTTTTGATAAAGAATAAAAGACACAACAAAATAATATCTTCCATTTCGAGAATAAGAAGGTACTTCATTTAATACTTTTAAACTCATATCGAGATTACCTTGTAAAGCAAAATTAATCGCATCAATAATTTCTTGATAGTCGCCTGGTTCAACTCTAAGTTCAATATACTCATTTTGACGAGAATAATTATAGAAAAAATCAGCAAAATCAAAACCAACATCACCATTTTGATAAGGATTAGATTGTGTTGAAGAATTACTACCTTGATAAGCAGAATATTGATTTTTATTTGGCGAAGTTAACATCTCATACGCTTCATTAATTTCGACCATTTTCTTTTCATATTCTTTATTGCCAGGATTTAAATCAGGGTGATATTTCTTAGCTAGTTTACGATATGCTTTCTTTATTTCGTCTTCAGTGGCATTTCTATCTATTCCAAGTACTGCGTAAGGATCATTCACCATAATATCACCTAATAAATTCTTTTTAATTCTTTCGTTCGAGCAAGAGAATCAATATAATTATTTTTCCCTTTTAAATATAAATTAATATCTTGTGAAGTAAATTTATTTACTTGTTCGATTTTAAAATAGTCTTGATATTCTTCTTTACGAGAATAAGTGGAATATTCAACTTTTCTAGTTTTCATAAAATCTTCACTATTATCTTCATCAAAATAAGAATTGATTGTATAACTAACTTCATTAGATAAATTATTATCTTTAATATTGATTAATTTATGTTTCATCGACTTATCCTCCTCGCACTAATATTTAAAAATAAATTTGGTTAATAGAAGGTAAATACAAAGTAAAAATGAGGTAAAGACTAAAATAAATTTACTTTTCATTTACTTAATAATAATATAATGTTAACGAGGTGAAAGATTATGAGAATTTTAGTTGTTGATGATGAAATAAATATTGTTAAACTCATTAAGACCATTCTAGAAAAGGAAGGTTATGAAGTAGTTACCGCGTTAGATGGAGAAAGGGCATTAGATATATATTATGACGGTCATGTCGATATGATTATTTGTGATGAAATGATGCCTCGCGTTAACGGTAATGAAATGATTAGAGAAATTCGTTCCGAAAATAAAAATATTCCTATCATTATGGTCACTGCAAAAGGTTCAATTGAAGATAAAACCTTATCTTTTGATTTAGGAGTTGACGATTATTTAGTTAAACCAATTGATACTCAAGAATTAATCATTCGTGTAAAAGCAATCTTTAGAAGATTAAAGATTGTCACTGATAAAAAGATTCAAGTAAAAGATGTCTTAATCGATTCAACAACTAATACGGTTTCTAATGTCGTAACGCATGAAAGCGTGTCTTTAACTAAAACTGAATTTGATATTCTCTATAAGTTACTTTCTTATCCAGAAAAATCATTTACTAAATATCAATTATTCAATGAATTCTGGGGTGTAAATTCTGATACAGATGAATCAATTATCAAAGTATTCATCTTAAAAATCAGAAAAAAGATTGAACCATTCCCTGAAATTGGCATTCAAACAATTATGGGTATTGGTTATCGAGGTATAAGAAATGACAAATAAAAAGAAAGAAATAAAAAATAAAATTAAACGTTTTAATTCTTATTTCTTCCGTTTTCCTATCATCGTAATTCTTTCTTTCTTTTTTGCTTCCATCTTAACATATGGAATCTCTATGATTCTTGTTGTATGTTATGTTCCACTTAATAAGATTGATTTTTCTTTATATTCGATCATTCTTCTTGTATGTTGTTTCGTAATAAGTTTAATTACAACAAGATTATTAACTAAAAATATGGATAATTTCTTAAAAGAAGAAAAAGAAGTCCTTCAAGCGATGGGAAAAGGTGATTTCACTAAAAAAATCACCGCGAAAGTAAGAGAACCTTACATGAAACAAACGGCTGAAAATATTAACCTTGTTAATGAAGAATTAAATTCTATTTCTTTTTTAAAAAAGGACTTTATTAGAAATTTTTCTCATGAATTTAAAACTCCAATCGTCTCAATTAAAGGATATTCTGAATTATTACTTAATAATAAAGATCTATCAGAAGAAGAAAAAGAATCATATTTAAAAATTATTTATTCTGAAAGTGTGAGATTATCAAATCTCGCTAATTCCACCTTCTTATTATCTAAACTAAATACTGATAGTTATGTTTTAAATAAAGAAGAAGTATATCTAGATGAATCAATTGAAGAATCAGCTTTAGTTCTTTATCCTCAAATCGAAGCAAAAGAACTTGAGATTGAAATAAATTTAATCCACGCTAAAATCATGGCTGAAAAAGAATTAATTAAAGAAATCTGGATTAATATTTTAAATAATGCGATTAAATATACTCCAAATAAAGGTAAAATCACTATTACCGCGAATCAAATTCAAACTGGTTATTTAGTATCTTTTTCAGATACTGGTATCGGCATGAACGAAAGCGTACTAGAACATATCTTTGATGAATATTATCAAGGTGATACAACACATAAAAATAAGGGAATTGGTCTAGGCTTAAGTATCACGAAAAAGATTATTGAATTACATTCTTGGCAAATTCACGTCGTATCAAAAGAAAATGTCGGAAGCGTATTTTCTATTCTAATTCCAATAAACAACTAAAAAAGAGAGGCTCATAATGAACTTCTCTTTTTTTTACTATCTATTTGCTTCTTTACTCATCGCGAATAAACGCGCGGATAATTCTTTAGAAAAATCAGATTTTAAGAATCTAAATTGCCAGTTACCTGAAGCTTTACCAGGAGTATTAATTCTTGATTCAGCTCCCATATGTAATAAATCTTGTGGAGTAAAGATAACGACATTCGCTCTTGATCTCATTAATGAACCAATTAATGTATCTAAGATATCTTCATCTCTAGTAATGCATAAATAATCTTTCATCGCAGGTTTTAAAGAAGGATTTTCATTTAAGAAAGATGCCATAACATCATTATCATGAGTACCGATATAAGCAATACAGTTCTCTTCATAATTATGAGGTAAGAATGGATTTAATAATTTAGCTTCTTTAAATTCTCTTTGTGTTTTACATTTAGAGAAATCAGGTCCTTTACATTCATTTGGATCATCAGCATAATAATTACCATTTAAATGTCTTTCGTAATCACCAAAGGCGAATTGAAGTAATTTCATACCTGGAAAACCACATTTTTCTTTTAAGTCTTTTACTCCTTGAGTAATAACACCTAAGTCTTCGGCAATAATTTGACATTTCTTCGCGAAAGGATTAATCGCTTCGAAAAGATCATATTTAGGTCCATCGACCCATTCACCATTAATGGCAGTTTCTTCACCATATGGAATGGACCAATAAGCTTCAAAACCTCTAAAGTGATCAATTCTTAATGCATCAAATAATTTAGCCATCGCTTTAGTTCTATGTTTCCACCAAGAATAATGAGTCTTCTTATTCTTTTCCCAATCATAGATTGGATTGCCCCATAATTGACCTGTTGTAGAGAAGAAATCTGGTGGTACACCAGCTACTTTAGTAGGACGTCTAGTTCTATCTAACATAAATAAATGTGGATGAGCCCATACATCCGCGGAATCTAATGAAACATAGATTGGCATATCACCGATAATCTTAATGCCGGCTCTATTTGCGTGTTTCTTTAATTTTAAATATTGTTCATAAGCTTTGTATTGAACATAAATCCAGAATTTATAATCTTCAATATGACTTAATTTTGCTTCTTGAACAGCTTTTTTCTTATGTAAACGATAATCACGTTTCCATTCTTGGAAAGATTTACCTCCGTGCATGTTTTTAATTAACATAAAGCAAGCATAATCTTCAATCCAATATTTTTGTTTTTTATAGAATTTTTGAATTTTTTCTTCTTCTTTAGCATATCCTCTTTCGTATGCTTTTCTTAAAATATCAAATCTTTCGGAATAAATTTTTCCGTAATCACAATATCTCTTATTTGTGCCACCTCTAATTTTACGTACTTCTTCCTTAGTTAATAGTCCCTCCTTAACTAAGATATCAAGATCAATAAAATATGGATTTAAGGCAAAAGCTGAGAAACTTTGATATGGTGAATCACCGTAAGAAGTTGGATTTAATGGGAGCATTTGCCAATATTTTTGATTTGATTTCTTTAAGAATCTAATAAATGAATGTGCTTCTTTACCAAAAGTACCAATACCATGTCTACTTGGTAAAGAAGAAATATGGACGAGTAGTCCTGAACCTTTTTCCATAACAATCTCCTTTTGATAAAATAATTATAAGATTAAATTAATAAAATAACAATTCTAAATATTAGATTTTTTGCTTTAAAAAGCTAATAAAAAGCGTAATATTGCCTATCTTTAATTTTTTCTAGTTTTTATTTTACACACTTTAATATATAATATAAAAAGGAGGCTTGTTTATATGATATTAACAAATATATTAGATAGTAATATTACATGGATTGTCTTCTGGACGATTATCTTTATTGTTACTCTTTTAGTTGAAATATCGACTACTCAACTCGTTTCAATTTGGTTCAGCGGAGCTTCAATAATTTCATTTATTCTCGCTTTATTTTCTGTGCCATATTGGATTCAAATTGTCGTCTTTGTCGTTAGTTCAGCTTTATTACTCTTTTTATCTAAATTTTTATTTAAAGATAAAATCTTAAAATTTAAAAAATCACCAACTAATGCCGATACATTAATTGGTCAAGAAATAAAATTAACTAAAGGTGTTTCTTTATTAGAATATGGTGAAGCGCGAATTAGAGATGTCATTTGGACTATTGCAGTCGATGATAACGTCCAATTTAAAAAAGATGAAATAGTCGTCATCAAAGAAATTAAAGGTAATAAATTAATTGTTACAAAGAAAAATTAAGGGGATTGTAAATTATGAAATTAAATATTTTTATGAGTGCAGGTGGTATCGTTGGAATTGTATTCGCTTGCATACTTGTCTTTTTCTTACTCATCGTTTTAATTAAATGTATTGTGATTGTTCCTCAAGCATCAACAGTAGTTATTGAAAGACTTGGTCGATATAAAACTACTTTAACGGCTGGACCTCACATCATTACACCATTTATTGATCGTAAAATAAATACTATTACATTAAAAGAACAAGTCGCGGATTTCCCTCCTCAACCTGTTATTACTAAAGATAACGTTACTATGCAAATTGATACAGTTGTTTATTTTCAAATTACTGATGCAAAATTATATACTTATGGTGTTGAAAGACCAATGCAAGCAATTGAAAATTTAACCGCGACTACTTTAAGAAACTTAATTGGTGATTTAGAATTAGATCAAACATTAACTTCTAGAGACACAATTAACCAAGAAATGAGAACAATTCTAGATGAAGCAACTGACCCATGGGGCATTAAAGTAAACCGTGTTGAATTAAAGAATATTCTTCCTCCACGTGACATTCAAGAAGCAATGGAAAAACAAATGCGTGCTGAAAGACAAAAACGTGAAGCTATTTTAACAGCAGACGGACAAAAGCAAGCCGCGATTTTACAAGCTCAAGGTGAAAAAGAATCTGCGATTCTTCGTGCCGAAGCTAAAAAGACCCAAATGATTACAGAAGCACAAGGTCAAGCTCAAGCTATCTTAGAAGTTTATGAAGCGCAGGCAAAAGGTATGAGAATGATTAATGAAGCTAATCCTAATGCCGCATATGTCACTTTAAAAGGCTTTGAAGCATTAGAAAAAATCTCTCAATCTTCTTCAACAAAAATAGTTGTTCCTACTGATATTGCCAATGTTACTTCATTACTTGCTTCAATGAAAGAAGTTATTAAAGAGGAGAAAAAATAATCATGCCAGAATTTTTAAAATTTATAATCCTTGCCATAATTCAAGGTATTGCAGAAGTTTTACCAATTTCTTCTTCTGGTCATTTAAGAATTTTCTCTTCTATTCTTAACGTTGATACAAATGGTAGTTTCCTCTCTTTAGCGATTTTCTTACATTTTGGTTCCTTAGTCGCAGTTATTGTTTATTATTGGAAAGATCTTCTCGCCATCATTGTTGGAACGTGGAAATTTCTCTTTTTTAAAGAAAAAACAGAAGAAGATAAATTCAATGCAAAATTATTACTCTTCTTAATAGTTGGTACCGTTCCAGCTGGAATAATCGGAGTTTTATTCTCAGATAAAATTGATTCTTTAAGTTTAATATGGGTTTTCTTCTTCTTATTTATTACAGGTATTATTATCTTAGTTTGTAAATTTTTTAAACGTCATAAAAAGCTTGAAGATATGAGATGGTATGACGCATTAATTATCGGTATATTCCAAGCTATCGGCGTTCTTCCTGGTATCTCAAGAAGTGGTATAACTATTACTGGTGGAAAAGCAGTAGGTCAAGATGATGAATCATCTTCTAAATTTGCTTTCTTATTATTTATTCCAGTAACTGCAGGTAGTTTCTTACTTGAAGTTATTAAAGTAATTAAAGGCGATATTATCTTAGAAAGTAATATTTTATGGCAATATGCTTTAGGTATCGTTATTGCAGGTATTGTTACTTATCTATCATTAAAATTACTTTACGGAGTCATTAAAAGAGGAAAATTATATTATTTCTCATTTTATTGTTTCTTAGTTGCAATCGTTGGTATTATCCTCTGCGCGACTAATGTACTCGCTTAAAAAAAAAACAAAAGACGTGTTCACGATGAACACGTCTTTTATTATGCGATAAATTCGTTATAATACGATGTATCCCAAATTTTATAAATCCAGGATTCATGATCAATAAATGGGTTTCGATTATTTTGTAATTTATATACTTCTTCATTACGTAAGATTTCTTTTTCAGAAACTGGATCAATCTTACACCAAGAAATATAAGTATCAATCGCAAAAGAAGTTAAATAAGGAAAAGATCCTTTAAAAACAACATCCGCGCCGCTTCCCCAGGACCCTACTTTATTCATATATCTAACCGCGAAATATAAATAGCTTCGTGTGAAATCACCTTTATATTCATCAAGAACTTCAAAGACAGTTCCTGAATAATAAGCACTAGTACAAGTTCCTAATTTTGAACCATTTTCCGAAGTTTTAGAAACAGTTCCGACATTTCCATGAGGATAATTACTCCTAATATTATTTACATATCCATCGGTTGGATAAAGATGAAATAAATCAGCTTTCATTGGAGATTGTTCATTAAACCAAGATTGAGGAATAGTATGTTCACGGTTATAACTATCGCCTTCTTTTTTATAATTAGCCCCTTGTTTACTTCCTCCACATTCATATTCATAATTTGAATACATATCATAAATAATATTTGTTGTTCCAGGTTTAATATCTGTTGTTTTAAAAGCCGTCCATGCCCCTTTATAAGTAACATCTTTAGTATCTTTAGAAATTACATTATAAATCGAAGTCATAAAATCTTCTCCTTCTAACGAAGTATTAACGTTACGATAATATAAAGTATCGTCATTTTCATGAGTATTAATTTTTTCTTTTGAGCTAGAAGAACTTACTTCACTACTAGATGAACTAATTTCTTCACTTGTCATAACGTCACTAGAAGAAGATTCGCTAGAAGAACTTGTTGTAACGTTACTTGAAGAACTTTCCTTACTAGAAGAAGGAACTTGAGAACAAGAAACAAATGTAGTTATTAAGCTTAAAACTAATAAAATATTCTTTTTATTTTTCATATATCCCCCGTAAAAATCTATTTCTTAAATTGAGCCATATAAGCTTCAATATCACTAACTTCTTTAATAATATCTTGTGAAAGATTAATATTACCTTCACGAGTTAATAAGATATCATCTTCAATACGTACTCCAATTCCTAATTCTTCAAAATATAAGCCAGGTTCACAAGAAATAATCATTCCTGGAACTAACGCTTCATTATATGAAGGGTATGGATCATGAGTATCTAAACCAATATGATGAGAAATGCCGTGGAAATAATAATTTTTAATTTCTTCTTTTTCTTTAATTAAGTTATGTTTGAGACATTCAGAAGCTAAATATTCAACAGTTTTATTTTGTAAACTTCTTAAGGTTTCACCAGGTTTAATACAAGAAATTATATATTTATTACATCCTAAAACGATTTCATAAATCTCTTTTTCTTTTCCTTTATAAACACCATCACAAGGATAAGTTCTTGATATATCCGCGTGATATTTATGAAATTCTGCCCCTAAATCAAGTAAGATCATGCCATCTTTCTTTAAAGGTTCATTATCAGAAGAATAATGTAATGTCGCGGCATTTTTTCCGCTCGCAGCAATAGTCGCAAATGAAGTATCAGAGTTACCTAACGCTCTAATTGTCCCTTCAAATAAGCCTCTAACTTCGTTTTCATAATTTAATGAAGGTAAATTTTCCATCAATTTATTTAAAGCTTTATTAGTGATATCAACAGCCTTTTTAAATTCTTCAATTTCATAATCTTCTTTAACGCCTCTTAAACGAGTAATTAAAGGATAAACATCTTTAATTGTCTTTGAATAATCGATTCCATTAACTAAATCTTTTAGTTTATAACCGAAATGAACTTGTCCATCAAAATCAATTTTTTCTAAATCTAAATAGACATTTTTAAAAGATTTTTTACTGACTAATTTAATTAAATCACTATTAAATTCGTCTAGATAATGTATTTCATTAATTCCAGAAATTTCTTTAGCTTCATCTTGATATAAACTAGCACCAACCCATTTAATTAAAGTTTCATCGTTTTTTGCGATATATAAACTAGTTTTTACTTCCCCTTTTAATTTAGAAATAACTAAATAAACGTTATCTTGATCAATGCCAGTTAAATAATAAAAGTTTGTATTCACTTTAAAAGGATAACTTTCATCATATGACATTTGTTTTAATGCCCCAGAATAAAGTACGACAATTGATTTATCATCGAGTACGTTAATTAATTTTTCTCTATTTAATGCATATTTATTCATAATCAATTTCTCCTAATAATTCGTTAATAGAAGTCGCAAGATCATCTAAATAATCTTTAGAAAAATCTTCAATACAACCTTTATCAACTAATGTATTAATCTCTTGATCAAAAGGAATTCTTCCAAGTAATGGATAAGAATATTTTTCTTCAATTTCTTCTTTTGAATGAGAACCAAATACATAGATTTTTTCTTCACAATTTGGGCAAACTACATAAGACATATTTTCAACTAATCCAAGTAATGGTATATCCATTGTTTCAGCCATGTGAATAGATTTTTTAACAATTAAAGAAACTAAATCTTGAGGAGTAGTAACCATTACTATCCCTGCAAGAGGAATTTGTTGGAAAATTGTTAAACTTACATCACTAGTTCCAGGAGGCATATCGATTAATAAGACATCTAATTTTTCCCAACGAACATCTTTATAGAATTGTCCAATTAAAGAAGAAATCATACTGCCTCTCCAAACAATAGGATCTTCATCGTTATCGAGTAACATATTTGTCGTAATAACTTTAATACCTTTTTTCGTAACATAAGGTAAAATTAAACCATTATCTTGATAAGCTTTTTCTTTAATCCCAAATGATTTACCCATACTTGGGCCAGTTATATCCGCGTCTAGAATTCCAACTTTTAAGCCTAAAGAATTAAGTTTAACCGCGAGTAAAGAAGTAACTAATGATTTACCTACTCCACCTTTACCAGAAATAACACCTAAAACTAATTTAATATTAGATTTATCATTTAGTTCAAAATAAGGTATTTTCTTTTTGCCAGAGCAACCTTCACAGTTACCTGAACATTCTGAAGAACAATTTCCAGAACAATTTTCACATTTATTTTCTTCCATCTTAATTCACCTTTCTAAATACTATCTTTTTGCCGACTTCTTTTACCTTAATATCTCCATTAGTAATATCGTTTAATTCATTTATATCTAAAGAAATAAAAGCATAATAAATAATTATTTTTTCTTCATAACTAACATTTTCAATTATACCATCTTTTTGTAAATAATTTCTTACTGAATCAAAATATTTATATTCTGTTTCTATTTCAAACGTATTATATTCAATAACTTCGTATTTTATCGCTTTTTCATAAACTCCTTTGGAGGTATCAACATAGGCTCTTAGAAGTCCTCCAGCACCTAGTTTAATACCTCCAAAGTATCGAATCGCTACTAGAATTACATTTTCTAATTTAACGTTATTTAAAAATTCTAAGATTGGGCGACCGGCTGTTCCACTTGGTTCACCATCATCAGAAGATTTTTCTTTGCCGTTAACTTTATAAGCATAACAATAATGAGTCGCCTTTGGATATTCTTTATTTAAATCTTTAAGAATATTCTTCACTTCACTTTCATCATTTAAAGGAAGTAAAACACCGATAAAACGAGACTTGTTAATAACTATTTCATTTACATATTTTTCTTTTATTTGATACATAATTTCTTTTTTTCTTTATTTAATATTTTCTTAAGGAGAAGTTTTCTTAAGCACTAATATTATATAAAAATATTTTACCTTTAAAAAGATAAAATTCACTATTTATTAATAGCCTTTTCTTATCACTTAGTATAAAATAACTCCGAGGTGTAAAAATATGGAATTCAATAAAAAAAGTGAATCAGGTGTTATTGAAATACCTTTATATCAAAATTTAATTTTATTTGTAACTGGCTGGTTAGGTTTATCAGTATTTTCGACAATAATTTCAGTCATTATTACTTCTATTATCGACACTAGTAGCGCCTCTACGTCACTAGTAACTACTTTAAATGTCATTGTTAATGTCGGATCATATTCTTTATTATTAGTTAGCTTATTATTCATTCTTGGTCGAGATTTAATTAAAAGAATCTTTAGTGATTTTACCAAAATAAAGAAGGTTCTTTACGGTTTATTATTTGGAATAATCGTTATTCTCGCGCAAGTATTAGTTAATATGCTTATTCAAGCTCTCGCGCCTAATACTCCTTCAAATGAAAATCAATCGGCGATAGTTGTAATGGTCCATTCTCAACCTTTATTAATGTTTATCGCTGTAGTCATACTCGCTCCAATTTGTGAAGAAGTTACTTATCGATTAGGTTTATTTGGTGCATTATATAAAAAGAATAGAATTCTTGCCCATATCGTTTCAGCATTATTCTTTGGTTTATTACATTCAATCTTCCTTTCAAGTAAAGTATTTACTGCCACCGGAGAACAAATGATAACTGAATTATTAAATTTACCTTCTTATATAATTTCTGGTTTAATATTCTCGATTGCTTATGAAAAAGAACAATCTTTAACTACATCAATAACTGCCCATATGACTAATAATTTATTATCATATATAAGTGTATTACTAATTCAATCTCAATTTATAATATTAAGATAAGCGTTGAAAAACGCTTTTTTAATTTTAATTTAATGTTTAACATTATAAAATACTATAAGAGGTCACTTATGAAAGAAAAATCTTATCAATTTATTAATGGTTTCACATTAAAAATCATCGGCTATATTTCTATGATTATCGATCATTTTATGGCCATTTTAATTACCTTAAATAAACAAAATAGCTTATCTTGGTATAACGAAAACACCTACACCATCTTTAGAATAATCGGACGATTTAGTTTTATTATCTTTTGTTTCTTATTAATTGAAGGAATGATTCATACTAAATCACCTATTAAATATCTTGCAAGATTATTATGTATTTCTCTAGCGATGGATTTAGCTTATTTTATTTTATTTAGACAATATATCGGTAATCCAATCACCACTTTATTTATCGGAGGATTAATGATTTATTTCTTAGAAAAAACACCTAAGTATTTTAAATTATTATCCCTTCTCCCGATAAGCGTAACTGTCCTTACCGCCTTAGATATAATTCCTTTAAAATATGATTATAATCTATATGGAATATGTACTATCGCGATATTCTATCTAGGTTATAAATTAAGTAATCTAATCGCGAAGAATGTAATTACCTTACAAGGATTAGATGAAGATACATTTATGAATTCAAGTTATTTTCTAACTTTAAGAAACGCAACCCAATCTATTTTATTTATTACTTATTCCTTAATTATTTATTTCTTAAATCCAGTATGGAATTCCCATGGACTATTTTCTAATATGATGTCCATCCAAATCTATTCGATATTTACCTGTGTCCTATTTATGTTTTATAACGGACAAAGAGGATATAATGCAAAATGGTTTAAGTATTCCTCTTACTTATTTTTCCCTTTACATATGGTAATTCTTTACCTTATAATTAATTTCTTGATATAATCAAGTTAGAAAGGAACAAAATTATGCATACACAAGTTGAATCTATTTCCCAATACGATGAATTAATTAAAGAAGGCTTAGTCTTAGTTGACTTCTGGGCTCCTTGGTGTGGACCTTGTAGAATGCTTGCTCCTCAATTAGAAGAAGCTGAAGAAGCGGATGAATTAAAAGATGTTAAAGTCTTAAAAGTAAATGTTGATGATTTACATGAAATTGCTTCTAGATATGGCATTCAATCAATTCCAACTTTAATCTTATTAAAAGATGGAGAATTAAAAAAAGCTAATATAGGTTATATTCCTTCAAGCGATATTATTGAATTTGTCGTTAACAATAAATAGTCTGCTAGTCAGACTATTTATTTTCTAAGATTTCTTACCTAAAACCTTAGAGAAGTTCAGATAAACAGCAATTTTCAAAAAAAATTATCAATTTTTAAAAAAATGCTTGCAATATAAAAATACTAGTGTATAATTATACTTGCTTGTGACATGCGAGCGTAGTTCAATGGTAGAACACGACCTTGCCAAGGTTGATACGCGGGTTCGATTCCCGTCGCTCGCTCCATTAGGTAATTTGAGTTCGGTACTTCGGTATCGAACTTTTTTATTACTTTTCTTCAATTTATTTTACTAAGCATCTATTACACAAAAATAGATGTTTTTTTAAATTTTACTTGTACTTCACTTTTAGATATATTATTATATATCTCGTTTTGAGACTTAGTCTCAATTTTGGAGAAAGATATGGAATATAAAACAAATCAAAAAGAATTATTATTATCGATCTTATATAAAGAAAAAGGTTATTCTATTTCTGCCCCAAAGATTCTTAAATTAGTTGATGGTAAAATTTCTAAAGCCACCGTCTATCGTTTATTAAATCTATTTGAAGATAATGGAACGATAAGAAAGACATTTAATGAACTTTCTTCTAATTATGAATATCAATACATCGAAAATGATTGCTCTAACAATCACTTTCATCTTAAATGTATTTCTTGTGGCAAATTAATTCATTTACCATGTAAAGATGCGAATGAATTTATTGCCCATATCTATAAACAACATAAATTCAGCGTAAACAACAATTTAACAACAATCTATGGTATATGTTCAGATTGTTCATTATTAAAATAAGGAGGTTCCATGTTAGACGTATTTCTTGACGCGACTCTCGACACTTTAAAAGCTGTCGCAGTAGTCTTTATTCTCAATATTATCATTTCCTTCATCGAAGGAAAAATTTCTACTAAAGTAGTTAAAGAAAGTAAATTATCGACTTTATTTGGTTCCGCGATTGGTTTAATCCCTCAATGTGGATTCTCAATTGTCGCGAGTGACATGTTTATAAAAAAGAAGATCACTATTGGAACATTAGTTGCAGTATTTATCACTTGTAGTGATGAAGCTTTACCAATGATGTTATCTAATCCTAGTAAAATGATTTATATCTTACCTTTATTAGGAATTAAATTTATTGCTGGTTTCTTAGTTGGTACTTTATTAGATTTTATCTTAGATAAAGTAAATAAACCTCAAAGTTTTGATGAAGTAATGGTAAATGACGAAGAAGTAATCCAAAAAGGTTGCTGTAATCATGATATTGAAGAAAATGCTAGACAAACAAAATTACAATTTATTAAAGAACATTTACTTCACCCATTCGTTCATTCGTTAAAGATTTTCATTTATATCTTTATCGTTAATATGTTATTTGGAACAATTATCTATTATGTTGGTGAAGACGTAATAAGCTCATTTTTAACGTCTTATTACTACTTAACACCTGTTTTATCAATACTAGTTGGATTAATCCCTAATTGCGCTTCTAGCGTCATTATCACAGAATTATTCTTACAAGGATCATTAAGTTTTGGCGCCTGTCTTGCCGGTTTAATTTGTAATGCAGGGTTAGGACTAGTCTACTTAATCAAAAATAAAAAGAACATCAAAGACGTTCTTATTATTGTATTAACATTAGTTATAACCGCATTAGTATTTGGTTATGGCTCTATCTTAATTGAAAGTTTTATAAAGTAGAAAATTATTATTTTCTACTTTTTTATTTGCTATTTTTAATTTTATCTAAATCTACTAGATAGCTATTTTCTCCAATCTCATAAATCTTATTAACAATTTCTTTCGAGAAATTATTATCTTGAGGAATTAAAAACATATTTACAATACCGTTATAAGTTTTTCCATCACTATAATAGATAGTATCTTCTACACAATAAATATCAAATGAGAAATTAGGTGTATTATAAGCAAGTTGAGTTAAATAAAGTGGAAAGAAAGATAATTGGCATACTTTAAAAACATATCCATAGATTCCATTATATTCAAGAACATCAGCAAATGAAGGATATAGCGTTTGATTTGTCCCACTTGTAATATATCTAAAACTAAAAGTATATTTATCATTAATTACGTTAGGATATAAATATATTGGTTCTTTAAGGAATCCATTAGAATAATATTTATATCCATTGTAGTTAAAATAATATTCATGTTGTGAAAAATATATTACATCATCAACTTTATTTTTACTTTCAGAATAATATTCATTATATTCAGGCTTTTTAGTTAAATTTATAAAAGGATCACCGCTAAGTAAAACTTCATCAAGACCTTCATCATATTTCATTCCATAATAATCATAAATTAATTCATCTTGTTTAACTTTTAAAAAGTCATCAACTTTAAATCTTTCTTTTAATTTAGTTTTTACATCATTTAAAGAATCATTTATAGAATTATTATTACAAGAATATAGGTTTAAACTACTAAATATAGTAGTTAAGATAATTAAATTTTTTAAATATTTTTTTCATATAATAACCTCTCTTGCATACAATTTTATTTTACAACGTTATACTTTTTTGTTAATACGCAAAAAAACGTAGGAATATGACATAAAGCCATACCTTCCTACGTATTTAAAATTATTTATTTAATTCTTTTAACGTTTTTTCTTCTTTAATACGATAGTTAACTGCACGACGTAAATATGATAAATAATCATCATCTAAACACATAGTTTTTCCATCGTTATCGGATAATTTTGCCACTGGACGATCATTAATTTTTTGTAACTTAATAACAATGTTTAAAGGTTCAACACCTGTGTCATTCGCGCAATATGTTCCAATACCAAAACTTACTTTAGTTCTATCTTTAAAATAATCATAAAGCTTTTGAGCTTTATCAAAATTTAATGAATCTGAGAACATTAAAGTTTTAGTCATTGGATCAATATGGAGTTTCTTATAATGTGCGATCATCTTTTCGCCCCATTCATAAGGATCTCCTGAATCGTGTCTTACTCCAGAATAACAACTTGCATCTAAGAAAGTAAAATCGAGTAAGAAAAGGTCAGTTGTCAAAGTATCAGTTAAAGCAGTACCATTATCACCTTGATATTCCGCGAACCAGTCTTTTAATGCATGATGATTAGTATAAGCAAGAGGAATATTTGGATAACCTTGATACATTTGAACAAATTCATGAGCGAATGTACCAATAGGCTTAATTTTGAACTTTTTCGCAAGATAAACATTTGATGTACCAACACATTTATCTGTTTTAGTAACTAGTTCATGGACCATTTCTTCTTGCCATTCAAAAGATAATCTTCTTCTACAACCAAATTCAGCAAAATGGAATGTATAAGTTCCATCATTTAATTTCTTTATCTTTTCTTCTAGACGAATTCTTGCACCTTTAACTAATTCATCATAATCATATTTTGTTCTAAAATAAACTTCATTAATAATTTCTAAAAGATAAATTTCAAATTGCATCGCGGAGAAACAAGGTCCTTTAACGATACATACTAAATTATCTCCTTCTTTATGGCAATCGACATATTCTCTAATAGGATGCCATAATCTTAAAAATTCAACATAGTCATTCTTAATAAAACGAATTGAACGAAGATAATCTAATTCATCTTTTTTAAATTTAAGACTGCATAAATGATCAATTTGTTCATTGATTTCAATAACCATTTCTTCTGTCCAAACAATACCTTCATTACGACATTTAAAATGATATTCTCCCGTTGCATCAGTGTGCTTATGGAAAATGACTTGGTTCATATTGAATTTATAAAAATCTGTATCTAACAAACTTTTTACAATTGGCTTAAATTTCATATTGCCTCCTTCATTAAATAAAAATCCCTAGATTACTCCAGGGATTAATATCTAATAATTATTTAGATTCTTCAGTTGTTAATGGAGCACTTTCAACTTTCTTTTCTTTAGGTTTCTTTTCAACGAATTCTTTATGAGAAACGTTTACTCTACCCTTTTCATCAATTTCAGTAACAATAACTTTTAATTTTTGTCCGACTTTGACGACATCTTGAGGATGATTTACTCTTTCCCAATCAAGTCTAGATACGTGGCATAAACCATCACAATCACCGAATAAATTTACAAAGCAACCGTAAGATTCAACTCTTACTACTGTTCCTTCATAAACTTCACCAACTTTGGCTTCTTTAACGATATTTTCAATCATCTTGAGAGCTTTGTTAATTGGTTCTCTATCCATGTGATAAATTACTACATGACCGAAGTCATCAATATCAATCTTAACATTATCACATTTTTCAATGATATCATTAATAACTTTACCTTGTGAACCGATGACATCTTTAATCTTATCGACTGCGATGTTCATTTGTCCAAATTTAGGTGCATATTTACCTACATCACTTCTTGGAGCAGGAATTGCTTTTAACATAACTTCAAGAATTTGGGCTCTTGCTTTATGAGCTTGAGCTAAAGCTTCTTGGAAGATTTCTTTTGTAACACCTTTAATCTTAATATCCATTTGTAATGCAGTAATACCTTTTGGAGTACCAGCACACTTGAAGTCCATATCGCCATAATGGTCTTCCATACCTTGGATATCAGTTAAAATTGTATATGGATGTTTTCCATCTAATGGACCAGATGTAATTAAACCCATTGCAATACCACTTACTGGAGCTTTAATAGGTACACCTGCTGCCATAAGAGCCATACATGAAGCGCAGATAGAAGCTTGTGAAGAAGAACCATTTGATTCAACAACTTCAGAAACACATCTAATTGTATATGGGAATTCTTCTTCTGATGGAATGACGTAAGATAACGCTCTTTCACCTAAAGCACCATGACCAATTTCTCTTCTTCCTGGTGAACCAGTTCTACCAATTTCACCAACTGAGAATGGTGGGAAGTTATAATGATGCATCCAACGTTTTGTATCTTCACCTGATAATGAATCTAAAATTTGTTCATCAGTTTTTGCACCTAATGTACAAACTGAGATAACTTGAGTTTGTCCACGAGTAAACATTGCAGAACCATGAACTCTTGGAAGTAAATCGACTTGAGCATCAAGAGGTCTAATTTCATCTACTTTTCTTCCATCAGGTCTAATTTTATCAACTGTAATAAGTCTTCTAACTTCTTCTGCAACAATGTGTTCAAGAACATCATTTACTTGCATAATTGTTGTCGCTTTTTCTTTTTCATCAGAATAAGATTTTGCTTTGTAGAATTCTCTTACTTCGTTATCGATTTCATCAATACGTGCATATCTTTCAAGTTTATCGACAATAGAAACAGCTTTGACTAATCTTTCTTCAGCCATATCTCTTACAGTCTTATTGATTGTTTCATCAACTGCATAAAGAGAAACTGCTCTTTTTGGTTTACCAACTTGGACTGCAATTTCTTTTTGGAATTTACATAATTTCTTAATAGCTTCATGACCGAACATAATTGCATCAACCATTTCATCTTCGGAAAGTTCTTGTGCACCTGCTTCAATCATGTTAATCGCATCTTCACTACCAGCGACCGCTAAATTTAAATCTGATATTGCTTTTTCTTCAACTGTTGGGTTAATGATGAATTTACCATCAACTCTACCAACATAAACCCCAGCGATAGGGCCATCGAATGGAATATCGGAAATACATAACGCTAATGAAGAACCAAACATCGCAGCCATTTCTGGAGTTGCGTCTGGATCAACAGACATTACTGTATTAATAATTTGAACTTCATTTCTGAATCCGTCTGAGAACATAGGTCTAATTGGTCTATCAATTAATCTTGCAGTTAAAGTAGCATGTTCTCCTGGTCTACCTTCTCTTCTTAAGAAAGATCCTGGAATCTTTCCTACTGCGTATTGCTTTTCCTCATAAGTAACTGTTAATGGGAAAAAGTCTGTATCTTTTGGTTCATTTGAACCACATGCGGTGGATAAAATCACGGTATCATTCAAGCGAACTAAGACAGCACCATCTGCTTGCTTAGCAATTTCGCCAGTTTCAACGCTCAATTTTTTTCCTTCAAAGTCTAAACTAAAAATTTGCTTTGCCATTTGTTTTCTCCTTTTTACTCGTCTATTTTAACACTTTACAAACTAATTAAATACATATTTTTTAAAAATCACCTTTTTATTTAATTGATTTAATAATAAAATAAATATAAATAGAAGGTTTTACGAATATTTTAGACAGGAGGCCTTATGAAAAAGATTGTTGGAATTAGTCTAGGTACATCAAATACCATTATTTATGTTCCTAAAAAAGGAATCGTTTTTAATGAGCCTACTGTTATTGCTTTTAATAAAGAAAATAATAAAGTAGAAAGTTATGGTTACTTAGCTTTTAAGTTACTAGGTAAAACTAATTCTTCAATTGAAGTAATTAAACCAATGAAAAATGGCGTTATCGCGAATGGACCTGCTACATTAAGTTTCTTAACTGCAATATTTAATGACTTAAAATTAAATAGATATGTTAAGAATTCCACTCTTATTTTTTCTTGTCCTTCTGAATTAACCCAAATTGAAAAATCAGCTTTAAGAAATGTCGCAAGAAAATTAAAATGCGCGGATGTCATTATTAAATCATCTTCTTATTTTACCGCGATCGGTGGTAATAAAGACGGCTCAGCTAATAAAGGCACGCTTGTATTAAATATAGGAGGAGGAATCTCTGATATATCTATATTAACTAATGGTGAAGCAATCATCTCTAAATCTTGTTCTTTCTCAGGCCAACAACTTGATAATGCCATCATTAGACATTTAAGAAAGAACCACCATATCTTAATTGGAACTAAAACTGCCGAATATATTAAGATGAAGATTGGATCTGTCGAATTCTTCCCAGAAAATAGATTATTAGAAGTTTCAGGAATTGATATCGTTTCTTCCTTACCTCATTCAGTTGTTATCTCGACGGCTGAAATTAAATCATGTATCTTACCTTGTTTCCAAGTACTTGTTGATACTTTATTAGATTGTCTTGAACTCACTCCTCCAGAAGTCGCTTCAGATTTAATTGAATCAGGTTTATTAGTCGGTGGAGGCGGAGCCCTTTTAGCCGGTATACGTGAATATTTAGAAAATGCTCTCAATATGACTATAAGAATTCTTCCTGAACCTGGTAGTGCCGTTATCCAAGGCATTAAAATTTTAATGCACCAAGAATTAAGCAAAGAAAAATAGTTTTTAAAGAAATTATTTTTCTTTTTTTCTTATGAAAACGTTTTCATAGAAATATTCTAAATTATCTATATACATTGATTTGTATATTTGATATATTTTTATCGATAAGAAATTATCAACACATTAAGGAGTTATAAAAAAATGGAAAACAAAGAAATTAATGTTCATGAAATGATTGATGATTTAGTAACTAAAGCTCAAGGAGCTTTAAAAGAATTTGAAACATTCACTCAAGAACAAGTCGATTATATCGTCGCAAAATGTTCATGCGCAGCTTTAGACCATCACGGTACTTTAGCTCTTGCTGCCGTCAAAGAAACAAAAAGAGGTATCTTTGAAGATAAAGCAACAAAGAACTTATATGCATGCGAATATGTTGTCAATAACTTAAGACACTTAAAAACAGTTGGTATTATTAAAGATGACCCAGTAACTGGTATTACTGAAATCGCGGAACCTTTAGGAGTTCTAGCCGGTATTACTCCTGTTACTAACCCAACTTCAACAGTTATCTTTAAATCATTAATTAGTTTAAAAACAAGAAACCCTATCATTTTCTCATTCCATCCAAGTTCAATGGAATGTTCAACTATGGCAGCTAAAATTGTTTATGAAGCAGCAGTTGCAGCTGGCGCACCTAAGAATTGCATTCAATGGATTGAAGTTCCTTCAATGGAAGCAACTAGTGAACTTATGAATCATCCAGGAGTTGCATCTATCTTAGCTACCGGCGGTAACGCAATGGTTAAAGCAGCTTATTCATGTGGTAAACCTGCAATGGGTGTAGGAGCAGGTAACGTTCCTGCATACATGGAAAAATCATGTAACATCGAACAAGCAGTTAATGATATTGTCATCTCTAAATCATTTGATAATGGTATGATCTGTGCTTCTGAACAAGCAGTCATTATTGATAAAGAAATTTATGATGAAACAAAAAAGATGTTTGAAAGATTCGGCGTCTATTTTGTTACAAAGAAAGAAGAAAAAGCAAAACTAGAAAAATTCACATTTGGTTATGAAGCTTATTCTGATGGAGTTGAAAATGCCAAATTAAATCCAAATATTGTTGGTCAATCCGCGAAATGGATCGCAGAACAAGCAGGTTTTGAAGTTCCTGCAAATACAGTAATCCTTGCCGTTCCTTGTAAGAAAGTTGGACCAAGTGAACCTTTAACTCGTGAAAAACTTTCACCAGTTCTCGCTGTTTTAAAATCATCCTCATTTGAAGAAGGCGTATCTCTAGCTGAACAAATGGTTAATTTTAATGGTTTAGGTCACTCCGCGGCCATTCATACTGCAAGTAAAGAATTATCTGAAATCTATGGTGATAAAGTTAAAGCAATGCGTATCATCTGGAACTCACCTTCAACATTTGGTGGTATCGGTAATGTCTATAACTCCTTCTTACCATCATTAACATTAGGTTGTGGTTCTTATGGTCATAACTCTATCGGAGGTAACGTATCCGCGGTTAACTTAATTAACGTTAAGAAAGTAGGTAAGAGAAGAAATACTATGCAATGGTTCAAAGTTCCAAGAAAAATCTATTTCGAAAGAAATTCAATCCAATATTTACACGATATGAGAGATGTTTCTAAAGTCTTCATCGTTACAGATAGATCAATGGTCGACTTAGGTTATATTAATCGTGTTACTGATCAATTAAATTCAAGAAGAAATCCAGTTCAAATCCAATTATTCTGTGATGTTGAACCAGATCCAGATATTGAAACAGTTAAAAAAGGTGTTTCATTAATGAATGCCTTTAAACCAGATACAATTATCGCTTTAGGTGGTGGTTCACCAATGGATGCAGCAAAGGGTATGTGGTTATTCTATGAACATCCTGAAGTAAATTTCGATGATTTAAAACAAAAATTCATGGATATTCGTAAAAGAGCGATTAAGTATCCAGAACTTGGTCAAAAATCTAAATTAA
Source organism: Acutalibacteraceae bacterium (assembly GCA_963610315.1). GTDB lineage: Bacteria > Bacillota_I > Bacilli_A > RFN20 > CAG-449 > UBA3210. Next base: position 41,521 of record CAVDMV010000008.1, read on the forward strand.
TTTGTATTCCTACTACATCAGGTACTGGTAGTGAAGTTTCACCATTCGCGGTTATTTCTGATAAGAAACATAATAAGAAATATCCTCTTGCCGATTATTCTTTAACTCCAACTATCGCGATTATTGATCCAGAATTTACTACTTCTCTTCCTGCTAGAGTTACCGCGATGACTGGTATGGACGTCTTAACTCATGCAATTGAAGCTTATACTTCTGCACTTGCTTCTGATTATACAGACGGCCTTGCTCTACAAGCAATTGAATTAGTATTTGAATACTTACCACGTGCAGTTAAAAATGGTAAAAACGACCCTGAAGCAAGAGAAAAAATGCATAATGCTTCAGCGATCGCTGGTATGGCATTCGCGAATGCTTTCTTAGGTATGAACCACTCTATGGCTCATAAGATCGGTGGTATGTTCCACGTTCCTCATGGTTATGCAAATGCAATCTTACTTCCATATACAATTAGATATAACGGGGTTACACCAACTAAATTAACAGTATGGCCAAAATATAATGTCTATAATTGTGATAAACGTTATCAAAGAATAGCTCGTTTAATCGGTTTAAAAGCTTCTACTCCAGAAGAAGGTGTTGAATCTCTTGCGTGCGCTGTTAAAGCTCTTGGAGAAGAATGTGGACTTGAACTTAATTTCAAAGCTGCAGGCGTCGACGAAAAAGAATGGATGGATAAGATTGAAGAAATGGCTTATCTTGCCTTCGAAGATCAATGCTCTCCATGTAATGCCAGAGTTCCATTAGTCGAAGATATGAAAGAAATTATGAGAAAAGCATATCTTGGCGAAGAAAAATAATTTTAAATAAATAACTCATATAACGCTTTTAGAAACATCCTAAAAGCGTTTTTTTCTTCACTATTTTGTTTTAATATATATATGCATTGAGGTAAGGTATGAAAAAAAATTCTGCTCGTCATGTCGGTTTAAAATTAGTTCTTTCAATATTAGGAAGTTTGTTTTTAGTTGCCTCACTTTTACAATGTGTTTGTTTTATTTCTAATGCAACTATTAGTTATACTTATTATTACGATAAAGTAGAAAGAAAAGATTTAAGTTCGATACTTAATAAAGAAGAATTAACGGCAGAAGATTATAAAATTATTTATGAACAAACAGGAGTCACTTCTTATGGCGTTAATAGACTTATGGAAGATAAAGAATACGGCATTTTTAAATTAAAAGCGATTCAAAATGCATTTTTAGAAGAAGTACAAGTCGAAAATAAATTATTAGGTCCATATTGTTATTATCAAGTAACTAATCACTATATGGAAATGGTTCCTTTAAAAGAAGGCGATATAATTATTTCTAATGCTACACAGTTTTTAGGTAAAACATTTGGTCATGCAGGACTTGCCACTTCTCCATCAACAATTCTAGAATCTTATGGTTATAATGAACTTTCAGATTTAGGAATTAAAGAAGATTTTACTCATCGCGCGAGTTTTATCGTTTTATCTCCGCGAATAGATGAAAAAATCAAAAAAGAAGTCGCGAAGTACGCCGAAAATAATCTCCAAGGTATTCCTTATAACGTATTTATTGGATTATTTGGAACTAAAAACACGATTGAAAGTACTCAATGCTCTCATATCGTGTGGTATGCTTATAATCATTTTGGTTACGATTTTGATTCTGATGGAGGGGAAATTTGTTTGCCTCATGATTTATTAAATTTAGATCAAATGGACGTTGTCCAAGTCTATGGTTTTGATTTAAACAATTTCTCTACTTGGTAAAATAAAAGCGCCTCGGTGCTTTTATTTATTATCTAAAATTGTTTTTAAAAATAACAAATCTTCTTTTGTTGTGACTTTAAAATTTAATTTATCACCTTGAACTAAATAAACTTCTTTACCTAATTTTAAAACTAAAGAACAATCATCGGTTATTTCAAAATCTTTTAAATTTTTAATATTTTCATGAGCTTTATAAATAACACTAAACTTAAATGATTGAGGTGTTTGAGATAAATATAATTCACTTCTTTTACATAATGAACTAATAAATTTTCCGTCATTAGAAGTAATAATTGAATCAGTGGCAGGTATAACTGTGTTAACTCCTTCATGCTCATTTAAAGCAAGGATATTATTTAAAATAATTTCTTTACTTACTAAGGCTCTCGCAGAATCATGAATAAGAATGAAGTCATCTTTATTTGCTCCTTGCTCACGTAAATATTTTAAAGCATTAAAAACTGATTCTTGTCGAGTACTTCCTCCAACAATAACATCTCTTACTTTATTAATTTTATAAAAAGCAATAAGTGATTTTACTTTTGAAATATATTCTTTAGAAGTAACAACAATAATTTCATCAATCTCTTTAACAGAAGCAAAAGTTTCTAAAGAATAGATCATTAATTCTTTATTATTAACTTTAATAAATTGCTTAGGAGTAACATTTTGCATTCTTGAGCCAGTTCCCGCGGCAAGAATAATCGTTCTAATCATGGTCTTCTCCTTTAGTAATTTCTTTTGTTTCTTCATTATCAACATTATTTAAACGAGATAAATATTCTTCTCGAGAAATTAAACCTAGTTTATATAAATTTTCAATTTGTTCTTTTTTAATCGCGATTTTTGTATGTGACATCGTTCTAGTCGCGTAACGATTATTTTCACTTGGTGAAGACGTGTTAATTCTTGTTTGGTTATCTTCATACCAGTTCTCTTCCGCGGATTTATATGAAGAAGATTTTCTTAAATCAAAATTTTCAGCGAGAGAAATACTTTCATTACATGCGTGATATTTAATTAAAATACGTGCATCAATTTCTTCTAGTGGGCGAACTTCTTTTTTCTTCATATATCGACGTAAACGTCTTGAACGGAAGAAAAACGCATTAACGATTCTAAAAAGAAGAACAAACATCGCGCCTAAAATAAAATAATAATGTGTTCTAAAGACTAGCATTACCTTAGTAATAAATGTTAAGAAATTTACATCAATAAAGCTTATTTTCATAATTAAAGATGCAAAAAATTCCATTCCAGGAATTGGTAATAAATAATAAGTCAAAAGTAAAAGAAGGGTACTAGAAAAAATATATCCTCTAAAAAAAGAATATAATGGTCCAAAAACAAAATAGATCCAAGAAAAACCAATTTTCTTCGTTACGACATTACCGAGTCGGTCACATAATTGAACTTTTACCATACCTTCTCCTTTCTTTTCTTAAACATTATAACAAAAAAAGCTTACTTTTACATAAGCTTTCGTTTAATTAGTTTAGATTACTTTCTGATACCTAAATCTTTAATTAATTTAGTATATTCTTCGTAGTCGTTCTTTGCTAAATAGTCAAGTAAACCTCTTCTTTGTCCAACTTTTGAGAATAAACCTCTTCTTGATGAACCATCATGTTTGTTTGACTTTAAGTGTAATGTTAATGCATTGATTTCGTTAGTTAAGATTGCGATTTGAACTTTAACATTACCTGTGTCTTTTGCGTTGTCACCATATTTTGCGACTAATTCTTGTTTTAATTCTTTTGAAAGTGCCATTTTAATTTTCTCCTTCTACTTTCTTTCTTAGCTTAACCAAGTATTCTTGGAGTAATTACCGAAAACCTAGTCAAGTTGCTAAATAATCATACAAGAGTTTAAATACTAATTCAACAATTTTTGTTCGATTAATGAATTTTTGTCTCTTTAAGGGCTAAAGATGAATTAAAGAAGAAGTTTCTTCTTTGTTTTTAGTTAATTCAAGTTTTAGTTCTTCTAGTGAAGAAAATTTCTTTTCATCTCTAATTTTATATTTAAAAATAACTTTAATAGTTTCGTTATAGATATCTTTATTAAAATCTAAGATATTTACTTCGACGATATCTCTATCAAGTTCTTTTATCGTCGGGTGAATGCCAACGTTAATCATGCATTTATATTTGTTACCTTCATAAATACAAATTCCGGCATAAACTCCTCTTTTAGGAAGCACATATTTATTTTTTAAATCTAAGTTTGCCGTTTTAAAGTTAATTGTTCGACCTATTTTATTTCCTTCAACAACTTTAGAAGTTAAAGAATAATCTTCATATAAATAAGAATTAACTTTTTCAATCTGACCATCTTTTAAAAGTTCTTTAATATATGTAGAAGATATTTTCTTACCTTCTCCATTTAAGATTGGCTTAACTTCATAGATATTAAATTTACCTAATGCTTTTAAGGTTTCAACATTACCTTCTTTATTTTTAGCATAAGTGTAATCATATCCGCAGACGATGTTTTTAGGATTAATTTTATCAATAATTTTAGTAATAAAATCTTCTTTTGATAAAGAAAACACTTCTTTATTAACTTCTAATACAATTAATGTATTTACTCCTAAAGAAGCCATTTGAGTGCTTCTTTCTTTTAAAGAATTAATTTCTTCAACTTCTTTATCTAATAAAACTGCTTTAGGATTCTTAGAAAAAGTCATGAGTCCAATAGAAGATGATAAACTCTTCGCTTTATTTATTAAAGCGATATGACCAAGATGCAAAGCATCAAAATAGCCTAAAACTAAGGTATCAAGATTAAAAGAAGGAATATCATTTAAAGAAATATGAACAACTTTCATTAGATAAGACCTCTTAAGGAATGATGTTTTCCATCTTCTTTAATTTCATATATCGCTAAAACTTCTTCGTTTTTAGTTTTAACTACTACTAAAGAATAAGAAGATAATCTTAAAGGAACGCCATTACGAACCTTCTTTTCATTTTCTCCTTCAACTATGACGCTTGGAATATGGCTTAAAGCATCAGAAATAGAAATAATATCGTTTTCACTTACTTCTTCTACCGTTTTTGCGTTCTTAAGTAAATATTTACCAACTCTTGTTCGAGTTAATAATTCTAAATGAGCAGGATAACCATATTCATGAGCGATATCAACTCCTAATGTTCTAATATATGTCCCTTTTGAGCAATTTACATCAATGATAAATGAATTTTTATCCATACTTACTAAAGAGATATCATTAATCATAACATCTCTAGCTTTTCTATCAATTTCTTCACCATTACGAGCTAACTTATATAAAGGAACACCGTTAACTTTTAAAGCTGAATACATAGGAGGAACTTGTTTAATAGGGCCAATAAAATGAGATATTACATCTAGAAGTTTAGTTTTATCTAGTGGTTCTAACATTTCTTTTTTATTAGTTACCGAACCATCTAAATCTAAGGTATCAGTATCTTCACCTAAAACAACACGTGCAATATATTCTTTTGATAAAGATTCCATAAATTGAGAAATCTTTGTTCCTTTATTAATTGTTACAATCATTAAACCTGAAGCAAATGGATCAAGAGTACCAGTATGCCCCATTTTCTTAGTATTAAATTTTTTCATTAGTTTATTAACTACATCACGGCTAGTTACGCCGATTTCTTTATTAATTAATAAAATTCCGTCCATTTTTATCACCTATTAGATTATAAACTATTTTCTCTTTTTAAGGAAATAAAAGAACGTTAATTGCTTAACGTTCTTCTAACTATAAAGTGATTACTTCAGTAAAGTCGTATTCGTTAATCTTACTACCATTACCAATAGTTACTTCGCTTCCTTCAGTTAGCATCTTACGAGCTACAGGCGCGAAATCATTTACATCTTTAATTGTCGTAGAAATAATCTCTTTTTTACGATTTTCACGATCTTTTTTACTAGTCTTAGTAAAGAACATTAAATCGCCAAAAGAAGCCATTTGGGAAGGTGATAAAGGTGAATCAAATGAACCTAAGCAACCGATAATATAATTCTTAAAATCATTTTCATCAACTTTAAATGATCCTAAATAATCTGGTAATTCTTTATATGTCTTATAAGTTAAACTGACATTAGGATCTCGATATGAAGCTAACGAGAATAAATTATTTTTATTAATTTGCATATTAGTTCCATATGCCCCACCTTTAACTCTCACTGAATTCCATAAATAATCATAAGTACAGATATGTGAAATTAAACTCATATGACCATTATAAGAAGATTCATATTTAGTTAAATCATTCGCGATAGCATTATAAGAAACTTCACTTGGAATTACAATTGCTTTCTTACCTACCTTATTTAAAGAGATAACTAAACGTTCTTTATTACGTGATGATACAAAATCTAAGCTAGCTAAAGAAGAACTAATTTCATCTTTACATTCTTCATCAATAGAATAAGAGATGAGAAGGTTTTGTTTAAAGAAGATTTGTTTTTGTAAAGTATCTAAGTGTTTCTTAATTGCTTTATAATTAAAATTATCAAGTAAATCTTTATAGAAATGATAAGCAGAAATTCCACTTAATAAATTAGTTTCAAAGCTAGAAGCATAAGAATAACTTGCTTTTGCTTCATTTAAAGCGAGTCTCATTCCATCTTGGATGAGCGTTTGTTTCATCGCATTAACAATTTGAGTTAAGATTAATTTAACATTTTCTTCATCGAAAATAGTTTCATTAATAACTTCATTAATAATAGTAGGAACATAACTAATATTAGAATTTAATGAAGAAGTAGTAACTACTAAATAAGGATCAAATTCGTGATTTTCTTTTTCATAATTTGTTATATTAAGGCTAAAAGAGCCTAAATAAGTCTTAATTAAAGAGGTAAGTTCAAGAGAAGAATGTTTATTAGTTGAACAATTTAAGAATAAGCCTTTAAATAAACGTAGATATCTTAATTCATCAAAACTAGTATTCTTAAGTGAAAAATATAATCTAATATAAGCAATCTTATTAGTGTTAACCTCATGATAAATTGCTTTATAATCACTAATACGTTCTTTTTTTGTTTTAACGTAATTAACTTTTGAAGGAATATCTTTTAATTTTAAAGATGGAAGTAAAGCGATTTCTTCTTTAGTATCAACTTTTTCTTGATAAGCAATTAAGTCTTTTGTTTGTTTTACTAAAGAAGTAACTTCTTCTTTAGTCATCTTATCCTTAATATCTTTCATTAACTTATTCATCTTATCTAGCTTTTCTTGTTCTAAAGTCAAACTTGGTAATAAAGTTACTTCAACAACGTGACTAGAATTTAAGATATATTTTTCTAATAATTTTTCAAAATAATCTCCCTTTAAAGCTTCTTTAAAGAAATCAAAATGTTTTTGGAATTCTAAAGTAGAAATTAAATCACCATCATAATTAAATGAGCCCATCATATTCATCGCGAAGATAATGCCTTTTGACATTCCACCCATATCTAATTCTTTTGCTTTAAATTCACGGTAATTAATGCTTGCAAGTAATAAATCTTTATCGATGCCTTGAGAAATAATCTTCTTAACTTCGTTTTCAAAGACTTCTTTAAATTTTTCTTTCATCTCAGGATTAGATTTTTCTAAGGTTAAAGTTAAGGTATTAATAATATTATTATCATCAATAAAATAATTAATATCTTGACCTAATTTAGCGTCTAATAAAGCCTTTTTAAGTGGAGAATCATTATCAGAAAGTAATGTTTCAAAAAGAATAGAACAAGCATTAGATTCTCTAACATCATTAAAATCTGATAAACGATAACATAATGAGAAATAAGTATTATCTTTTAATTCTTCTCCTTGACCTAAAGCATATTCTTTCTTGTAATCGAGATTAATATGAGGCGCTTGAGGAACGATTTTAAATGATTCAACATAATCATATTTAGAATAATATTTATCGATGAATTTTAATCTCTTTTCAATATCCATCTTGCCGTATAAAACGCATAATGCATTTGAAGGAACATAATGAGATTTATAGAATTCACAATATTGTTCATAAGTTAAAGTAGGAATATATTCAGGATCTCCACCAGAATTAAAATGATATGGAGTATCTTTAAACATAATATCTTTAGTTGCATAATTTAATTGTTCATCTACTCCAGAAGTTGCCCCCTTCATTTCATTATAAACAACACCTTTATATGAAGGTAAAGAATCTTCATCGATTAATTCTAAATGCCAACCTTCTTGTAAAAATGCTTTATTTGAACGAACTGACATTGGATTAAATACCGCATCTAAATAAATAGAAAGAATGTTATCATAATCTTTTGGAGTTTGACTGGCGAAAGGATACATTGTCCAATCGGAAGCAGTAAAAGCATTTAAGAATGTTGATAAACTTGTCTTTAATAAATTAACAAATGGTTCTTTTAATGGGTATTTTTCACTTCCACATAAAACAGAGTGTTCAATAATATGGCAAACACCAGTGTGATCATGAGGTAATGTTTTAAAGCCAATCGCAAATGAGGCATTTTGATCATCATTAGCGAGATAAACTAATTTACCTTTTGATTTAATATGTTCAAATTCATACATAGTAACTTTAACGTCGTTACAATCACGAATGGATAATAATTTAAATCCATGGATACAATCATTAATATTCATCTAATAGTTAGTCTCCTTTAGTTAACAATTATTTTAATACTTATCAAGTATTAATTAAACTATTATTCTTTTTTTCAATAAAAAAGAGGCTCATATGAGCCCCTTTATAAATTACATAGATTCGTGGATTGTTCTTGAGATAACATCATCTTGTTGTTCTTTTGTTAATTTGATGAAGTTAACTGCATATCCTGAAACTCTAATTGTTAATTGAGGATATTTTTCTGGATGTTTTTGAGCATCTAATAATGTTTCTCTATTGAAAACATTAACATTTAAGTGATATCCTCCGTCAGATACGTATGTATCTAACATTTGGACTAAATTATCTGTTCTTTGTGACATAATTTAATTTCTCCTTTCAAATTAGTCTTCGTCTTTACCTAATGAAGATGGAGTAATTGAGAATGTATTTGAAATTCCATCTCTTGAGTAATCATAAGGAAGTTTAGCGACTGATTCAAGTGAAGCTAATGCGCCTGAATGGTCACGACCATGCATTGGGTTAGCACCTGGAGCTAAAGGTTGTCCTGCTCTTCTACCATCTGGAGTATTACCAGTTTTCTTACCGTAAACAACGTTTGAAGTAATTGTTAAGATTGACATTGTTGGGACTGATTCACGATATGTATAATGTTTCTTAATCATATTCATGAAAGTCTTAACAAGCCATACTGCGATTTCGTCAACTCTATCATCGTTGTTACCATATTTAGGGAAGTCGCCTTCTGTCTTGAAGTCTGTGATGATACCAAATTCATTTCTAATTGGTGTTACTTTTGCATATTTGATTGCTGATAAGCTATCAACTGCACATGATAAACCTGCAATACCAGTTGCGAAGAATCTACCAACTTTTGAATCATGTAAACCCATTTCTAATGCTTCATAAGAATATTTATCGTGCATATAGTGGATTAAGTTTAATGTATTGACATATAAACCTGCGAGCCATTCCATCATAGTTGTGTATTTTTGGATGACATCATCATAATTTAATGGTCCATCGCCTAAAATTGGAGCGAATGTTGGTGAAACTTGAAGTGGTTGACCTGTTTTCTTGTTGAGTAATAATTCATCTTTACCACCGTTCATCGCGTATAATAAACATTTTGCTAAGTTAGCTCTTGCGCCGAAGAATTGCATATCTTTACCAACTCTCATTGAAGAGACACAGCAAGCGATACAGTAGTCATCACCCATTAATGGTCTCATTAATTCATCTGATTCATATTGAATTGAAGATGTCTTAATTGATAAGTCAGCACAGAATCTCTTGAAGCCCATTGGTAATGATCTTGACCATAAGACTGTTAAGTTTGGTTCTGGTGCAGGGCCTAAGTTTTGTAATGTGTGAAGTACACGGAATGAGTTCTTTGTAACAAGAGTTCTTCCATCAACACCCATACCACCGATTGATTCAGTTACCCATGTTGGGTCGCCTGAGAATAATTCGTTGTATGATTGAATTCTCATGAATTTAACAATTCTTAACTTCATAATGAAGTGATCCATTAATTCTTGAGCTTCTTTTTCAGTTAAGATACCTTTCTTCATATCTCTTTCAATGTAGATATCTAAGAAAGTTGAGTTTCTACCGATTGACATAGCAGCACCGTTTTGATCTTTAACTGCGCCTAAGTAACCGAAATATAATGCTTGGATAGCTTCTTTAGCAGTTGTTGCTGGTTTTGAAATATCACAACCATATCTTTCTGCTTGGTGTTTTAATGCTTTTAATGCTTTGATTTGTTCAGAGATTTCTTCTCTATCTCTTACTTTATCAGGTGTCATTTCACCATCGATTAATGATTTATCTAATTCTTTTTGTTCAACTAAGTAGTCGATACCATATAAAGCAACTCTACGATAGTCACCAACAATTCTACCTCTACCATAAGTATCTGGTAAACCTGTTAAGATGTGTGCGTGTCTTGCTGCCATCATTTCAGGAGTATAAGCATCGAAAACGCCGTCATTATGAGTTTTTCTATATGAGAAAATATCTTTTACTCTATCAGAAACTTCATAACCATACATTTCATTAGCTTGGATAGCCATTTTAATACCACCGAATGGCATTAATGCTCTCTTGAATGGTTCGTCTGTTTGTAAACCAACGATTTTTTCAAGATCCTTGTTTAAATATCCAGGTTCGTGAGAATCAACTGTTGAAATGATATCAGTATCAGCTTTTAAAACGCCGCCTGCTTCTCTTTCTTTCTTTGATAAATCACAAACTATTTCCCATAGTTTAGTTGTAGCTTCTGTTGGTCCTTCTAAGAAGCTTGCGTCTCCTTCATAAGGAGTATAGTTCTTTTGGATAAAGTCACGTACGTTAACTTCATCGTCACACCATTTGCCAGGAACGAATCCTTCCCATGCTTCGTACTTTTTGTACATACTAATTTTTACCTCTCTTTTTATTTGTAAAAGTGATCGAACACTTAATTACCTAAGTTACATTTTTCTTGCTTCTTCAACTTTAGCATCTAACCAAAGTTCAAGAATTTCTTCTGGTTGGAAACCTCTACAACGAGTAATTTCTTTACCATCTTTTAGTACCATTGTTGTTGGAACACGATCAATTTCATATTTTTCAATGATATCTTTTGATTTCTCATCAAGTTCAATATGTCTTAATGTTACATCATCGTACTTCTTAGCCAATTTATTTAAGATTGGCATTAAAGTTAAACAATTCGCACAGCTTTCACCACTGAATTCAATAATTTCAATTCCTTTGCTCATTATTCTTCACCTCTTAAAATCTTTTTAGCCAATTGTACTTGTTCTTTAGTTGGAGGTTCAACTCCTTCTAAACGATATGGAATACCAAGTTCTTTATACTTATGTACCCCTAAAGTATGATATGGCAAGACTTCAACTTTTTCAACATTTTTTAATGAATGTATGAAATCATATGTCTTACGAAGATCTTCTTCACCAGTGGTAATCCCAGGAACTAATACATGTCTAATCCACATCTTCTTATCATGCGCGTCTAAATAACGAGCGAACTTAAGAACATTTTTATTAGACTTAGTAGTTAACTTAATGTGTTTTTCTTCATCGATTTGTTTAATATCGAGTAAGAATAAATCTACTGTTTGAATTAAAGTATCAAACTTTTTCATTAAGTCTAAATTATCTTCATCATAAACGATTCCTGATGTATCTACGGCAGTATTAATACCGTTTTTCTTACAAAGAGATGTAAGTTCAATTAAGAAATCGATTTGTAATAAAGGTTCTCCTCCAGAAATAGTAATGCCACCTTTTTCACCATAATAGTTTTTATACTTCATGACTTGCGCTAATACTTCTTCAGGCGTCATTTGATTATCGGAATGAGGATTCCAAGTATCAGGGTTATGACAATATGCGCATCTTAATGGACAACCTTTAACGAATAAAACAAATCTAATTCCAGGTCCATCGACTGTGCCAAATGTTTCAATTGAATGAATTTGTCCTACCATAGTTTTCCTTTCTTTTGTGCGTATCTAACACCACAAAGCATTATACTTGATAAAAAGTAATTTATCAACACTTAATTAGATATTATATCTAATTGAGCAACTATATATTAACACAAGAAATTAGATATTACAAGAATTTTAAGAATAATTCCTATTCCTATTTTATATATAAAGAAAGATGGCTTTCGCCATCTAACTTTATTAAGCATTTGTTGTTTCTGTTGTTTTGTAGTTACCTACTGCATCGTAAGAAACTGCTTCAGTAAAGTGAATCTTACCAAATTCTAATGGTTCACTATATCTAGTACCTTTATAGTTTTCAAGTGCATAATAAGTTCTTGTTGTTTCAAATGAAATAACTCTACCTTCACTATCTAAGACTGCAGTTAAATTAATTTTAACTTGGCATAACATGTCGTTAATGAATGAATCATAATAGTCAGTTTCAGTATCTTCAAGAGCTTCTGCAGAAATACTATATGTTGAATAATAACTTGATGTCATTGTAACTGTAGTTGTATTATCTTCACCATCAGTAAATGTAACATCTGAATTAGGCATATTAACATAATAAGTATTTAAGTAGTTGTATAATAAGCCATTACAACCAACTACTGTCGCTAAATAAGAATCAGCAGTGTAACCGTTATTAGCTAAAGTTGTAGAAGAATATAAAGTTTGATCTTTTAAATTTAATGATTCTTTATCTTCAGATGTCATATTTGCGATGACGTTACCGCTTGCATCTTTATTAAGAACAGTTGTATAGTTAAATTCTTCACTAGCTACTGTACCATTATTTAGTGAATAAGATGTTTTTCCAGTTGTTGCATCTGTAACACCTGCAAAATTATAATGATCTCTCTTTTCATTCGCGTTAGTTACGACATAGCCATCTGCATAATGAGTTGAACTACTTGTTAAAGTTTTACTTCCTCTATAATCAGTCATAGGATGACCATAGGTTTCTTCAAACGCAACATCTTCACCATGGTACATTGCATCAATTAAATAATGATTAGTTGTTGTAACTGATTCACCTTTTGTCGCTGTCGCATCAATTGTTGAAGCAGTTTCTTTTAAAGCGGAAACCTTACTAAGTTTTTCAGTGACATTTGCATCAGCTGTCACTTTTGTTTTTTCGCCATCTTTGCCTAATTCACCATAACCAACTGTTTCATAAAGGACTTCAGTTTCTTGTAAATAGAAACCTTTACTTGAAATATCTTCACCGCAGTGTGTATAATTCATGCTCGCGCCGATATAAGGATCTTGCATGACGTGATAAGCGCTATCAACTGTCATATAGCTAATTTCATAGCCATTTTCAGTAATATCAAAGCTTGCTTCAATTACAGTTTCAATATCAATTTTTGCATCGTAAATTTGTGATGAATAGTAGTTTCCAATATTTGGATATAAATCATATAAAGAAGTTTCTTCAACAGTTTTTAATTTAACTTCAACAATGTCACCAACTTCACCTTTTCCATCAATTGTAACAGAAAGTTCATAACTAGAAGCAGTTTTATAATAATTTTCAACATAACTTACAAATTGAGTATTTAAACTTGGGATAGAAATATTACCTTGGCTTAAAACATAATCAGCTTGAGATTTAAAACTTCTATAGCCTTGACCAACTAATGAATCTTTACGATATTTTGTCGTATCAGAAATAGAATTCTTTGTGTTATATTTATCTTCCATTGTAAGGAACATTTTGTTGTCATCATCATAGAATTCTGTCATTTCATAATTAGAAATTAATTTTTCTTCTGGGAATTCTTCATTGTGAACAAGATTATAATAAACACTTTCTTGATATGATTTTGAATTATATTTCATAACATCATTATCATATACTTTATAAGAAAGTTCTGTAGAAGTGACGCTATCTTGTGTATAACAGAAATAGACACCAGTATTACCTTCGATGTTAGAATAAACTCCACCATAAATACCTAAAGTGAAGGTATCATAAACTGTTTGATAGGCAGATAATGAAGTTAAATTTTTATCTGCATCTTGATTAACTTTTTCTCTTAAAATAGCAATATTTTCTTTAGTATTATCAGTTGATGAGCTTGATGAGCTAGAACTTGAACTTTGTTCTGAACTTGATGAAGCTTCTGAAGAAGAAGTTTCGCTTCCTGAGCTACTAGTAACTCCACTACATCCAACAAATAAAATTGATAATAATGCCATCGAAGATAAAAATAATTTTTTCTTACTTGATTTCATAAACATATTCTCCTTTTATCAATTAAATATATGATAAAGAGTAAGAAATGAAATGAAAAGAAAAAAGTATCTTGAAAGCGTTTACAATTATTCAAAGATACTTTTAAAATAGTAAAATTATTATAAATAGTCTTATTTAATTTTATTTATTTTCTAAACCACCGAAACGTCTATTTCTTGAACAATATTCTTTTAGGCATTCAATAAGATTTTCTTTTTTAAAATCTGGCCAGTATGTTGGAGTAAAAATAAATTCCGCGTATGCAAGTTGATATAATAGATAATTGGATAATCTTTGTTCACCTGATGTTCTAATCATTAAATCAACTTCTGGTAAATCGCGAGAATATAAATAACTTTCAAAGACTTTTTCATCGATATCTTCTAGATTAATCTTTCCGTTTTTTACATCGCGCGCGATATTTTTACTTGCCAAAACAATTTCTTGACGTGAACCATAATTTAAACAGATATTAAAGACAAAAGAAGTATGATCTTTAGTTTCTTCCATCGCTTCTTTTAAAGTGTTAATAGTATGTTCAGGAAGACGAGAAATATCACCCATAACTCTAATTTGAATATCTCTTTCATGGAATTCTTCAATATTTTCTTTAAAGAAGATATCTAAATAATCAAATAAATGATCAATTTCATCTTGAGGTCTATTCCAGTTTTCGGTTGAAAAAGCATATAGTGTCATAGCTTTAACACCTAAATCTTGAGTTGCGCGAGCGATTTCAATAATTCTTTTACAGCCTTCTTTATGACCTAAGTGACGAGGTAATAATCGTTTTTTTGCCCAACGTCCATTTCCATCCATAATAAAAGCAATGTGTTTACATTCTTTTGTTAATACAAATTCTTTTTCTTTTTTTGCCATGGTCAGTTTTCTCCTTTTAAATATGTTTCCATTTCTTCGACGATCGTTAAGGGAGTAGAAGTTCCACTCGCTAAACAGACTTTCTTAATACCTTTTAAATCATAGTTTTTTAATTCATCTACGTTTTCTACTTTAATAACAGGTATCGAATCTAAATATTTATTTTTTGCGATTTCATATAATTTACTCGTATTAGATGATTTATTTGATCCAATAATAATAAATGCATCGATATTTTCTTTTAAAGAAGCAATCTTTTCTTGTCTTAAGCGTGTTGCATCACATATTTCATCAATAATATTAGCTTGAGGAAAATGTTTCTTAATATCTAAATGAATGTCTTCAATTTCTAAAAATGATAAAGTGGTTTGATTAACTACTAATGGAGAAGGAACATCAATTAAAGAATAATCTAGTTTTTCTTTTATATCATAAAGAATGACATTACTTGATATTGATAAACTAGCTTCTGTTTCAGGATGATTCTTTTTACCAATAAAGATCACTTTGTTATTTTTTGCTTCTAGTTTAATAAGTTCATTATTTTTATTAACTTTAGGGCAAGTTGCATCAAAATATTTAATCCCTAATGAAGAAAGAATAGTATCATATTTCTTATCGTGACCATGAGCTGAAAATATCACTATATCATCTTTTGAAAATGATTTTAATAACATTTCTTTATCAACGTATGTCGTATCAATTGTTTTAATGCCATGTTCTAAAAGCATATTAGTGACATCGTTATTATGAACGATTTGACCAAATAAATAGACATTATTATCTTTATATTCATTCTTAATTTTTAAAGCTAAATTAATCGCGTTAATAACCCCAAAGCAATAGCCAATTGGTTTAATTTTAATTACTTCCATTAGTTAATTCCTTTACTTTATTAATGACTGAGTTAACATCGACATTATATCTTCTTTCTTGTTCGAAAACTGTTCCTTTTTTAATAAAGACATTATCTAAAGAAATTGTTACGATATTACCTTCATAACCTAGTTCTAATAATCTTAATTTAACGACGTCAACAAAGCCATTCTTAATTGAATAAGGATCATAGATAATAATATTTTTATAATTTAAAATTTCTTTTAAGACTTTTTCATTTATTGGTCGAATAAAGATGGCATTAATAAGCGTAATATCATCTAATTTTTCTTCTAATTCTTTAATATGTGGTCCGTAACTTATTAAAGCGATATTCTTCTTTTTACTCGTCTTTAAATAATCCCATTCACCAAAGACTAATTCTTTAACTTCTTTAACATCTTCTTTTAAGCAACTTCCTTTAGGAAAACGAATCGCAAGAGGATGATTAAAAGATAAACTAAAACGCATAATACGTTTAACTTCTTCATAGTCTTTACCCATGACGATCGTCATGTTTGGCATTGAATTTAAGAAAGAAACATCATAAATACCTTGATGAGTTTCTCCATCATCTCCAACTAGTCCAGCGTGATCAAAAATTAGTCTAACACCAACATCCATTCGTGCAACATCATGATGAATTTCATCATAACTTCTTTGTAAGAAAGTTGAATAAGCGATGACATAAGGTTTTGTATTAGAGGTCGCTAAACCACTCGCGAAAGTTACGGCATGTTCTTCCGCGATACCGACATCAAAATAACGTGAAGGATATTTTTCTTTAATCGAAAGAAGATTACTACCTAGTCCAGTTGCAGGAGTAATCGTAATAACTTTATTATCTTCATCCATAAGAGAAAGTAATTCATCCGCGTATGCTCTAGCGAAGCTTATCTTACTAGCATCACATTTACAAATTGATTCGCCTGTTTCAATATTAAATGGACCAACTCCGTGCCAAGTACCTTTATCATCAGTTTCAGAATATTTATAACCAAAACCTTTTTTAGTTGAAACATGTAATAAAACAGGTTCATCTATTTTATCGATCTTTTTAATTGCTTTGTAGATTGCATTAATATCGTGACCATCAACAATCCCATAATAATACAAGCCAAAATCTTCAAAGACATTAGTTGATAATAAATGTCTAGCTACTTTACCTTTAATTTTCGCTTGTGAAGAATAAATCTTCTTTAAAAAATTATTCTTCGTCATGAACTTCTTATATTTATTCTTAGATGTAATATATTTATTTGAAGTTCTAATTTTTTGTAAAGTTCTATTAAAAGAACCAACTGGTTCAGTAATTGACATTTCATTATCATTAAGAATAATTAACATCTTGTGATGGAAAGAATCTAAATTATTAATAGCTTCTAAAGCTAAACCATTCGCGATTGATGCATCTCCAATAACCGCGATTACTTTATAATCTTCTTTGTTTATATCTCTACTTAAAGCAAAACCCATTGCCGCGGATATCGAAGTAGAAGAGTGACCTGCTTCATAAGGATCATAAATTGATTCATTTCTTTTTTGGAAACCATCAACACCATTTTCTTGTCTTAAAAAATCTAAGTTTCTTCCAGAAAGAATCTTTTGAGTATAACATTGGTGACCAACATCAAAAATAAGTTTATCTTTAGGAAAATCATAATACTTAAAAAGCGCGATAGTTAATTCAACTACGCCGAGATTACTTGATAAATGTCCTCCGTTACGAGAACAAGCTTCAATAATTTTTGTTCTAACTTGGTCCGATAAATCTTTTAATTCTTCATTTGACATCTCTTTTATCGAGGAAGGATCAAAATTTTCATCTAAGATAATTTCCTTTTTTTCTTTCATAAAAGCCTACTTTCTAAAAGTCAATTACTATTATATTATCAAAATATAATAAATGCAAATTAAGAATTTTAATCCGATAATTCGTTAAATTTATATTTATTTTACATTTATAATAAATTATAAATAATTTACATGTGTAAAAAATATTTTATATATGGTATAATGATTTTACGAGGTAAACTTATGGGAAAAGATTTTAGAAGTGAAAGAACAAAAGAAAAAATCATTAAAGCATTTATTGAATTATTAGGTACAAAGGGATATGAAAAAATTGCGATTAACGAAATTGCTTTAAAAGCAAATATTAATCGTGTCACTTTCTATACCCATTATAAAGATAAAGAAGTCTTATTAAACGATATTATTGATCGCGTACAAGATTCTTTAAATAAGAAAGCTTTAGAAAAACAAAATAATTATTCTTTACCTACCGATTTTCAAAACTATATTGTCTCTCAAATAAATGTTCTTGTTGAAGAAATTGATTCTTATCGTCATATCATCTATAAACTCGAAGCGCAAGATAATGCGATAATTTATTATACTTTAGTTAATAAAACGACAGAAACAATTACTCATGAACTAGAAAATATTAATAAAATAACCCCATTAAAATATTCACCAAAATATATCGCTTCATTTGTTATTCCTGGCTTATTTAATGTCATTATGTCATATTTAAACGAAAAAGATTATGACAAAAAAAGATTTGAAGAATCATTAAATAGACTAGTTAATGATCTTGTAACTTCTAATATTATCTTTTAGTTATGGAAATTAATATATTTTATTCATTATTAATTACTTTTAGCTATTATATAATAGGATTTTTAATTTGTTTAATTTTAAATAAATACACTAATATCAATATAGAAATAAAAAGAAAAGCCCTTCATTTTGTTGGTTTCTTAGCGATATTTATCTATTTATTTTGTTACACCAATTTATTATATTCTTCAATTGTTAGTTTTGTTTTAGGCATATTAGCCTATTTTAGTTTAAAATTAGTTTTAAAATTACAATTCTTTCAAGATATCTTTATTACAAGAAAAAAGAATGAAGTAGAATTAACCATATTAAAAGTATTTTTTATTGAAGGAATTATCATCCTATTAACATATTTTACTAATAATAAGTTCATAAGTTTATTATCAATCGTCACCTTTAGTTTTGGTGATGCATTTGCTTCTTTAATTGGTAAAAAATATGGTAAACATCATTTTCATAATAAAATAATTGATCAAAATAAATCTGTTGAAGGAACGCTCGCGAATACATTTATCTCTTTTATCATCAGTTTAATGATATTATTATTTTCAAAATATAACATTAATTTAATTATTATTTTTAGTATCATAATTTCTTTAACTTGCTCTTTTAGTGAACTTATATCAAAAAAGGGAAATGATACGATCATTTCCCCAATATGCATATATATAGTAAGTTATTTATTATTTTTATTATAAATAGTTTTCTGGATATGGATATCTTCCAATATGAGAATCATTATAAGGCCAAGCTGCAGAAATAAAATACGTATCTATTAATTTATTAACAATATCAATAACTTCTTTTTTATCAGTTGTATTAACCGTTAAAAGATATTTTTGATGTGGAGCAAAATCGGTATAGATGTAAGAGCCATCAAGAAACATAGAATTAATATTTTTAGTAAGCCACTCTAAAGAAGTTAAAATAAACCCAACGTTTTTAAAGTCTTCAAGCGTAAAAATATGCTTTCTAAAATTATTATCAATATAAACTTCAATTTTTGAAACAAATTCTTCTGGTTTATAAAATTCATAATCATAATCAAAATGTTCCCAAGAATCAAATTTAGATAATTCATAAATTGTTTCTTCACCAATTTCACTATAATTATGAAAAGTTATCGATTCAAAATTAATATACATGTTATCAATCAATGTACATAAATCTTCATAATTAATAATTAGATTTGTGAAAGCATCTTTTAAGGTATAAATATCATTGTTTTTGATAATAAAAGTTTGTTCATGATATCCATAATTAAATGAATATTTTAAAAATGTTTCTTTACGAAATGATTTTTCGATACCTTTTTCAGAATAAATATTAACTACTCCGTAAGAAGAAGATAAATTATAAGTTTTAATAATCTCAACATCACTTACATTCAATCTATTATTAAATGTTTGCAAACTAAATTCATAAACAGATTTATAATCATTAGAAATACATGCATTATTAACAAAATATAAATTGTTTAATTGATTTAAAAGCTCAATTATTATACTTTGATTTGAAGTATTTAAATTCAAAATATAAACTTGTCCATATAAGAAAGGCTTACTAAAATCATTTTCATTATATTTAGATGTGACATTATAAATTGAAGCAATATATTCACTTTTAAAATCATCTTTAGTAAATTCATGACTAATAAAATTAGAATCTATACTTACTTTTATTTCGCTAATATCATTATAATATCTAGTTAAATCATCATTTATTGAATAATTTCTCTTTAATTTTTTATCTAAAATAACTTGATCATTAATTAATAAATCAATGTTACCTCCATTATAAGTAGAAAGAACACCAAATTGACAATTATATTTTACTATTTCATTTAAAGATATATATAAATTTAAAAATCCCTCTTTAAGAGAATAAATTTTACTATCTTTAATAATGAAGATTCTATAATTATTATTAGAAACAAAACTATAATTTGAAATAACATCACGATAATTATCTTCAAAAGTAGGAGAATAAGCGCTTATTAAGTAAGCACCAGAACTTAATTCAAAGCCATATGAGCATTGAACTTTTGTTCCAAATTGTGTTTTAAGGACATTTGTTAACTCGTTCTTTTTTTCGTTAGATACTTTATTCAATTCTTCATCGTTATTTGCATTAATACTTGATGAATTCTCATCATTTTTGTTATGAGAAATTGAACTATTATTCCCGCAGGAAAAACTAGGTAAGATTAAACAAGGTAACAATAATAATTTTAACAATTTATTATTCATA
>CAVDMV010000009.1:0-59780 GCA_963610315.1 Acutalibacteraceae bacterium
GTAGTGGCGAAGGTATCCGTAAGGACAGAATAGCGAGCTGCCGGGCTTTTTTTTTGCGTTTATTTACCACTTGTTTATTTTTTATTTTTTTTACATATGTTATTATATTTTTAAGAAATTTATAAAATGAAAGGAGTGATAAAATGATAAATAAATTTTGGGAAAAAATGAAAGAATCTTTAATTTCTATTTTACCTGTAACGCTTATTGTTTTAATCTTAAATTTTACTCCATTACTTAATCTAAATGCTGGAGAATTATGGATTTTTATCGGTGCAGCGATTTTATTAATTATCGGTATGACTTTCTTTAATCTAGGCGCGGATGTTGCGATGAGCCCAATGGGTAGACATATCGGTACTAGCTTAATGAAAACAAAGAAAATACCACTTATTTTAGCTATTTGCTTTATTATGGGACTTTTAATTACCGTCGCTGAACCTGATTTAAGCGTTCTAGCTGGACAAGTAGAAAAGGTTATTAATGGTCAATTATTAATTTATACAGTTGGCCTAGGTGTTGGTCTCTTCTTAATGCTTGCAATTATTAAGATCGTCTTTAAAAAGGATTTATCTAAGCGATTAATGTTATTTTATATGTTAATCTTTATGGTAACATCGATTGTGGCAATTAATGGAAAAGAAGGATTCCTCCCTTTAAGTTATGATTCAGGAGGTGTTACTACTGGTCCAATTACAGTTCCATTTATTATGGCACTTGGCTTAGGTATCGCTCAATCTGTTGGTGGACGTGAATCTAAAGAAAACTCATTCGGTTTAGTTGCTTTATGTTCAATTGGTCCAGTTCTTGTCGTTCTCTTATTAAGTTTAACTACTTCTGGAAATATTGATTATGAAATTCCTGCTGGATATAGCATTAATCCAGATACAATTGGCATGACAATTTTAACTACATTAGGAAGTACTGCAAAAGAAGTAGCTATTTCCTTAGGATTAATCTGTGTATGTTTCTTAGTTATTAACTTTATCTTTATTAAGCTTCCTTTAGCGAAGTTAATTCAAATTGGTTATGGAATTATTATTACATTCGTTGGCTTAGTCTTATTCTTAGCTTCGGCCACCCTTGGCTTCATGCCAATTGGATATAAGTTAGGTTGTGAACTCGCTAATGCATCACCTATTTGGGTTATTATAATTGGTTTTATTCTTGGTATGGTCGTCGTTTTAGCTGAACCTGCCGTCCACGTCTTAACTAAACAAGTTGAAGAAGTTACAACCGGTGGAGTAAGCAAATTACAAATGTTAATTTCTTTATCAGTTGGTGTTGGTATCGCTTTAGGATTATCAATGATTAGAATTGTCTTTGATTTTTCTATCCTTTATTATTTAATTCCAGGTTATTTTATTTCTTTAGCTTTATCATTATTTGTACCAAAAGTATATACTGCCATTGCATTTGACTCAGGTGGAGTTGCTTCAGGACCATTAACTTCAAGCTTTATTCTTCCTTTAGCGATTGGTGCTTGTTACGTATTACAAGGTGAAAGTAAAATTCTTTATGATGGATTTGGTATTGTCGCGATGGTTGCAATGACTCCATTAATTACTATTCAATTATTAGGTTTCAAATCTATTATTACTGAAAAAATTGTTCAAAAACGTCGTACTAAGAAGATTCTTAATGCTGATGATGAACAAATCATTTATTTCTAGAAAGGAGAACTTATGGCTGAAAACAAAATTAAGAAAACTATAGAAGCTGTTGAAGATAAAATCCTTCCTAAAAATGAAGCGAAAGTTGAAAAAGATAAATTAACTGCGCCGATAAAACTAAAGATTTTATTTACAATTGTTGAAAGACAAAAAGCAGATTTCTTTATGAGCGCATTAGAAGGATTTGATGTTAATTTTCAAACAGTGATGTATGGTAAAGGGACATCAACCCAAATTAAAAAATTAGTTGGCTTTGAAGCGAATAATAAAGCAGTTATTATTTCATTAGTCCAAGCTAATAAAGTAAAACAAATTCTTGCCGCATACGAAGACAAATATTTTAAAACAAGAAATGGTAAAGGAGTAGCTTTTACCGTCAGCTTAACTAGCGTCATTGGTAAAATGGCCTACAATTATTTAGCGAATCTAGGAGGTAGATAATATGGCAGAAGAATTAGATACAAAAAATGAACACGAATTAATTATCGCGATTGTTAATTCTGGTTTCTCTGATCAACTAATGGATGCAGCTCGTGGAGCTGGCGCGAAAGGTGGAACAGTTCTCGATGCTAGAGGAACAGCTCGAGAAGAAGCAGAAACTTTATTTCATATTTCTTTCCACCCAGAAAAAGAAGTTGTTCTCATTCTTGCAAGTGTTCAAATTAAAGATGCAATTTTACATGCGATTTATAAAGAAGTTGGTTTAGGAACACAAGGACAAGGAATTTGCTTTTCTATCCCAGTCGATGAAACGGCAGGACTTAAGAAAATTAAAAAATTAGTTGAAGAAGAAAATTAATAAAAGAATTAATCTTAGAGCTTATTCTAAGATTTTTCTTTAACGGAGGTTATTATGGCTTTTAGTAAATTTTTATTAGACAATAAAGCAAAATGCCTAGAATTAGTTGATATTTTAGGTAAAGATTATAAATATGTTTCTATTTTAGGAAGTGACGTTAAAGGTGTAAGCATCATCGCGAATAAAAACACTTCATCCATCAGTGAAAATTCATTTGATAAACAATTAGGATTTGTCGTTAAAATGTCATCAGGAAGAGCGTTCTATGAATATTCTTTTGATTCATTTTCTGAAGATGTTCCTAGTTTAGTTAAACAAATTAAAGAATCATTAAAAGTAGATTCTTCTTTACTCGAAAAAGAAGTTTATACAAAAGAAGTTAACGAAGAAAAAATTGTCAAAGATTTTGTTCGTGAAAGTGATCTAGATAATTATTCAAATGAAGAATTATTAAATTTTACAAAAGATTTAGTTAAGACTTCTTTAACAAAAGATACTCATTTAGTAAACGTCACTTGTTCAATTCAAACATTTGATGTTTCAAAGATGTTTATTTCAAAGAACAAGGTTTTAACGCAAAATTATACATGGGTATATTCTTCTTTAATGGGATTTTATCTTGGTGATAACGCTAAAATGGCTCTTACTAGAGTTACTGAAAATTCTCATTTATTAAAAGATGTCCTTAATGGATTACCTACTAAAATTGATGATATGGTTATTAAAGGTAAACATCTTTCTAATGCAACAAGTATTGTTCCAGGTGTATATGATGTAATTACTCATCCTACCATTTCAGGTTTAATCGCGCATGAAGCTTTTGGTCACGGCGTCGAAATGGATCAATTTGTTAAAGATAGAGCTCTAGCGAAAAAAATGGTTGGTGAATATGTCGCTTCTCCTCTAGTCAATATGAAAGATGGACCTAGTTCATGCTTCAGCGTTTCAAGCTATTTCTTCGATGATGACGGCGTTTTAGCTACCGATACTCAAATTATTAAAGATGGTATCTTAGTAACAGGAATATGTGATTTAGTATCTTCTCGTGAACTTGATTGTTCTCCAACTAGTAATTCAAAAAGAGAATCTTTTAAACGTAAAGCTTATACAAGAATGACTAATACATTCTTTGAAAAAGGTAATGATAAACTTGAAGACATGATTAAATCGATTAAACATGGCTATATGCTTTATGAAACTAATAATGGTATGGAAGATCCTAAATCTTGGGCTATTCAATGCGTATGTCAATATGGAAGAGAAATTATCGATGGCAAATTAACTGATAATTATGTTTCTCCAGTTGTTATGTCTGGCTTTGTCCCTGATTTATTAAAATCGATTTCTATGGTTAGTGATGAAGTAGAAATTGAAGGATCAGGAGCTTGTGGTAAAGGTTATAAAGAATGGGTTAGAGTTTCAGATGGAGGCCCATATTTGAAAGCGAAGGTGAAATTAAGCTAATGGAAAAGATTATTAATTTATTAAAAAGATATGATAGTATAGATGATTATCGTATTATTACTAATAATGTCGATAGTTATGAATTATTCTTTGTACATGAAAATTTAGAGACAGTTAGATCAACACGAACTACTTCTTTAGAAGTTACGCTTTATATTGATCATGACGATTATCGCGGGCATTCTACTTTCAGCGTTACTCCTAATGAAGAAGAAGCTAGTTTAGTTTATAAAATTGAAAACGCGATTAAAATGGCTCGATTAATTAATAATAAGAAATATAAGTTAGTTAAAGGAGAAACGATGAATGAAACTTTAAAATCTAATTTTAATGATTATGAAGTTTCCTCTCTTGGTGCGAAGATGTTTTCACTTTTACAAGAATGTTCTTCTAAATCAAAAGGTCAATTAAATGCGACAGAAATTTTTATTTATAAGACAACTACTCATTTAGTTACTTCACAAGGAATGGACAAAAAAGAAATTAGATATTCTTCGATGATTGAAACTATTCCAACTTTTGATACTAAAAATGATTCAGTAGAAATTTACACTCAATTAAATTTTACTTCTTATGATGAAAAGTGGTTAAAAGAACAAATTTCGCAAGCTTTAAAAGATGTTACATCTCGTTCAAAAGCAAAAAAATTAGATTCTTATGAGGATGTTAATATTATTCTTCGACCTCAAGAAATCGAAGAAATTATTAGAGCCTACGTCAATGAATTAAATTATGGAACGATTTATAATCACTATAATGTTTTAAATGTTAATGACGATATTCAACTTAATGCTTCTTGTGATAAACTAACAGTTTCAGTTTTAGGTCAACTTAATAATTCTTCTTCAAGTCGCTTATTCGATATGGATGGTATTACTTTAAAAAAGAAAACATTAATTAAAAATGGTCTTTTAGTTAATACATATGGATCAAATATGTACGCGCAGTACTTAGATAAAGTTCCAACTGGTGATTTAAGATTAATTGAAGTTAAGAAAGGTTCTTTATCGATAAAAGAATTAAAAGCTCAACCTTATTTAGAATGTGCATCTTTCTCTGGTTTACAAGTTGATTTAAAAAATGATTATGTCGGAGGAGAAGTTCGTCTAGCATATTATTTTGATGGAAATAAGGTCGTACCAGTTACTTCTTTATCAATATCAGGTAAATTATCAGAAGTTATTAAAAATATTACATTATCAAATAAAATTACTACCATTAATTCATATAAAGGTCCTAATTTAGCTTTATTAAGCGGAATGAAAATTTTATAAGAAAATGGAATCTCTTAAATCATATTATGCCTTAGATTTTGTCTATGGCTTTTTTGCATAAAATAATTATCTTAATTAAGTCTTTTACAAAATTAAAAATTTGTTTATAATTTAATTAGATGAAGGAAGGAGGTAACTATGTCAGAGCAAATCGATATAATATTAAAAATTGTTCCTAGCGTATATTTTGTTTTAGTAGTTCTAATTCATACTTTCATTGGGTACAAACGACGTTTTAAAAGGTCTTTATCGTTTTTAATTCGTAGTTTAATCGTATTTAGCATTTATTTAGCGATTTATCTTCTTGCGATTAATTTAGAGATTGTTGATATTTGGTTATTAAAATTTGTTAATCTCTTTATGGGTAGTAATGGCCTACAAAATCTTTTAGGTGTATCTTCTTCTTGTACTTCAGTTAAAGACTGTTTAGTTGAATTTATTCCTCGTATTATGGGTGATAATGTCTATGCCAGCGCCTTATATGATAATGGGGCATACATTAGAGCAATAGTAAGCATGGTTTATAACTTAGTTTGGTTTATAAATGTTTATATATTGTTTGGCATTACTATCTTCATTGTAAAAAGAATTTATTGTCATAAACATCCTTATCGAGAAGAAAAAGAAAAACTTATTGAAGAATATGAAAATGGAGAAAGAAAATCTCAAGGTAAAATCGGTGGCTCTTTAGTTGGAGCTTTTAGAGGAATAGTTTCTGGCATTATTGTTCTAAGCTTATTCGGTAATGTCTTATATATTTCTACCGGTGGAAAAGGTCAAAATAAAAATGATGAAACTATCACCTTAGATGAAACTTATGATCCATATATTAAGATGTATCAATCGATATCAAATTATGGTGAATATGGCATTTATTATATTTTAAATGCGATTAGTGATAAGCAAAACGTTCCTTATTATCTTTATATTACGGATGTTGTGTTCCATGGTAAGATTAATGATGAAGAAAATTCTTATAATGAAACTATTTCTTTAAGAAATGAACTTGCTTCTGTTACTTCATTCGCGACTCGTGGAACTAAACTTCTCTTTAAATACGGGGGACAAGAATTTAAAGACATTGTTCTTAGAAGAGATACATCAAAAACAATTTTAGATGAATTAGTTTCATTATATTCTTTAGAAGCTTTCCAAAATGAATTTAACGCATTACTAGATGAATTAGATTTAAATTCTTATTTATTTAATTTCGCTTTTGGATTCGCTCGCTCCCTTTTAATTAGTGTTGATGATTCTACTTCTCCTCTCTATAACTTACCAGATGACGCGAAAGAAATCTTAAAGATATGTTTTAAAAAAGGCTATAAATCTAACGTAATTCCTTATGAAACAGATTCAAATGAAACATTACCTTATATTAGTCCTAAGGTCATTGTTTCTAGTAGTGATATTAAATACCTTTTTGAAATGTTTACTAAGTTCTATGAATATAATAAGACTACATATGAAACTGATTTTAGTAAAACTGTCGCGAGCGTTTCTTTAATTAAAGATTTAATTCCTATTTTAAAGAAATTATCTATCTTGCAAACTTCTTCTAAAGAAACATTTAACCCAATGATTTCTCGTCTATATGCTTTCGCGGAAGTAAAATATCTTGCTGCACCTGATAACGAAAGTAAAGTTAAATCAATTAATAAATTAAAAACTATTCAAGCTTCTTCAATCTATAAAGATATTGACTGGATTAGTGAATTAAGTTCTTTACTCGATGTCGTTTCTAATGGCTTAACTTCTTATTCGGATGCTTTAAATACTTTAAATGAAAATGGTGAAGATACTTCTAGTATTCCTTTAGTTATCTTTGAAGCAACAAAGAGTGAAAACTATACTTCTTTAGTTGATAAGATTTGTTCTTCTGTTGTTTTAGAAAACTTAATGGAAACTTCGATAGTTACTTATTATATTGAAGAAACTTTAGCGAAAATAGTCAACACGACTAGAGATAATTTAGCTTTACCAGATAATATCTCATATGTTGATAATGATGGTAATAGAGGAGAAGCTTATAAGATTTTAACTTTATTCCATACTCTTTCTACTAGTGATGACGTTGTTCCTAGCGATGACGGAGAAATAAAAGTTAATGAATTTATTAAGAAAATTATTAAAAACGAAATTAAAGATAATAGTGATTTTATTAATATTTTAAAAATTAAAAATGCAAAAGATTCTTCAAAAAGAAGTGAAGTAATTACTTCTCTTCTTAGTAGTGATTTATTTAGAAGCACTATTTCTAATTACATCTTTAATAACGAAGATACAATTGAAGATTCATTAGGTTTTGAATTAGTTATCCCTGACGCGGCAACTGAATTTAACAAAAAAGAACAAAGATGTAATATTAAAATTAGTGAATTTGAAAATATTATTGATGTACTAACAAAAGTAGATGTTGAAGCAATTAAATCTAATGATGTAGGACTAGTCTTAAATGAATTTAAAAAAGTAAGAAATGAATTCTCATCTTCATTAATTTTAAGAGGTAGCATTTCTAATTATTTAATGAATTATGAATTTAACGATTTTAAATTTATTCTTCCTCCTTCTTCTTTAGATGAAGATAACATATTATCTTCTGCTGAATTAGGTTATTTCTTTGATTTTATTGATTACGTTGACACCGATAAACTTGATGGTGAAATGAACTATTTATTAGAGGTTCTTGTCGATCATAAACAATTACTTTTTGATTCCAAAGTCTTAAAAGCATCAATAAGTAATTATATTTATCCTCTTGGTGGCTCTAAAAAAGAAGTTATTTATAACGATTTTACTTTAATAGTACCTTCTACTTCAATTGATGAAAATAATTATGTTAAAGATAACGAACTTGAAAGTATTATTGAATTTATCGCAAAAATTAAAGATACAGATACAGCTAGTATTTCTAATGATCAAATCTTAACAATCATTTATCATAATGAACAAGATGGTGAAATTAAGATTTTAGATTCATATATCCTCAATGCTTCAATTGTTAATGTTTTAATTGATGAAGAACAAATTTCTTCTTCTATTCCTACTTCCTTAGATTCTGCTCATGATGGTAGCGAAGAATCTTTACATTCTTTTACTAGTGAAAATGGCTGGTATAAAGAAATAAAATCATTAATTAACGCCCTTAGTGAAATTTGTTATGACGAAGAAAGTAAAGAAATTAAAATTTCTTCTTTAGAAGATTCTTCTTATTTAAAGAATTCTATTTCTAATTTATTAGAAGAACCTATTTCAAGTTCTTCTCATGAAACTAAACTAGATGTAATTTATGAATCTTTAATTATTAAAAATAAAGTGACGACTACTCTAGATGATTCTTTAGAAGGTGTATCTGAAATTAAAGATAGTTATAAAGATGAATGTAAAGAAGATGGCCTTTATAAAAAAGAAGAAATTGCTTCATTACTTAATTTCTTAAAAGAATATGACATTTCGATTGAAGAATTTGAAAATTTTGCATTCGCTTCTTTACTTGATAAAAATGATGATAATTATCTCTTAAAAGCAGCAACAACTAAAGAAGATGCCGTTAAATTAGATATTATCTATGATTCAACTTTATTAAAATTACTAGTTTCCGATAAACTTGATGAAAGTATTAAAGATAATATTAATGATTATGAAAATGTTAAATTACAAATAAAAGAAAAATTATCTGCAACTTCAAGTAATTATATTTTCACTATAAGTGAATTAAAAGCTACTTTAAATGTTATGGGTGATTTAGATATTAATTTCTCTAAAGATAGTTCAGGTGAATACACATATTCCTTTAATGGAACGAGCATCTTAAAACAACTTTATGATGATGAAACTAAATTAAATAGTATTTATTCTTCTAAAATTGTTGTTGGAGTAGTTACTAAATATCTTTCGGATTATTTAAGAGATGAAAGTATCTTTTCTTCTAACATCATTGATCATCCTTATGCTTATAGTGATTTTATAGAATATCAAACTAAATCATTCTATAAACAAGATGAAATTGATAATTTATTTAAATTATTAAAAGATGATCGATTACCTAATATTACATTTGATGAAACTGCAGATACCTACGATATTGATTTTACGAAAGATAAAATTAATTTATCCGCGATTACTGAATTATTCTATAATGAAACAGATACTTTCTATCTTTTAGATGGTTATATCTCTAATACTTTAATGAATTTAGGTTCATTAATAATTCCTGTAGCAAGCGTGTCTACAATTGAAAATGATTTAGATGATAAATTATTTATTACTCATCTAGAAATAAAAACTTTCTTAAATACGATTAGTTCTTTAGGTATCATTAAACTTTCTGATTTTGATTCAATTAGTGATTCATTAAAAATTAAAGAAGAACATTTTGATTTAATTATGGAATCAAGCATCTTAAAAGAAAGTATAATCACTAAAGATTATGAATTATATCCAAGTGAAGAAAAAGGAGAAATTAAAGTTGGTTATATAAATGGATCATTAACTTTATCTAATTATGTTAGTATTGATAAAGATGAAATGAAGAACGCCTTATATACTTTATTATATTTATCAAAAGAATTAAGTAGTGATTTAGCTCAAGATTATATTTCATTTAGCATTATTGATGATTTAACAATTAATGATATTATTACTGTATATAAATCTGATAAAGATACATTTGTTAATACGATTAAATCTTCTTCGCTCGTCTATAACTTAACTAGTGATATTATTATTGATCATATGAATGATAACGTTCTTTTAAAACCTCAGATTAGTGGAAATACAGAATCAAAGACTGTATGGGATTTAACGAATGTTGAAACTATCGATAGAGATATTATAAAAGAAAGTTCATTCGATACAATATTACAATTAATTAGTAGTTTAAGTATTTAACGAATTGGCCTTGAATGTAAGTTCAAGGCTTTTTGTTGAACAAAATATTTAATAATGTTTTATAAAATAATAAGTAATCCTAACATATAGGATATAATGTCTAAATGTTATTTATAAAAATAAAGAAATTTGTTAAACTATTTTAAGTAAGGTAGGTAAATATTTATGAACAAACTTATGATTATTACTGATTCTAATGCCGGTATTTTACAATCGGAAGCAAAAGAATTAGGTATTACTGTTGTACCAATGCCATTTGTTATTAATGGAGAAGAATTTTATGAAGATATTTCTTTAACACAAAAAGAATTTTATGAAAAATTAAAAAATCCTGATGCTGATATTCATACATCTCAACCATCTAGTTTCTACTTAGAAGATTTGTTTGAAAATTTATTAAATGATTATGAAGAATTAGTTTATATTCCAATGTCATCAGGACTATCCGCGACTTGTCAAAATGCAACGGCTCTGGCTCAAAAATTTAATGGACGTGTCTTTGTCGTTGATAATCAAAGAATTTCTGTTACACAAAAAGAATCAGTTTTTGAAGCTATTGAAATGGCAAAACTCGGTAAAAAGGGCCAAGAAATTCATGATTATTTAGTTAATACTAAAAAGACTTCAATTATTTATATCATGGTGGCTACTTTAAAATATTTAAAGAAAGGTGGTAGAGTTACTCCTACCGCGGCAGCTTTAGGATCAATGTTAAGAATTAAACCAGTTTTAGTTATTAAAGGCGAAAAACTTGATTCTTTCTTTAAAGCATTAACTTTAAAACAAGCTAAATTAAAGATGATTGATCAAATTAGAGAAGATTGTGAGACTTTATTTAAAGAAGAATATGATAAAGGCTTAATGGTTGTAAGTGTCGCACATACTGATAATGAAGAAGAAGCTCTTAAATTTAAAGAAGAGATATTAACCTCATTACCTAAACTTAAATTTAGATTTGTTGATCCTCTTTCTTTATCTGTCTCTTGCCATATTGGTCCTGGAGCACTGGCCATAGCTATCGCGATTGATTCATATCTAAATTAATATTATCGATAAAAAGTTACTTTAAAGGTAACTTTTTTTTGGGGTATTTATTTTTTTCTTATATATGGTATCATTAATAAGAAGAGAGTTGTTAAGATGAAAATCGATCAAAGCGTAATTTCAAAAATTAAATCGGCTAAAAAGATTAATATTATTGGTTGCCCTGGTGCAGGAAAATCTACTTTAGGTAAAAGATTATCTAAGGTTCTTTCTTTACCGGTTGTTTTTCTTGATACAATTTACTGGAAACCTAACTGGGTAAGTTTACCAAAAGAAGAATTCGTAACTAAGATGCTTGAAGAAACAAAAAAAGAATCTTGGATTATGGATGGTAATTACGAATATTGTTTAGATCAAAGACTCGACAAAGCGGATTTTAATATTTATTTAGACTTATCTACTTTTACTTGTTTAACTTCCGCGTATAAAAGATATTTTATTTATAAAAATAAAACTCGTTCTGATATGACTGAAGGATGTCATGAAGTAATGGATAAAGAATTTGTTAGTTTTATTATGAATTATAATAAAAAAAGTCGTAAACTTAATTACGAACTTTTAAAAAAGGCTAATGTAAATTACTTAATTCTTAAATCGAGAAAACAAGCTCATAAATTAGTTAAATTATTATCTTCTAGTAATTAATCTTCATTTGAAGAATCGTATATATAACTATTTTCGTCATCGTTATCGATGGCGTTTTCTTTTGACATAAGACGTAACATTTGATCTAATTCTTGATCATTTACTGGATCTAAGAATACTTGTTTTGAATAAACGTGATATGTTTCTTGACCGATCGTTTCAATTATTTGTAGACATATCTTCTTTGATAGGGCATTAATCGCTGGATTAATTACTACATTTTTAGTCCAGGTAACTGGATTAAAAATATTTATCGCTTGCCAAATAACTTGACCGACTTTTTTTAATTTAAATTTTTTGGCTACTTTAACAGGTTTTGAGTTATCGATACTTGATTTAATATTAAGAATTTGAAGCACTTGCGATAATTTTAATTTTCTTAATGGCTTTAACATTCTTTTATCTAATAATGATTCGAGTTTTTCAACTATATAATGATCTAAAAGAATTATTTCTTCAAAAGTTAGTTCGCATATTGGATTCTTACTATCAGGATAAAAGCGTGAAGCGATTTGCTTAATGAGTTGTAAAGAAACAATTTCGATATTTTTAAAAGTGATTTCTTTTTGTTCTTTCGTTCTTCTTAAAAAAGAATCTTGGGCGATTTTAATATCTTGTTCAATTTCCTCTTTAGTGATATTTTTACTATTTTCATCTAAGATAATCGCATCTTTTTTGATCGTTTTAGTCGTAATTAAAATATAGATTAAAACAAATAAAATAGGTCCGACAATTATCCCGATTAAAAAGGCGATAAGCGAAGAAATATTAATAGAAAAATTTACATCAATTAGAAACATTTTCTTCACCTCTTTTTTATTATTATAAAAAAAATCATTTTAATTTACTATTAAATAATAATGAAATGTTCTATAATAAATTAGTTTTGAAAAGGAGTCAAATTATGAAAGCAAGTAAAATGTTAATTGCCACAATGAAAGAAGTTCCTAATGAGGCGGTTATTCCTAGTCACGTTCTTTTACTTAGAGGTGGATATATCCGTAAATTAGTCGCTGGAGTATATTCATATTTACCGCTTGGATTAAGAACTCTTAATAAAGTAGAAAATATCATTCGTGAAGAAATGGATAAATCAGGTGCTTTAGAAATTCTTTCTAGCGCGATCCAACCAAAAGAATTATGGGAAGAATCAGGAAGATGGTATAAATATGGTCCTGAACTTATGAGATTTAAAGATCGTCATGATCGTGAATTTTGTTTAGGTCCAACACATGAAGAAATCTTTACTAATTTAGTTAGAAATGAAATTAAATCAAAGAAATCTTTACCAATTAATATTTACCAAATTCAAACTAAATACCGTGATGAATTTAGACCTAGATTTGGTCTTATGAGATCAAGAGAATTCATTATGAAAGACGCTTATTCTTTCGACTTAGATGAAAAAGGTTTAGAAGTTTCTTATCAAAATATGTATGAAACATATCAAAGAATTTTTGACCGTTTCCATTTAAATTATAAGATTGTTCTAGCTGATACCGGCGCGATCGGAGGAAATGGCTCACATCAATTCATGGCTTTATCTAGCGTTGGTGAATCAGATATTATTTATTGTTCATGTGGATACGCGGCTGATGAAGAAAAAGCTGATTCAAAGATGGATGAATATAAATTTAATGAAGAAGAATTACCTTTAGAAGAAGTTTTTACACCTAATACTAAGACAATTGAAGAATTATCTTCTTTCTTAAAATGTGATGCAAGAGACATCGCGAAAGCTGTTCTATATAAAGATCTTGCGCATAATGAATTTGTTATGGTTATCTTAAGAGGAGATCGTGAAGTAAATAATATTAAAGTTGTTAATGAACTTGATATTGCAGAATTTGAATTAGTTCTTGCAAGTGAAGAAGAAATTGCTTCTTTAGGTTCATATCACGGCTTTATCGGTCCAAAAGGCTTAGAAAATAAAGTTAAAATCTTAATTGATGAAGAAATAACTCACATGAAGAACGTCATTATCGGCGCGAATAAAAAAGATTATCACTATGTTAACGCAAACTTCGTTAGAGATTTTAATGCTCAAGTTATTGGTAACTATCGAAAAGCTAATGCGAATGATTTATGTCCAGTATGTGGCAAACCTTTAAGTAAAGAAAGAGGCATTGAAGTAGGTCAAATCTTTAAATTAGGTACAAAATATTCTGCACCGATGAAAGCGTCTTATCAAGATGATGATGGTTCCTTAAAACCAATGGTCATGGGTTGCTACGGAATTGGAGTAACTAGAACTATGTCATCTATTATTGAACAATATCACGATGAATTCGGTATTAAATGGCCTTTAAATGTCGCACCATATCACGTTGTAATCGTTCCTATTTCATATAAAGATGAAGTACAAAGAGAAAAAGCTAATAAACTTTATGAAGAATTACTTTCTTCAAAGGTAGAAGTAATTCTTGATGATCGAGATGAACGCCCAGGCTTTAAATTTAAAGATTGGGAATTAATTGGTATTCCTTATATTATCACGATTGGTAGAAGAGCTAGTGAAGATATTTGTGAATTTAAACCTAGAGCTACAATGGAAAAACAAGAAATTTCTATTGAATCAGCAAAAAATATTGTTATCGATGCAGTAAAAGCATTATAAAATTAAATCCTTAGAGTAATTTCTAAGGATTTTTGTTAGAATATAAAAAGGTGGTGTAAAGATGGTTTATTTAATTTATGGTGAACAATATCCAATCGTCTTAAAAAGAACAAAAAAATTAGTAAAATCAATCTTAAATGATGAGATTGATGAATTTTCTTATGTAAAAATGAACGCGAAAGTTGATTTATCTGAAGACATAACAAAGGAATGTACATTGCTACCTTTTTTAGGAAACAAAGTTGTACAAGTTGATAATCCCTATTTTTTATCAAATGACAAAGAAAAAGTTACCATTGATAAAGATCAAGACTTTACTTCATTAGTAAATTATATTTTAAATGATAAAGAAGATAATTCAGTTACATTAATCTTTGTTCTTGAAAGAGCGAGCGTTAATAAGAAAAATGAAGTTTATAAAGCAATTGAGAAAAACGGTAAAATCATCTTTGAAGAAAAACTAGATGCATCTAGTTTAAGATTAACGGGCAAAAAATTCTTTGAAAAGAAGGGAGCTTCAATTACTAATGATGCTTTAGAAGAACTCATTTTAAGAACTAATGATGATTTATCACTTTTTATTAATGAAACAGATAAATTATCTTTATATACGAAAAATGTTACTTTAAAAGATGTTGAATTATTAGTTCCTTCTCCATTAGAAAATAATGCTTTTAACATTGTTGAATCTTTACTTAATAATAAGATTAATGTCGCCATAAAGACATTTAGAGATTTAATTTCATTAAAAGAAGATCCAACTAGACTCTTATATTTATTTTATTCACAATTTAAGACTTATCTTATTATTTGCTATTTATACAAAGAAGAAAGAAAATCTCTTGATGAAATCGCTAATATCTTAAAACCAATGAACATCTATCGAATCAAAATTATTACACGTAATTTATATTCTCTTTCTTATAAAGAACTACAAAATATCATTGATTATTTATATTTACTCGATACTAAATTAAAAGCGATGGAAATAGAACCTATTACAGGAGTTGAATTATTTATGATCAATTTTAATGAAATTAGAAAAGGTGTAAAAGAAGGTTAGCCTTCTTTTTCTTTTAACTAAAAATATATTTTGTTAAAATAAAATTAAAGAGGGACAATTATGTTTGGAAAAATTTTAGGCTATAAATTAAAAGAAAATACATTAACAATTAATTTTGAAAATAAAGTTGGAGAAGTTAATTTTATTGATGATGGTATCACTCAATTTAAAGAAAAAGATACTTCTATTTTTGCGTTTAATCCTCTAGATTTAATTTCTCCTTTAGAAATTGAAGCATCATTTTCTAATGATGTTTTGTGCGTTAGTACTGGTCGATATACTTACTTAATTAAAGAAGATTTTCTTATCGATATTAAAAAAGATAATAAATTAATTTCATCTTCTTCAAATGAAACTTTACAAAAGAGAACGATTCTAAATAAAGAACTTCAAGAACAAGAAGGCCATGAAGTTAATGAAGATGAAAATTATCTTTTTTCAATTCAAAAAATTATTTCTAATGGAGATTATATTTATGGTCTAGGTGATAAATCAGGCTTTTTAAATAAATTAGGTTATGAATACGAGATGTATAACACAGATAATCCTGCTCCTCAAGTAGAATGTTTTAAAGCGCTTTATAAATCAATTCCTTTTTATATTGTTTTTAATCCTTCTTATCAATATGGTTTTTTCTTTGATAATACATATAAACAACATTATGATGTAGGTAAAACTAATCCTCATATCATTAAAACATCTTTTAAGAATGGTTATTTTAATTATTATTTTATCGGAGGGGATTCTTTAAAAGAAGTAGTAGAGAATTATACCTTTATTACTGGTAGAATGGATTTACCTCAAATTTGGACCTTAGGTAATCAGCAATCACGTTGGTCATATATGTCTGAAAATGAAGTTCTTGAAGTAGCTCATAAATTTAGAGATTTAGACATTCCTTGTGATGTTTTATATCTAGATATTGATTATATGGATCATTATAAAGTCTTTACGACGAATAAAGAGACCTTCTCTCATTTTAAAGAAATGGTTGATGAATTGACCGCGATGAATTTTAAATTAGTAACAATTATTGATCCAGGCGTAAAAAAAGAATCTGGCTATGAAGTTTATGAAAATCTTATTAAAAACGATCTTGTCGCGACATTAAATAACGAAACTTATTATAATGAAGTTTGGCCAGGAGTAAGCGTTTATCCTTCATTTATTGATCCAAAAACACAAGAATTTTGGGCAGAACAAACTAAATTCTTAGTTTCTTTAGGTGTGAGAGGAATTTGGAACGATATGAATGAACCTGCTTCATTTAAAGGACCTCTACCAGATAAAGTAGAATTTAAGATGAATGATAAAATTTATTATCACGATGAAGTACATAATATCTACGCGCATTATATGAATAAAGCGACTTATGAAGGATTAAAAAAGTTCGATAAAAGAAGACCTTATATTATTACTCGTGCAGGTTTTAGTGGAACGCAACGTTACGCGACTACTTGGACTGGTGACCAACATTCAATCTATCCTCATTTACAAATGATGATTCCAATTTTATTAAATTTAGGTATGTCTGGCTTTCCTTTTGCTGGAACTGATATCGGTGGATTTTGTTCTGATACAACAAAAGAATTATTAATTCGTTTTGTTGAAGCAGGAATATTCACTCCAATGTTTAGAAATCATTCTGCGATGAATACAACTAGACAAGAACCTTGGGCATTTGATAACGAAACATTAAATATCTATCGAAAAATGATGAAAACTCGTTACGAATTTATTCCATATATGTATGATTTATGTTTTGAAGCAAGTAATACGGGTTTACCAATTATTCGACCTTTAGTTATGGAATTTCCTAACGATAAAAATACTTATGAAATAAATGATGAATATATGTTAGGTAGTAACGTTTTAGTGTCTCCAGTTCTTGAGCAAGGTGCAAGATATAAATTAGTTTATCTTCCAGAAGGTAAATGGTTTAATTATTTTACAAATGAAGTTTATGAAGGCGGATATCACGCGATAAAGTGTGCTTTAGATGAAGTAATTATTTTTATTAAAGAAGGTAGCATTATTCCTCAATATGAAGAAAGAAATTATATTGATCCTCATACTGATACATTAATTTTAAAAATTTATCCAGGATGTGGAAATTACGTTCATTACCAAGATGATGGTGAAGATTACGCATTTGAAAATGGTGAATATAATATGTATGAAATTATTCATGATGATAATTTCTTAAGAATCTCTTTACCTTATCATTTTTACAAACAATATAAAAAGATTATCTTAAAATATTTAGATAAAGAAGTTGTAATTACAGATTATAACTCCCAATTAGAAATTAAATAATCGTAAGCAAAAAGCTCGTCAATTAACGAGCTTTTTTACTTCTAATAAATTTTATTAAAACGATTATTTCATGAACTACTAAAGGAATAATAGAACAAGAAGAAATAATTAACCAATCGATAAAATCAATTTGTGTTGTTTTAAAGATATTATTTAAGAAAGGAACTTCAGTAACTAAGATTTGCAATACTAAACCGAGGACAAAAGCACCTAACATAATGAAATTCTTTGATTTAATGATAGAAACAAATGATTTAGAATCATTACTCATACTAATCATTAAGAATAATTCACTTAATCCTAATATTGAGAAAGCACAAGTTTGAGCTTCTTTTAATTTTTCAGCATGACCGCCGAAATAAGAAATTATTCCTTGAATATCAAAGACATTGACACCATTTTGTACACATGGGAAATAAATAAAACCAAAGAGAGTAATGATAGAAATAATAATTGAATAAGTTATAAGTTGTGTAACAGACTTTTTATTAAAGAATGAACCTTTATTAGTTTCGACTTGTTTAGTCATTAAATGATCGTTTGATTTATCAACGCCTAAACTAATAGCTGGTAATGAATCAGTAATTAAATTAATCCATAATAAGTGAATCGCGATTAATGGAGTAGGTAAACCTAAGATAGTGCAGATGAATAAGACTAAGACTTCAGCCATATTACTTGAAAGTAAGAAAATAATTGTTTTCTTTAAATTTGCATAGATATTTCTTCCTTCAACAACTGCCTTTTCAATTGTCGCGAAGTTATCATCACTTAAAACCATATCTGCCGCGTCTTTTGCTACATCAGTTCCAGTTATTCCCATCGCAATACCAATATCCGCGGCTTTTAATGAAGGAGCATCGTTAACCCCGTCCCCTGTCATCGCGACTAATAAGCCATTTGCTTTGAGGGCTTTAACAATTTGAACTTTATTATTTGGTGAAACTCGGCCAAAGACATTGACGTGTTTAACTACTTCTTGAATTTCTTGTTCCGTCATATTATCAAGCTTTGAACCAAGTAAACATTGTTCTTCTTTTTCAACAATACCTAATTCTTTACCGATTGAGAAAGCTGTATCAATATGATCACCAGTAATCATAATTGTTCTAATACCGGCATTCTTTAAAGAGATAATTGCAGGTATACATTCTTCTCTAATTGGATCTTTCATTCCAACTAGACCAACAAAGATTAAATTTTCTTCATTTAAAGTTCCATCTTCGTGATAAGCAAGAGCGAGAACTCTTAATGCTTTAGAAGACATTTCTTTACTAGCTTTATAAATATTATCAATATCTTCTTGAGTAATTAATCTAATTTCATCATTAATCTTAATTCTTGTTGTATGAAGAAGAATAGAATCTAATGCCCCTTTAGTGAAAGTAATAGTTTTATCTCCATTAGAATGCCTAGTAGTCATCATTTTTCTAACTGAATCAAATGGATATTCTTCAACTCGAGGTAAAGAAGTTTCTTTTTCTGATTTTTTAAAACCTAAATAATCTAAATAATCAACTAAAGCAATTTCGGTTGGATCACCAGTTCGACCATTTTCAATCGTTGCATTAGAACATAGAGCGAAACCGGTTGAAAGGAATTCAACTTCGTTTAAACTAAAGTTAGTTTTTAAATCTAATTTTTCATTACAATAAACTTCAGTAACAGTCATCTTATTTTGTGTTAAGGTACCTGTTTTATCTGAACAAATTACATCGATGGAGCCTAACGTTTCTACCGATGGTAATTTTCTAATAATGGCATTATTTTTTGCCATTCTTTCAACTCCTAAACTTAAGACGATCGTTACTACCGCGACTAGACCTTCAGGAATTGCTGCGACAGCAAGAGAAATAGCGAGAAGGAAATGAGATAAAATATTATCAAATTTAAATCCATCATAAGCGAGTGAGATAATTAACATTACTAAGATGATACCTAAAGTAATAAAACCTAATAATTTAGATAAAGAAGCAAGTTTCTTTTGTAAAGGAGTTAAGTTATCTTCATCATTATCAAGCATTTTGGCAATTTTACCAATTTCAGTATTCATGCCCGTTCCAATAACTATACCTTTTCCTCGACCATAAGTAACAATAGTAGATGAGAAAGCTAAGTTAGATAAATCACCTAAGGAAGTATCTTTTTTAGTGATTATATCAATATTTTTATTAACTGGAACTGATTCACCAGTTAAAGAAGATTCATCAATTTTTAAATTGATTGCTTCAATTAATCTTAAATCGGCTGGAACAATATTTCCTTCTTCTAAATAGACGATATCACCAATAACTAATTCTTTTGAAGGCAAAGAAATAATTTGTCCATCACGAAGAACTTGTGTTAATGGTGAAGACATATTTTTTAATGCTTCCATCGCATTAGAAGCTTTCTTTTCTTGAACGACCCCAATAATGGCATTAAACATAATGACTGCAAAAATAATAATTGAATCAACCCAGTCATTAGATTTTTCAATGATCGCGACAACTAAAGAAATGATTGCCGCGGAAAATAAAACGTAAATCATTGGATCATTAAGTTGACCTAAAAACATCATAAAAAGAGATTTCTTCTTTCCTTCTTTTAAAGCATTAGGTCCATTTTTTTCTAATAGTTCCTTCGCGCGGGAACTACTTAAACCAGCATTTGACGAATCTAATTCTTCAAATACTTCTTTTAATTCTTTATTATGATACATATGTGACCTCCTATCTCAATAAAGACATTTGGTCTTGCCGCGTAAACGCTTATGAACGCGGATATTTCTATCGGCTTGACGCATTCATAATTAGGCTACTCCCCAACTCAAAATAAAATAACATATATAAGAAAAAAATTAAATAATTTAGTGAAGTTTTTTTACCTAGTTAATTAAAAATTCACTGATAAATATATAAAGTTAGTCTCGGGTAACAAAAATAATAAAGTATTTTTAAAATCATTATCACTTTTAAAAATATAATGATAAAATATTATTGATTGAGATATTCAATCAGAGATGTTGTCTCTAAAATGAAAGGTTAAAAACAAAAATGGAAAAACTTGATTTAACAAAATATGGCATTACAGGTACAACTGAAATTGTCTACAACCCATCTTACGAATTATTATTTGAAGAAGAAACTAAACCTGAACTTGAAGGTTATGAAAAAGGACAAGTTTCTGAACTCGGCGCGGTAAACGTCATGACAGGTATCTATACTGGTAGATCTCCAAAAGATAAATTTATCGTCGTTGATGAAAATTCTAAAGATACAGTTTGGTGGACTAGCGAAGGTTATAAAAATGATAACCACCCAGCAACAAAAGAAGCTTGGGAAGCTTGTAAAGAAATTGCCAAAAAAGAATTATCTAACAAACGTTTATTTGTTGTAGATGCTTACTGTGGCGCGAATAAAGATACAAGAATGGCAGTTAGATTTATTGTTGAAGTAGCTTGGCAAGCACATTTCATTAGAAATATGTTTATTAAACCAACTGAAGAAGAACTTAAGACATTTGAACCAGATTTTGTCGTTTATAATGCTTCAAAAGCTAAGGTTACAAACTATAAAGAA
Organism: Acutalibacteraceae bacterium; assembly: GCA_963610315.1. Classification (GTDB taxonomy): domain Bacteria; phylum Bacillota_I; class Bacilli_A; order RFN20; family CAG-449; genus UBA3210. The sequence goes on from CAVDMV010000009.1 coordinate 21,346, forward strand.
TTAGGCTTAAATTCTGAAACTGCAGTAATGTTTAATATTACAAGTAGAGAACAAGTTATTATTAATACTTGGTACGGCGGAGAAATGAAGAAAGGTATGTTCTCAATGATGAACTACTACTTACCATTAAAAGGTATGGCTTCAATGCATTGCTCCGCGAATACTGATTTAAATGGTGAAAATACTGCGATTTTCTTCGGCTTATCAGGAACTGGTAAAACAACTTTATCAACTGATCCAAAGAGATTATTAATCGGTGATGATGAACATGGTTGGGACGATAACGGCGTCTTTAACTTTGAAGGAGGATGTTACGCGAAAGTAATTAACCTTGATAAAGATTCTGAACCAGATATTTATAACGCAATTAAACGTAATGCATTACTTGAAAACGTTACATTAGATAAAGATGGTCATATTGATTTCGCGGATAAATCAGTAACTGAAAATACTCGTGTTTCTTATCCAATTGATCATATTAAGAATATTGTTAGACCTATTTCAAGTGCACCTGCCGCGAAAAATGTTATCTTCCTCTCCGCGGATGCATTTGGTGTCTTACCTCCTGTATCTATCTTAACTCCTGAACAAACTCAATATTATTTCTTATCAGGATTTACTGCAAAACTAGCTGGTACAGAAAGAGGTATTACTGAACCTACTCCTACTTTCAGCGCTTGCTTTGGTCAAGCTTTCCTTGAATTACATCCAACTAAATATGCAGAAGAATTAGTTAAGAAGATGAAAGCAAGTGGTGCGAAAGCTTACTTAGTAAATACTGGTTGGAACGGTACAGGTAAACGTATTTCTATTAAAGATACACGTGGAATTATCGATGCTATTTTAGATGGTTCAATCTTAAAAGCAGATACAAAGAAAATCCCTCATTTCGATTTTGAAGTTCCTACTTCATTACCAGGAGTTGATCCTCGTATCTTAGATCCTAGAGATACATATGTTGATCCTTCAAAATGGGAAGAAAAAGCAGTTGATTTAGCTTCTAGATTCATCGCAAACTTCAAGAAATATGAAACTAATGAAGCAGGTAAAGCTTTAGTTAGTGCTGGACCAAAAAAATAATTTAATTTAAAGAGATTATTAACCCTAGAATTAGTAATTAATTTTAGGGTTTTATTTTGGATTAATTCTTATTGAAATTTGGTCATTATTTCATTGAAGTTCCATTGAAGTTGACATTGAAGTTACGTAGAAGTAGACATTGAAGTGCTATTGAAGTAATTTAATTATCAATTAAAATGGTTATTTGTATACAAGTTTAGTTATTAGTTAAAATTTGTTGTGCAGCAATCACAATTATTTAAATAAAACTACTATCGTTAAAATTATTTGGTATAATTAATTTATATAAGGAGCAAATATTATATGAGAAACGTAATTGTTGGCCAATCAGGTGGACCTACTGCAGTTATTAATGCATCATTACTTGGTGTATTTAAAACTTCTAGAGATTTAGGAGCAAAGAAAATTTTTGGTATGGTTCATGGTATCAAAGGTCTATTAGATGAAGATATCGTTGATTTATCAACACAAATTAAAAATGATTTAGATATGGATTTATTAAAGAGAACTCCTTCTTCTTTCTTAGGTACATGTCGTTATAAATTACCTGATATTGAAGGTAATGAAAGTACTTACGATAAAATATTTGAAATATTAAAAAAGAATGAAATTGATGCTTTCTTCTATATCGGTGGAAATGACTCAATGGATACAGTTAAGAAACTAAGCGAATATGCGTCAAGAATTCATTCAGATATTAAGTTTATGGGTTGTCCAAAAACTATTGATAATGACTTAGCTTTAACTGACCATACTCCAGGTTATGGTAGTGCGGCTAAATATATTGCAGCGACAACAAAAGAAATTATTCGTGATGGTTTAGTTTATGATTATCCAGTAGTTTCTGTTATTGAAGTTATGGGACGTAATGCAGGTTGGTTAACTGCTGCAACAGCTTTAGCGAAAGGTGAAGATTGTGAAGGTGTCGACATGATTCTTTTACCGGAATATACCTTTGATCAAGATAAATTTTTAGCGAAAGTTAAAAGCTTATTAGTCGGCAATAGATCTTTAGTTATCGCAGTTAGTGAAGGGGTTAAACTTGCCGATGGAAGATATGTTTGTGAACTTGGATCACATAATGATTATGTTGATGCATTCGGTCATAAACTTTTATCAGGTACCGCGAAATATCTTGCTGATTTAGTTATGAATACATTCAAAGTCAAAACTAGAGCGATTGAGCTTTCATCTTTACAAAGATGCGCGGCTCATATTACTTCTAGAATTGATGTTACTGAAGCTTTTAATACTGCTTCTGCCGCGGTAAGAAATGCTTTTGAAGGTAAAACTGGTGAAGTTACTATTTTAAAACGTCTTTCTGATAATCCTTATATTTGTATTACTGAACAAGCAGATGTAAGAAGTATCGCGAACGTTGAAAAGAAAGTACCACTCGAATGGATTAGTGAAGATGGAACTTATGTTACGGAAGATTTAATTAAATATATCCATCCACTTATTCAATCAGAAATTACTCCTTTATGGGTTGATGGTTTACCAAGACACTTAATCTTAAAAAAATAAGTTAAACTAACATTAGAAAAACTAGTTTTCGAAAGAAAATTAGTTTTTTTTCATTTTGTTTATATTAAAATATAACTCGTTGGTGAAATTTATGAATACAAGAAAAGAAGTAAACTCATTCATTTTATTACTTATTACTACTCTTATTTGGGGTAGTGCTTTTGTGTTCCAAGATATCGCATCTAATTATGTTGGTAGTTATACATTTAATTGCTTAAGATTTTTAATCGCTTTTATATGTATGCTTCCATTTGCTATTTATAAACAAAATAAATTAAAAAAAGAGAATAAAAATAATTCATTAAAAGAGATTGTTATTTCTTCTTCCATCTGCGGATTTTTCTTAATCGGAGCTTCCATTTTACAACAATTCGGCGTCGGTTTAGTCGGGGCAGGTAAATCAGGATTTATTACTTCATTGTATTTAGTTATCATTCCAGTTTTATTATTTATCTTCGCTCATAAACGTTATTCATGGAATGTTTATTTAGGTATTGTTATCTCAGTTATTGGCTTATATTTATTATCGGTTAAAGGTAATTTTACCTTAGAAACAGGGGATATTCTTTTAATTGGAAGTGCTTTTATGTTTGCTTTTCAAATTATTTCGACGGGGTATTTCGCTAAAAACATGGATCCAATCACTTTATCATGTGGTCAATCTTTAGTTTCTTTTATTCTCTCATTAATTCCAACCTTAATATTTGATAAACCAACTATGAGTTCAATTGGAAACGCCATTTGGTCTATTTTATATGTCGCGATATTTTCTACTTGCATTGCTTATACCTTACAAATTGTTGGTCAAAGACATCTTAATGAAACTCTCGCTAGTTTAGTTATGTCTTTTGAATCAGTTTTTTCTAGTTTATTTGGTGCCTTATTCTTACAACAATATTTATCATTAAAAGAATATATTGGTTGCATTGTTATTTTTATTGGAGTAATTCTCGCTGAGATTACTTTTAAAAAAAAAGAAAAAGTTGTTCCTAATAAAAATAATATTAGTGAAGAACAAGAAATAACTGAATAATTATTCATGATATTTTAAACTCTTTATTATCAAAATTTATTAATGATAGTGAAGAGCTTTTTATTATTTAAACAAGAATTATCATTGAAAAAGAACATAAATTAATTAAAATATTTATCTTATATCAATAAATTGATATAATCTTTTTGCTTTTGGAGATACTTATGAAAGATATATACGAAACTTTTGAATTTAATGAAATTATTAAAATGATTGAACCTTATGCTAAAACAGAAATTGGCTTAAGATCGATTAGAAATTTAAAAATGTTTAAAGATGTTTCTTTATTAAATGATGAATTATCACATTTAGAAGAAATTATTTCTTATACTCAAAAATATCGTAATTTAAAAATTTATCCTCATAAAGATATTTCTACTTATATTTCATTAATTAAAAAAGGTGGTCGAGGAAACATTGAATTCTTTTATCAAGTTCATGAGTATTTAGAAAATGCCAAAGAATTGATTGATGAAACGCTTAAAGATGAAAATTATCCTTATCTTAATGAACTTATTTCTTCTTTAAATGATTTAGAAAATTTAAAATATCGTATTGAAAAAGTGATAAATAAAGATTTAACTATCTCAGATAATGCTTCATCTACTTTAAGAGAAATAAGAAAACAACTTAAAAATGAAATTACTTCTCAAAGTAAAATCATGAATTCATTAATGATTAAATACAAAGATTATTTAAATGATGAACATGTAGCTTTAAGAAATGCGAATTATACATTATCAATTAAGCAAACTTATAAAAACAAAGTTGATGGGGTAGTTGTTGATGAATCAACTTCAGGAAATACCGCTTTTATTGAACCTTTAGAAATTATTGTTTCTAATAATAAAATTCAACGCTTAAAAGAAAAAGAAAAAGAAGAAATTGATCGTATCTTAGATGAACTTACTGCTTCAAGTTATAATAATATTGATGATATTAAAGTTGATCAAGATGTTATTTCTTATTTAGATTTTCTTCTTGCTAAAGCTAATTTTGCTTTAGATAATAATTATTTAGTTCCTAAAATTGTTTCTGAAAAGAAGATATCTTTTATTGGGGCTCGTCATCCATTAATTAATGTTGACAAAGTTGTTAAGAATGATTTTGTTCTTGATAAAGAAAAAATCATGATTATTACTGGTCCTAACGCAGGTGGAAAAACTGTCGCTTTAAAAGTTATTGGATTATTAGTTATAATGGCTGAATCAGGTTTAGCTTTACCAACTTCTAAAAGAGGAGAATTATCTTTCTTTAGTTCAGTCTATGTCGACATGGGTGATTCACAATCTTTAATTGATAATTTATCAACTTTTTCTGGACATATTAAAAACTTAAAAGAAATTGTTTCTTTAATCGATGACTCTTCATTAGTTATTTTTGATGAACTTGGTAGCGGAACCTCCCCACTTGATGGCGAAGCTCTTGCGATATCAACAATAAAATATATTCACGAGAAAAATGCCTTTGGTATTATTACATCCCATTTTGACGGAGTAAAAACTTTCGCTTTAGAAAATGATTATATTTTAAATGCTTCAATGGCATTTGATGAAGAAAATATTACTCCAACTTATCGACTTAGACTTGGGGTTGCAGGTAAATCTTATGGTCTAGAAATGGCATATCGCTTAGGTTTAAATAGAACTATTTTGTTAGATGCATCTAATTATTTAGAAGAAAAAAGAAAGTCTGATAAAGAAATTACTTTAAAAATGCTTCAAAAGAAATTAGAAGAAAATGAACAAATTCAATTTGAACTTAAAGAAAAAGAAGATTTATTAAATAAAAAATTAAATTCTTTAGAAGGACAAAAGAAAGAACTGCAAAGACAAATAGATCTAGTAAAAGAAAATGCTGAAGAAGAAAAAGAAAAACTTGTTCAAGAAGCAAAAGAAAAAATAGAAAAAGCTTATGAAGAATTTATTTCGAATGAAGATAAAAAACTTCATCAAGTAATTAAAACTAAAAAAGATTTAGATGATTTATTAGATGATGAAGATTCCTCATCCGAAGCGACATTTGTTCCATCTATTGGTGACTACGTTCGCGCGACTAACTATGGAGTAATTGGTAAAGTAATTAGAATTAAAGGCGATAATATTACGCTTATTACTAATGGAGGAATGAATATTACTGCGAAAGTTAATGAGCTTACTAAGGTAAGTAAAGCGCAAGAACCAAAAAAGAAAGTTTATACTCCTTCATATAAACTCGATAAAAAAGTTCCATTAGAATGTAATATTGTTGGTTACCATATTGAAGAAGGCATTAGAGAAATCGATAAATATCTTGATGACGCGATTACCGCGCATTATAGTGAAGTTAGATTAATTCATGGCTCTGGAACTGGTAAACTTAGAAGTGCCGTACATGAATATTTAAATAAAAGAAAAGACATTAAATCATATCGTCTAGGTGGTCTAGGCGAAGGAGGAGTAGGGGCGACGGTTGTTACCTTAAAATAAATATGAACGAGAAAATAGAGGCTAAAATTGATCTTCTAACATATGTTCCTGGCGTATATCTAATGAAAGATAAGGATGGAACAATTATTTATGTTGGAAAAGCGAAGTCTTTAATTAAAAGAGTTAAGCAATATTTTACTCGTCCTCAAGAAGGTAAAGTTTTAAGAATGGTTCGTGAAGTCGATGATTTCGATACGATTGAAACTCCTTCAGAAAAAGAAGCTTTACTTCTTGAAATTAATTTAATTAGGAAATATTACCCAAAATATAATATCTTACTTAAAGATGGTAAATCTTATCCATATATCGCTTTAAATAAGACAGGAGACCCATATTTAAAAATTGCTTATAAAGACACTGATAAACGTTTTAAATATTTTGGCCCATATCCTTCTAGTCAAGCTTCATATAAAACAATTGATTTATTAAATAAAATCTTTCCTTTAAGAAAATGTAAGACCATTCCTTCTACACCTTGTTTATATTATCATTTAGGTCAATGTTTAGGCCCTTGTATAAATAAGATAGTTGAAGATACTTATGAACCTTTAATAGAAAAAATTCAACATTTTTTAAATGGTGATACTTCTTCAATTAAAGAAGAATTAAAAGAAAAGATGATAAAAGCAAGTGAAAATTTAGAATTTGAAGTGGCGAACGAACTAAAGATAACTTTAGAATCTATTGATAAAATCTGTCAAAAACAAAATATACAACTTCAAGATCATGTTGATCGCGATGTTATTGGTTTTTCTTCACGTGAAGGATATTTCTCCCTTTGTATTATGACTTATCGAAATGGTAATTTACTTGGCAAAAATATCTTCGTTTTAGAAACGTTTGATAATATTAAAGAAGAGATTATTGATAATGTTTTCTCATATTATCAAAAGCATAATTTACCAAAAGAAGTGATAGTTTCAGAAGAAGAAATTGCTTCTTTATTAAATGAATTTCTTGATGCAGATGTAATTTGTCCTTCTAGAGGAATAAAAAAAGATTTATTATTAATTGCTTTAGAAAATGCAAAACACGGACTTGATGAACATTTTTTAACCGCGCGACTCGAAGATGATACTCTTTCATTACTCGAAGAATTAGGTGCTTTACTTCATATTAAAACGCCTTTAAGAATTGAATTATTTGATAACTCTCATCTACAAGGAAGTTATCCTATCGGGGCGATGGTTTGTTTTATTAACGGTGAAAAAGCTCCGTCAGAATATCGTAAATTTAATATTTCCTGGTCTAGTGGTAAAGATGACCTTAAATCGATGGAAGAAGTTATTACAAGAAGATATTCTCGTCTAATTAATGAAGAGAAGAAAATGCCTGATTTAATTATTGTTGACGGCGGTGAAAATCAAATTAATGTCGCTCAAGACGTATTAGATAATTTAAATTTAGATATTCCTCTCGCGGGACTCGCTAAAAACGATAAACACCATACTAATGGACTTATTTATCAGGGTGAGTTATATGAAATCGATAAGAAATCTCGTTTATTCTTAATGCTTGTAAGAATGCAAGATGAAGTCCATCGCTATGCGATTACTTTCCATAAAGAATTAAGAGGAAAGGGCTTAACACATTCTTTCTTAGATGATATAAAAGGAATTGGTAAAAAGAGAAAAGAATTAATCTTAAAAGCATACCCAACTTTAGATAGTTTAAAAAAGGCAGATGTGCTAGAATTATCTCAAATCGTACCTCTTCCTCTCGCGGAAGAAATTCTTAAAATCGCAAATAAAAATTAGGAGGCTATTATGGAAAATTTAAAATATATTAAAGAAGTTCTTAAAGAAGTAGATTTATTAGGCAAAATTGAATCTAAACTTAATTTTGATATCCAAGTAAATGTCCCTCCATTAGGTCAAGATTTAGCGAGTGATCAAATTAGTTATATTGATAATAAAATCTATCATCTTATTCATTCTTCTAGTTATGAAAATGCTGTTATAAATGCTTATAAAAATATTGATAAATATGAAGAATATGATGCATTATTAGTAAAATATCTTTATGAAGATTATTTAAAGAATAAAAATGTTACTAGTGAACTTTCTTTAAATTACTTAAAAGCTACTAATAAAGCTTTTTCTAGTTGGTTAGAATGTAAAGAAAAGAGTGATTATAATTCTTTTTACCCACAACTAGAAAAAGTAGTCAAATTAACTAAAGAAAAGATTTTAACTCGTGAAAAACAAGATAGTACGATTTATGATACGATCTTAAATGATTTTGAAAAAGGTAGTTCAATAGCTAAATTAGATAAATTCTTTTCTTTACTTAAGGAAGAATTATTACCTTTAATTAAGAAAATTAAAGAATCAAAAAAAGTTATTTATTCTTCGTTTTTGTTTACTCCTATTGCGATAGAAAGACAAAAAGAATTTTCTAAATATTTATTAAAACTCGAAAATCATTCTGAAGATTATTTAGTATTCTTAACTTCTGAACATCCTTTTACTTCTTCTTTTGGTAAGGGTGATGAAAGAATTACTACCCATTTTTATGAAAATGATTTCTTTTCAAACGTCTTTTCAACCCTTCATGAAGGTGGTCACGCTCTATTTGATCAAAATGAACCTGCTATTTATGATGAACACTTCATCTCTGGTCATATGACAATGGCAGAACACGAATGTATGTCACGTTTTTATGAAAATATGATTGGTCGTAGCAAAGAATTTATTTCTTTAATTTATCCTACTTTAATAACTCAAATCCCTGAATTTAAAGATTTAAGTATCGAACAAATTTATGAAGCGATTAATATCGCTACCCCATCTCTTATAAGAACTGAAGCAGATGAACTAACTTATCCATTCCATATCTTAATTCGTTATGAAATGGAAAAAGAATTTATTAATGGAGAAGTAGATTTTTCTTCTCTTAATAAAAGATGGAATGAATTATATAAAGAATATTTAGGTATTGAAGTTCCTAGCGATAAAGAAGGTATCCTTCAAGATGTTCATTGGTGTGATACTTATGGCTATTTTCCTTCTTATGCTTTAGGAAGTGCCTATGCGGCTCAAATCTATCATTATATGAATACTAAATTCGATGTTAAAGAAGCAATAAGAGAAGGAAATATTAAAAAGATTAATGATTTCTTAATTAACAATGTTTTTCCGTTCGCTTCAATTATGGATGTTAACGATTGGATAAAAAAAGTAACGGAAGAAGAATTTAATCCAATGTATTATATTTCTTATTTAAAAGAAAAATTTACTGACATATATTCTTTAGAAGGTGAATAGAATGGAAATAACTGAAATAAGAAAAAAAATTAATAAAGTTGATGAAAAAATCGCGAGTGCATTTGAAGAAAGAATGCATTTAGTTAAAGAAGTAATTAACTATAAAATGGAACATAACTTACAAATTTACGATGAAAAAAGAGAACTTGAAGTATTGAATAAGAATATCTCTTTAATTAAAGATGATGAACTTAAAGAATATTTCAAAGAATTTTTAATTGATATGATGAATGTTTCTAAAAAATATCAACAAGAGATATTAGAAAGGGACGAAAAATAAATGATGAACATGGTTTTTAAAGCGAGTTTACCAACTCCAGATGAAATTAAAGCACTTATCCCATTAGACGAAAAATATAAATTGGTTAAAGAAAAGAATGACCAAGAAGTACAAGATATTATTTTAGGTAAATCAAAAAAATTACTTTTAATTATTGGCCCTTGTTCCGCGGATAATGAACAAGCGGTTCTTGAATATATTTCTCATTTAAGAAAGATTCAAGATAAAGTTAGTGATGTAATTAAAATTGTTCCGCGAATTTATACTAATAAGCCTCGTACAACTGGTGAAGGATATAAAGGGATGTTACATCAACCTGATCCATTAGGTCATCCTGATATGAAAAAGGGTATTCTTGCAATTAGACATATGCATATGAGAGCTCTCGTTGAATATGGATTTTCTTGCGCAGATGAAATGCTATATCCAGAAAATCACATGTTTTTAGATGATTTATTAACTTATGTAGCAGTTGGTGCGAGAAGTGTTGAAGATCAACAACATCGTTTAGTCGCTTCAGGACTTGATATCCCAGTTGGTATGAAAAATCCTACTGGTGGAGATGAAGTAGTTATGATGAATTCAATTGTTGCAAGTACTCATTCTCATACCTTTATTTATCGTAATAATGAAGTAGAAACGAAAGGTAATGCATTAACTCATGCCATTGTTAGGGGATACGTTGATAAACACGGAGTTAATCATCCAAATTATCATTATGAAGAATTAATGTATATTTGTTCTTTATTTGATAAATATAATTTACCTAATAAAGCTCTTATTGTTGATTGTAATCATTGTAATTCTAATAAGAATTATTTAGAACAAATTAGAATTGCTTTAGAAGTATTAGAATCAACTAAGAACAATGAAAAAATATTTGAACTTGTCAAAGGTTTAATGATTGAATCTTATTTAGTTGATGGTAATCAAAAAGCTGAAGAAGGAATTTACGGTAAATCAATTACTGATCCTTGTTTAGGAATCGAAAAAACTGAAAAATTAATCTTAGATATTGCAGAATTTAGAAGAAAACAAATCTTCTAGGAAAGGAAATAACAATGGACAATTTAGAAAGGATGAAGGTATTAGTATCTTTACTTAATAAGGCAGCATACGATTATTATGTTGATGATAATCCAACGATGTCTGATGATGAGTATGATAAATTATATCGTGAACTTACTAATTTAGAAAATATGTATCCAGATCACATTGAAGTAAATTCACCTACTCAAAGAGTCGCGGATAAGGTTTTAGATAAATTTGATAAAATAACTCATAATGTCAAAATGATGTCCATTGATGATGTTTTTAATGTTGAAGAAGTTAAAAAATTTGATTTAGATATTAAAAAGATTATTCCTTCACCTACTTATAATTGTGAATTAAAAATTGATGGTTTATCCGTTTCTTGTATCTACGAAAAAGGTATTTTAAAAGTTGCTTCTACACGTGGAAATGGTTCAACAGGTGAAGTTATTACATCTAATGCCAAAGCAATTAAATCAATCCCTTTAAAACTTAATGAACCTCTCGATATTGAAGTTAGAGGTGAAATCTTTATGCCAAAGAAGTCACTTGAAAAAGTGAATAAAGAAAGAGATGAAGAAGGTTTAGCGTTATTCGCGAATTGCCGTAATGCCGCGAGTGGAACAATTAAATCATTAGATAGTAAAGTTGTTTCAAAAAGAGGACTAGATAACTTCATGTATCAAATAATCGGTTTAGATTCATTAAAACAAGATGAAGTTTTATCATATTTAGATAAATTAGGTTTTAAAGTTAATCCACATGGTAAGAAATGTGAAACAATTGATGAAGTTATTTCTTATATATCATACTGGCGTGAACATAAAGATGATTTAGCTTATCCAATTGATGGAATTGTTGTTAAAGTTAATGAACGTGATGAATATGAATCAATTGGTTATACAGTAAAATGCCCTAAATGGTGTATCGCTTATAAATATCCTGCGGAAGTCGGAACTTCTATTTTAAGAAATATTGTTTTCCAAGTCGGTAGAACTGGCGCGATTACACCTGTTGCAGAATTTGATCCTGTCTTTATTTCAGGTACTAGCGTTACTCGCGCGACTCTTCATAATGAAGACTATATTAAATTAAGAGATATTAGATTACTTGATACAATTAAAGTAAGAAAATCAGGAGAAATTATTCCTGAAGTCTTTGAAGTTGATTTAAGTAAAAGAAGTGAAGATTCAACTCCATTTAAAATGATTGAATTTTGTCCAATCTGTCATTCTAAACTCGTTAGAAAAGAAGGAGAAGCTGATTATTTTTGCTTAAATGAAGATTGCTCGGCAAGAAGAGTTAATTCATTAATCCATTTTGCTAGTAAAAATGCGATGAATATTGAATCTCTCGGTGCTTCAATTATTCAAAAATTGTTCTCTTTAGGTTTAATTAAAGATATTCCTTCAATTTATCATCTTCATGAACATAAAGAAGAACTTATCGCTTTAGATAAAATGGGCGAAAAGAGCGTTGAAAACCTTCTTGCGAGCATTGATATTTCAAAAAATATGAATTTAGATAAGTTAGTCTTTGCTTTAGGTATTAAAAATGTAGGAGCGAAAGTAGCGACTTTATTATGTGAAAAATATCCTTCTATTTATGAACTTGAACAAGCTAAATACGAAGATATCCTTTCTTTAAATGATGTAGGAGAAGTAATCGCTCAAAGCGTAGTTTCTTATTTTGAAAATGAAAATAATATTAAAATGATCAATGAACTTAAAGAACTAGGTTTAAACATGTATTATAAGAAAAAGGACATGGTTAATGGAGTTTTCGCGCATAAGATAGTTGTTCTTACTGGTACATTATCTTCAATGGGAAGAAACGAAGCTAAAGAAAAAATTGAATCTCTTGGAGGAACAGTCACTTCTTCGGTTTCAAAGAAAACTGATATCTTAATTGCCGGAGAATCTGCTGGAAGTAAATTAACTAAAGCAATTGACTTAGGTATACAAATTTTAACGGAAGTTGATTTCTTAAATATGATTAAAGAGTAGAAAATAAAATTTCTACTTTTTTTCTTATTTATTGTTTTTATAAATAAGTAGTTAATAAAAAAAGAAAGTAAACAAAATAATTTAAAATAAATTGATAAAATTATATCAATTAATACTATTTAGGAGTAGAATATTATTTGTAAATATATGGAGGTAAAAATATGTTATTTAATATTTACGGCTCCTATTCTCTAATGCAACTATTAGGTTGGGTTTTAGTTTTCGTCGGTTTAATCGTCTGTAATGAACTAGCGAGAAGAACTAAAATCGGAGGATGTATCTTCTTTTTAGGGATTCCTGGAGTATTAACAATTTATTTTATTGTTTTAACTATTTGGGGTCATGCTGATCCTACTTCCTGGGCAGCGAGTAACTGGACATTCACTAAGATGAATTCTTGGTTCCATTATGCAAAATTATACGCGGCAACTGCAGGATGTATTGGATTCATGATGATCAAATATTCATGGGGTATTGGTAAATGCCATTGGTTTAAACCTTTCCCATTCTTAATTGTCGCGATTAATATTTTAATTGCATGTGCATCTGACTTTGAATCAGGTATTAAAGGTATTATGGCTTCAACAGATGGTTCTGGTGCCGGATGGTGGCTTTCAAGCGAAGGCGTTTGGCTCTATGGAGGCTGGTGGAACTTTGTTAATGGTATCGCTGGATTAATTAATATTGCTTGTATGACCGGCTGGTGGGGCATTTATTCAAGTAAAAAGAAACAAGATATGTTATGGCCTGATATGACATTTGTCTATATTATCGCTTATGATATTTGGAACTTTGAATATACATACAATAACTTACCAACTCACTCATGGTATTGTGGTTTAGCTTTATTACTCGCACCAACATTCGCGAACTTCTTCTGGAATAAAGGCGGTTGGATCCAAAATAGAGCGAATACTTTAGCTATTTGGTGTATGTTCGCTCAAGTCGTTCCTTATTTCCAAGATCAAGAACCTTTCAGTGTCGTTACTTCTGTTTATGGAGAAGGTGCGACAATTGCTACTGCAACAGGCGCGAACGCTCCAACAACGGCAAATCCAACAATGCAAGGATTAATTGCAGTACTCGCTATCGCGGCTAATGTCTTAGCTTTAACTGCGATTATTAGAAGAGCGATTATCGCAAAGAAAAATCCATATAAAAATGAAATCTTTGTTGATCAAAAAGACTTCAAAGAAGCAATGGAAAGAATTGAAGAAACTTCTGAAGTTAATGCTTAATTAAAATTTTGGGGTAGAGAAATCTACCTCTTTTATTTTGCTTTTTGTATAATGTTATTGGTGATAATATGAAAAAAAGAAATTCTCGCGGACTCTTATTTCTTTTAAAAGAAGAAGATAAAATTAATGATTTAAATTATATTCCTTTAAATGAACATCCTAATCCTTCTTTTAAAAGAAATGATTATCTCATTTTACATGGCTTTTATGATTTTAAAATTACTAAAGATAAAGATGATGTTTCTTCTTTTAATGAAAAAATTCTGGTTCCTTATTCACCAGAATCACCTTTATCACATGTTTCTAAATTAGTTGAAATAGATGATTATTTAATTTATCAAAAAAACTTTAAAATAGATCATAAATATCTTCACGATTATAAAATTATTCTGCATGTTTTAGGGATTGATCAAACTAGTGATATTTATGTTAATAATAATTTTGTTTCGCATACGGAATCAGGATATTTATCTTATGAATTTGATGTTACTAATTTAATAAATAATGAAGAATTTAACCTTCGAATTATCGCACAAGATGTGACAGATACTTCTTTTTATTCACGCGGAAAACAAAAATTATCGCGTGGAGGAATTTTTTATACATCCACATCAGGAATTTATCGCCCAATATATCTTGAATTTGTTCCGAAATCTAACTATATAACTAACTTTAATATTGATTATGATATTGATAAAAAAGAATTATATGTATTAGTTTCTACTTCTTCTAATGGAAACGTAGATATTTATTTTAATGAATATTTATTTAATATTAAAGCTAATGAATTAGTAAAAATTAAATTTAACGACATGGAATTATGGGATGTAGATAATCCTAAATTATATGAAATTAAAATAAAATATTTTAATGATGAAGTTCATTCTTATATTGGTTTTAGAAAGATTGAATTAGTAAACGCGAATAATAAAAGAAGATTATATTTAAATCATCGTGAAATAATTATTAAAGGTGTCTTAGATCAAGGATATTATTATTTAGGTAATTTAACGCCTAGAGATTATTTAGATTATTATAAAGATATTCAAAACATTAAAGATTTAGGCTTTAATACAATAAGAAAACATATTAAATATGAGAATGATTTGTTTTATCATTATTGTGATAAATTAGGTATTTTAATTATTCAAGATGCTGTTAATGGAGGAGAAGATTATTCTTTTATTAAAGTTTCTTATCCAGCTTTTTTACCTTATAAAATTAATCAAGGAAATTCTGATTATAAGAAATTTAAAAGAACTTCTTTAGAAGGAAGAAATTTATTTATTAAAGAACTAACTCAAGAAATAAAAATATTAAAAAATCATCCATCGATTATTATTTATACGCTTTTTAACGAAGGTTGGGGGCAATTTGATACGATTAAAATAACTTCTTTAGTTAGAAAATTAGATAATACGAGATTAATTGACGCGACTTCTGGATGGTATGATAATTCTTGTAGTGATTTTTATTCTAAACATATTTATTTTACGAAAGTTAAAAATTATAAAGTTAAAGATAGAGCTTATTTCCTATCTGAATGCGGCGGTTTATCTTACTACGATAAAAATCATTTCTTTGGTAAAAAGAAATTTGGTTATAAGATGTTTAGCACTAAGGAAAAATTATCTCTTGCTTATGAAAAAATATTCTATAAAGAAATTATTCCTACTTTAAAAGAAGATAACATTGGCTTTATCTTTACTCAAATAAGTGACGTAGAAGATGAAGTAAATGGTTTATTTACATTTGATCGAAAAATTTTAAAAATTGATAAAGAAACTATTATTAAGATAAATGATGAGATTAATAAAATTATTGATTGATCTTAAGCTTGTTTTCATCGATTAAAAATAATTAACCTAAATTTTCGAAAATTATTGACATAAAGAAGAAAATTTTTAAAATATTTAGTAATAACCTTGATGAAGAGAAGTAATTTTAATGATATTTCTTAGAGAGCTGAAGTTGGTGAAAATCAGTAAATTAGTTAAAATGAATAACACTTTGGAGTTGCTTAAAGAATAAATTAGACTAAGCCGGGAAGCCCGTTACAGCGAAAAATCAATGCTAGTTGATATAAGACACAATATAGGTGGCACCGCGAAGATAGCTTTCGCCCTATAGTAAGCTATAAGGAGGTACTTATTATGTGTTCAATTATTGGACTAACTAAAAAAGAAGATTTTTCTAAAGTGGAGGAAGCATTTGATACTTCAACTTCAAGAGGACCAGATGGAACTAGATATTATAATGATAATGATGTGATACTTGGCTTTAAACGTTTAGCGATTATGGGCTTAAATGAACTAGGTATGCAACCTTTTACTTATGAAGGTAATGCCGTCGTTTGTAATGGAGAAATTTATGGCTTTAGAAAAATAAAAGAAGATTTAATTAGTAAAGGCTATAAATTTATTTCTTCTTCTGATTGTGAAATTCTTTTACCATTATACCATGAATTAGGACTTGAAATGTTTAAAACCCTAGATGCAGAATTTGCTTTAATCATTTATGACGATAAGAAAAAAACTTTAATTGCTGCGCGTGATCCTCTTGGTATTAGACCATTATATTATGGTTATTCACGTAAAACTAATAAGATAATGTTTGCAAGTGAACCTAAAATTTTACTTCCTCTAGTAAATGATATTTTTCCTTTTCCACCAGGACATTATTTTGATGGAGAAAAATTTGTTCGTTATATTGATTTAACAACTAAAGTCGCTAAACATTTTTCTATCGATGAAGTTACTAAAAATATAAGAGAATTATTAATTGAAGGTGTTAATAAAAGATTAGACGCAGATGCGCCAGTTGGATTTTTATTAAGTGGAGGACTCGATTCATCTTTAGTTTGTTCTATTGCAAGTAAGAAACTAGATCGACCATTAGAAACTTTTGCGATTGGAATGGAAAAAGATGCGATTGATTTAAAATACGCTCGTGAGGTTGCGGACTTTTTACATACAAATCATCATGAAATTATTATTACTCGTGATGATGTTATTTCTTCCTTAAAAGAAGTTATTTACCTATTAGGAACTTATGATATTACAACAATTCGCGCGAGTATGGGAATGTATTTAATTTGTAAAGCAATTCATGAAACTACTTCGATAAAAGTATTATTAACTGGAGAAATTTCTGATGAATTATTCGGTTATAAATATACTGATTTTGCTCCTAATGAAAAAGAATTTCAAAAAGAAGCAAAAAAGAGAATTGATGAAATTCATATGTATGATGTTTTACGTGCTGATCGTTGTATTTCTTCTAATTCCTTAGAAGCTCGTGTTCCTTTTGGTGATTTAGCTTTTGTTAATTACGTTATGGAAATTGATCCTTCTTTAAAAATGAATCATTATAACAAAGGTAAGTATTTATTAAGAAAAGCTTTTGAAGGTGATTATTTACCACATGATATTCTTTACCGTGAAAAAGCAGCTTTTTCAGATGCAGTAGGTCATTCGATGGTTAATGATTTAAAAGAATATGCGGAAAGCTTATATTCTAATGAAGAATATGAAACTTTAAAAGAAAAATATACTTTCGCAAAACCTTTTACGAAGGAAAGTTTAATGTATCGCGAAATTTTTGAAAGTTTTTATCCTTCTCAAGCACATATGGTTAAAGATTTCTGGATGCCAAATAAATCTTGGGAAGGTTGTAACGTTAATGATCCAAGCGCAAGAGTATTAAAAAATTATGGTGATTCTGGAAAATAAGCTTTATAATTAATCAGGTGATTATATGTATTTTGAAGAATTTGGTAACAAAGAAAAAGAAGTTTTAATCTTATTACATACTTCTTTTAATCCTTATATTTATGATTCTTTAATTAATCTTTTAAAAGATGATTATCGAATTATTGTTCCTCATTTACTCGGCTTTGGTAAAGAAGTAGATAAAACTTTTACCTTTGAAGAAAATGAAAATGAGTTAATTAATTTAATCTCTTCATTCGATAAAAAAGTTTATCTAATCGGAACTTCTTTAGGTAGTCAAATAGCCTTTAGATTAATGAATTCCCATCAAGAACTTTTCGCTAAAGTTATTTTAGTTTCGCCTTTCTTATTAAAAGATCAAATTGATATAACTGCTTCTTTAAATGCTAATATAAATTTATTAAATCAATTGAGAAATAGATTTTTAGTTCATCTATATATGCATAAAAATAATATTAGGAAAGATCGTAGAAATGATTTTAAAAAAGAATCAAAAAAAATCATTGATGAATCTATTTTTAATATTGTTAACGATTCGCCTTCTATTATTGATTATCCTAATTATAATGAAGTAAATATTCCTACTTTATTAGTTTCTTTTACTTCTCAACATATTGCAATTTCAAGAACTATTGATGAACTTTTAAAAATTAATTCGTCAACAAAAGATATTATTGTTCAAGGTAATATGATTAATTTATTATCGAATGATAACGTTAAATTTAAAAAAATTATTAATAATTACTTTCTTTTTGATAAAGTAGAAAATGAGGTTATAAGAGATGAAGGAAACGTTAAATAAGATTAAAGAAGATTATGAAAGAGAAATTGCTTTACGAAAGAAAAAGACATTTGCGTTATCTTATTCTCGTTTAGTAACTTTTATTTTATCTTTAACTTTCTTTATTTTATATTTTTCTTTATCTTTTAATTTAGTTTTTCTTCTTATAGGAATTCTCTTTTTAGTTAGTTTTGTTACCTTAGTTATTATTCATCATTTTGTTGATAAATATGTTATTTTATTAAATAAGAAAATTAAAATTATTAATCGTTATTTAGACAGAACTACAGAAGAATGGAAGAATGAAGATTATAAAATAGAAGATATAGATAAAGATAATTTAACCACTGATTTAGATATTATTTCTTCATCTAATTCATTACTTAAATATATTGATTTTACCTCATCAAAAGGTGGTAAAGATAAGCTTATTAAAAATTTAAAACTAGAATCTATCGAAGAAAACGATATTCTTTTAAAACAAAAATCTGTTGAAGAACTTGCTTCAAATAAATTCTTTATCTTAGATATTATTTCTTCTTTAGAAAGTATTGATAATATCCACAAGATTGATTTTAAAGAATATTTTTCTTTATTTAATCCTTTAAAGAAGAAATATAATATATTATTTTTATTTATTTCTTTAATCCTATCTTTATCTAATATCGTCACTTTAATTTTATGGGTATGTGGCGTTTTAAATTATATACCTTTTGTTTGTCTTGGCTTAGTGACTTTATTTTATTCTTATTTATATTCACGTAATTATGTAGAAGAATTTGATCTTATTAATAAAACAAGTCGCGTATATAAAGATTTAAAAGAAACTTATAATCTAACTTTTCCTTCTTTTAAAGAACAATATAATTTAGAATTTAAAGAATCAGTTCTTAAAAGCAAAAATATTTTAAAATATATTGTTCGATTAGGTGATTTTAATACATTTAAATTAAATATTGTCACTAATGTGATATTAAATGTTTTTGCTAGCTTAAATTTTATTTTAATCTACATGTATCAAAATTTATTAAAGAATAAAAGTGAAACATTTATTTCTTCAATATTATTTTTAGAAAGAGAAGAATATTTAGTTTCTTTAACAACTATTCCTTTAACAAAAGAGAATGTTTCTTTACCAACTATTAATAAAGAAGGTAAGATAAATTTATTAGAAGGGAAACATCCTTTAATAAAAGAAAGTTCTTGCGTCAGTAATTCATTTTCTTCTTCAAAAGATATAAATATCATTACTGGTAGTAATATGTCAGGAAAAACTTCTTTTATGAAGATGGTAGCCTTAAATCTTGTTTTAAGCTTAAATGGTACTTATTGTAACGCGAAAGAATTTTCTTTTCCTTTATGTAAAATCTTTACGTCAATTAATGTTCGTGATGATATAACTAACGGAATATCAACCTTTTATGGTGAACTTACTAGAATAAAAGATATTATTACTTATTTAGATGAAAACCCAAATGCGTTAGTAATTGTTTTTATCGATGAAATTTTTAAAGGAACTAATTACAAAGATCGAATTTATGGGGCTAAAGAAGTAGTGAAAAAATTATCGTCATTAAATACGATTGTCTTTTTAACAACACATGATTTTGAATTATGTGAAATTGAAGATAAAAAGATTTTCAATTATCATTTTGAAGAGAATTATGTCGATGAACAAATAACATTCGATTACAAGATAAAAGAAGGTATATGTAACAAAACTAACGCAAGATACTTAATGAAAAAGATGAAAATCATATCTTAAATAATTATTTATTTAACCATTATTGAAAAGATAGTTTTTTAATTGTAAAATATTACGTAAGTGAGGAGTTTATCTTTATGAGTATTGAATCTTTTTTAGAGTCTAATTTCGCTCCAATAATCGGAATTATCTTCCAATTCATCATTTTAATTACGACTACGCATTTTTCTAAGAATGATAAAAAGATGTTCATCGCGATTATTGTTTTAGAAATTTTAGAATTAACTACTTATGATATTGAATATTATTTAGGTAATTTAGATCATTTATCATTTTGGCGATATATCTTTTCTAATGCAGGATATATTCTTCGTCCATTACTTGTTTATCCTTTTATTATGCTCGTTAGAATTAATACGATTAAAAAAGATAAATTACAATATTTTGATTTAATTCCTATTGCCTTTGTTATTATTCTATATCAATTCGCATTCTTTACTAAATGGGTTTATTATTTCACTGATGATAATCACTTTGTACGTGGACCTCTTGGTTATACTTCTCAAATAGTAACACTAGTTTATGTTGCAGAATTAATCTATTTAATAATTAGATCACAATTTATTAAAACTAGATTTAATATGTTATTAATTTTAATTGAAGTTATTTATATCTCACTTAGTATGATTTTAGAATCAATCTTTGATGTTAAGGGGTTAGGTATTAATGCTTTAGTTTATTCAACTGTCTTCTATATGTTCGCGCTTCAATCAACCGCGCTTACCAATATGGTTGAAAAGATTACTAAATTAAGTAGAATTGATGGTTTATCTAACTTATTAAATAGATCTTCCGGTGAAAAACAAATTAATGCTATTCTTGAAACTAAACAAAGTGGAGTATTCTGTATTGTTGATATCGATGCTTTTAAAACAATTAATGATACTTATGGTCATGCTGTCGGTGATGAAGCAATTATTAAAGTTGCAGAAATTATTAGTGATAATCTTGTAAAAGATGCTGTCGGTATGCGCCTCGGCGGAGATGAATTTGCTGTATGGACACCAAATTATCATAATTTTGATGATTTAAGCGTCAAAATTGAAAAGATGTTACTTGAATTAGATGAAGTAAGATTATCCGCGGATCCAACTTATCGCATTAAAGCTTCAGTCGGTATTTGTTTTTACGATGGAACTTACGTCACTAACTTTGATGAATTATATCGTAAGGCAGATCAAAAATTGTATGTTGCAAAAACATATGATGGAAATTCATATATCGCATAATTAAGGTTAATATTTATGAGCATTGAACAATTTATCCAACAAAATTTCGCCCCTCTAATGGCGTTAATTTTCCAATTGATGATTTTATTTACTTCAAAAGCAATATTGAACAAAACAAAAAATTATTTTGTTGTTCTAATAGTTTTAGAAGGTATTTTAATTACGTTAAATAATGTTGAATTTTATTTTTCTTCTTTAGATTATTCGACTGTTTGGAGAATGATATTTTTAAATTTTAATTTTATTCTTAGACCTTGCTTAGTATTTCCATTCATACTATTAGTTAGAAGCAATTCAAGTGAAAAAGATATATTAAATAAGTTTGATCTTATTCCAATTGCTTTATTAATTATCGTTGAACAATTTTCATTCTTTACTAATTGGGTTTATTATATTGATAATTCTAATCATATTCATAGAGGCTCATTATTCTATGTATCGTATTTAGTATTATTCTTCTATGTCTTTGAATTTGGCTATTTACTTTACGTTAATAAAAAATCTCATACGGACTTCAATGTTGCTTTAGTAGTATTTGCTTGCTTATTCATTGTTCTTTCCGCGATTATTGACATATTAACTTCAATTCATACTTTACTTACTTTATCTTTAGTTTATTCAGCTATCTTCTTTATGTTCGCTTTGCAAAATCAATCGATTAATTATCTTCTTAAGAAAGAAACAAAAATTAGTCAAACTGATGGCTTATCATCTTTATTAAATAGAAGAGCAGGAGAAGAAAAAATTGAAGCATTATTAGAAAATCATGTTTCAGGTGCTTTTGCTTTAGTTGATATTGATGAATTTAAACATATTAATGATACTTATGGTCATGCTGTTGGTGATGAAGCAATTATTAAAGTATCGGAAGTATTTAAAGATGACTTATTTTCTAATTGTGTCATTATGCGACTCGGCGGCGATGAATTTGCGATGTTTTCACCTAACGTCAAGTCTTTAGAAGAAGTAAAAATCCCAATTGAAAAGATTTTTCAAGATATTAACGATATTATGCTTTCTAGCGATCATTCTTACCACATTAAAATCTCAATGGGTGTTTCTTATTACGATGGAACTAGTGAAAGAACATTTGATGAAATGTATCAAGAGGCTGATAAGAAATTGTATGTTGCTAAAACTTATGATGGAAGTTATTATATTATTTAGGAGTAGGAAACTATTCCTTTTTTTCTAGATTAGTGAATTACGTGTTAATTTCTTTAATATTATAAATAATATTATTGTCAATGAAATATTTTTTCGATATAATATTTGCGTTGACGCTTTAGGAGGATTATATATCAATATGGAAAAAAAGGTCGAAAGAAAAGATAATCTTGAAGTTGTTGTTAATGTAACTGTTAACGGCGATGAATGGAAAAAATTATGCAATAAATTATATAACAAACAAGCAAGTAAGGTTGTAGTTAAAGGATTCCGTGCAGGTAAAGCTCCTGCAAATATGATTAAAGCAAGAATCAATATGGCTAATATTTATAACGATGCTATTATTGATTTCGCTAATAAAGCATATGGTGAAGCAATCCAAGAAAATAAATTCTATGTTTATTCACAACCAAAAATCAATGTTAATAAATTATCAGAAGTAGAAGCAGATTTCGATGTAGTTTTTGATTTAGTTCCAGAAATTACATTAGGTCAATACAAAGGCTTAAATATCGCTCGTGACGAAGTTAAAGTTGCAGCAAAAGATGTTAATGCATATATTGACAATTTAAAAGCACAACATGCTATTATGCAAGTTAAAGAAGGTGCAGCAAAACTTCATGACTCAGTTATTATTGACTTTGTCGGTTATGTTGATGGTGAAAAATTTGATGGCGGTTCTGCAAACGGTTATGAATTAGAACTTGGTTCTAACTCATTTATCCCAGGTTTCGAAGATCAATTAGTTGGTATTAAAGCTAATGAAAAGAGATCTATCGAAGTTACATTCCCAGAAAATTATGTCGAATCATTAAAGGGTAAAAAAGCAACATTCGAAGTAACTTGCCAAGATGTTAAAGAAAAAGTTATCCCATCATTAGATGAAACATTCTTTGAAGATTTAGGTATTGAATCTGTTAAAGATGAAAAATCATTAAAAGCTTACGCTAAAAACCAAGTAACTGCTCAAAAGAACCAAGAAGCTTTAAATGCTCAACTTGAAAAAATTGTTAATACAGCAGTAAGTAATGCAACAGTTAAAATTCCTTCAAGCATGATTAACGAAGAAGCTAATGCTCAACTCGAACAAATCAAGAAACAAGTTGAAGAAGCTGGTTTAACTTATGCTGATTACGTAGCAATTAATGGCTTAAAAGAAGAAGAATTAGATGCTCGTAGAAAAGAAGAAGCAAGTAAAAATTTAAAATCAATGTTAGTTATTGAAAAAATCATCATTGATGAAAATTTACAAGTCACTGAAGCTAAATTAGAAGAAGAATATGCTCGTATCGCTAAATTATACGGCATGGAAGTTGCGCAAGTTAAGAACGCTTTAGAATCAAATAAAGATGGTCTTATCAAACAATTAAGAAATAAATTATTCACAGACTTTATGTATGAAAATAATAAAGTTACTGAAGTAACTGAAGAAAAACCTGCAGCAAAGAAAACAACAACTAAGAAAGCTTCAACAAAGAAAGAAGCTACTGGTGAAGAAAAGAAACCTGCAGCAAAGAAAACTACAGCAAAAAAGACTTCTACAACAAAAAAAGCAACTAAAAAAGACGCTGAATAATTAAAATTATATAGGAGGTAAATATGCCAGAAGAAAAAGAGTTAATTCCTTTACTTATTACTCGTGGTGCTATTTTATATCCTGGATGCTCGACCACGCTTGACGTAGGTCGAGTTTTTTCCATAAATGCGGTAAATAAAGCATTGAGTGATAACGAAGGCAAAATTATTTTAGTCTCCCAAAAAAATCCTAATGATGAAGAAATTACTCAAGATAACATTTACGATGTTGGTACATTATGTAATGTTTTATCGGTTAGAGAATCTAAAGGTCTTTTCAAAGTTAAATTATCATCAATTTCAAGAGTAAGAATTAAAGATGTTAATTTTTCAAAAGAAGCAGATGAACCATATTTATGTGATTTTGATGCATTAGGAACAATCTATAGCCGTACTCAAGAAGAAGAGAAACAATATGTTGATCGTATTATTAATGAGCTTCAATCTCTAGGTGCGACTTCCTTACCACCTTCACTTATTAATCGTCTTCAAAAAGGGATAACCGCGGAAAATTTATGTAATCAACTTGCATTCTTCTTTCCATTCGCTTTAGAAGAAAAACAACATATTCTTGAACTCGACGATTTAATTTCTCGTTTACAAATTATTGAACAAGTGATTTCTGAAATCCAACAAGTAGATGATGTTGAATCAAAAATCAATGAAAGAGTAAGAGAAAAGACTGAAAAACAACAAAAAGAATACATTTTAAGAGAAAAATTAAAAGCTACTCAAGATGAACTTAATGAAGTTATCGGTGAAGATGAAGAAAGTGAAGAAGAAGCAATCTTAAAAAAGATTGAATCAGACGCATATCCTGAAAAAATTAAAAAAGCAATTAAGAAATCTTTAAAGAAATTTAAACAACTTCCTACTGCTAGCTTAGAATATTCAATGGAAAAATCTTATTTAGATTTACTCGTTGATATGCCTTGGAGTAATAAAACAGTTGATAATGATGATTTAGATAACGCGAAAAGAGTTCTTGATGAAGACCATTATGGACTTGAAAAAGTTAAAGAAAGAATCATTGAATATATTGCAGTTAAAAAAGTTACAAATTCTTTAAAAGCTCCAATTATTTGTTTATATGGTCCTCCAGGAGTTGGTAAAACTTCTTTAGCTAAATCAATCGCTCGTGCATTAGGAAGAAATTTCACTAAAGCTAGCTTAGGTGGATTATATGATGAAGCTGAATTAAGAGGACATAGAAGAACTTATGTCGGGGCAATGCCTGGTAAGATTATTAAAGGCATTAAAGCAAGTGGAACTTGTAATCCGGTTTTCTTACTTGATGAAATTGATAAGATGGCATCTTCAAATAAAGGAGATCCTGCTTCTGCGTTACTTGAAATTCTTGATCCAGAACAAAATTCAGTTTTCCAAGATAACTACTTAGAAGAAACTTATGATTTAAGCAATGTCTTATTCATCTGTACTGCAAACTACTTACAAAATATTCCTGCACCTTTAAGAGATAGATTAGAATTAATTGAATTAAATTCATATACTGAATTTGAAAAACTTAATATTGTTAAGTCTCATCTCATTGAAAAAGAAAGAATCGCGAATGGCTTAAAAGAAGGCCAAATCGAATTCGAAGATGAAGCAATAAAATATATTATTAATTTCTATACTAGAGAAGCTGGTGTTAGAGAACTTGAAAGAGATATTTCTGCGATTTGTAGAAAAGCAGTTGTTGAACTTATTTCTCATCCAAGAAAACGTAAAGTTAAGATTGATATTAAGAAAGTTGAAGAATATTTAGGTGTTATTAAATATGAATATTCTAAGAAAGAAACTGATAACCAAGTCGGAGTTGTTACTGGTTTAGCTTATACTGAATTTGGTGGCGATATCTTACCTATTGAAGCAAATTACTTTGAAGGAAATGCAGGACTAGTATTAACTGGTAACTTAGGTAATGTTATGAAAGAATCAGCTTCGATTGCTTTAGACTATGTTAAGAGCAATGCAAAGAAATATGGAATTGATCCTACTTTCTTTGAAAAACATACTCTTCACATCCATGTTCCTGAAGGCGCGGTACCAAAGGATGGCCCTTCTGCTGGTATTGCTTTAACTACTTGTATTATTTCTTGCTTAACTAATAGAAAAGTTTCATCTTTAGTCGCGATGACTGGTGAAGTTAATTTAAGAGGTCAAGCTCTTCCTATTGGAGGATTAAAAGAAAAATCTCTCGCGGCTTTACGTTCAGGAATTAAGACTATTATCGTACCAAAAGGCAATTCACGTGATATAACTGAATTACCAACTGAAGTAAAAGAATCATTAAAGATTGTCACCATGAACTGTGTTGATGATGCTTTAAAGATTGCGTTGACGGACTAAATTTATGATTAATTTTAGAAATACAAAATTTATTAAATCTGCGACAAGTGATAAAGATTCTTTATATGATTTAGATCATATTATCTTTGTTGGTCGATCAAACGTTGGAAAATCTAGCTTAATTAATGCATTAACTGATCATAAGAATCTTGCTTTCGTATCAAAAAATCCTGGTCAAACTAAATTATTAAATTATTATAATGTTGATAAAAAATTATATTTAGTTGACGCACCTGGATATGGATATCGTAAAACAGGTCAAAAAGATGGTTTTGATGAAATGATGGATAGTTATTTTAAAACTAATTCTCGCTTAAAATTAGTTTTATGGCTACTCGATTCAAGAAGAGAATTATCTAAAGAAGATCTCGATTTTTATGAATTTTTAGAGTCATTTAACGTAAAAACATTAATTGTCTTTACTAAAGTTGATAAACTTAATCAAAAAGAAAAAGCAAAGATTAGTTCGATCGCTAAAGAACAATTAGGTCATATGGAATACATCTTTGTTTCTAGTATGGATTCTAAATTAGTTGAAAATTTAAGAAAAGAAATAGCTTCACGTCTCTAGGGGATGGAATTGGATTTAACCTTATTATTAATGAGTTTAAGTTCAATTCATCCTCTTTTTTCGTAGGAATTTTAAAGTTGTATACAAGTTTATATATTTTTCTTGCAAGCGCTTACATTTTTTTGATATAGTTAAAAAGTATTCTATTGAAAGGAAAAATTATATTATGAAAAAATGTTTAAAAGTATTTTCTATCACATTACTTTTATTTAGTATTGTTGCCTGCGGAAATAAAACTAGTTCATCTATTGCATCTAGTTCAAGTTCATCCTCTACTACAACTTCTAGTAGTTCATCTTCTAGCTCACAAAGTTCTTCTAGTGCTTCTAGCTCTTCAAGTAGCGCTTCTATCAGTAGCTCATCTAGTTCATCATCTTCTTCAGAAGATAAAATCATCTCTAGAACGAGCGAATTTGTCGCAGGTGATTTAGCTTCGGCTACTTTAACCGGCACAAGTTACGAAATTAATTCGGCATTTTCAATTATCGGTAACGGCGTTACTTATGATTCAGGAAGTGGTAAATCAGTTGTTAATCTAGCAGGAATTGAAGTTTCTTCTGGTGGTAGATTAAAGAATTTAAAACAAAAAAATACAGGTACTTATTTACAAGTAACTGTTACAGGTGATAATGCTCGATTACTTCTTCAAATCGCTCCAAGCGGAACTAGTGATAGAACCTTAACTATCTTAGATAGTGAAGAAAAAGAAGTTTATGCAAAGCCTAATGAAGGGTCTTCCTCTTTATTTACTGTTGATATAAAATTAGAAAAAGGCACATATACTATTGGAGGATCTAATGGTTATAACTTATATTATGCTGGCTTAAAAGAAGATGTTAAAGAAGGAAAAGAAGTTGCTTTTAGAGTTGATAGCGATAATGTCGATACTAATTTATTTATTGGAGAAGAATTAGATTTATCTTGTTTACATGTTTATAAAGTATTTGATAATGATACAGAAATTGAATTAAAAGACACTGAATATACAATCGATAAATCTTCATTAAATATTAATGCTGAAGGTGATTATACTATTGACGTTAAATATAAAGACTATGCAGCTAAACAAGTTGCAGTTAATGTTTCTAAAATTACATCTATTGAAGTTAGTGACTTTGTGATGAGTTCTGATAGTAAAAACGCGACTAGATTATCTAAAGTCTATAAATTAAATGATACGATTGCGACTGATGCGATTACTGTTACAGGCATTAGTTCAAAAACAAGAAAAGTAGTTACTCCTACTTTAATTAACGTTCCTTCAACTAGTGAAGTAGGCGAAAAAGAAGTTGTCATTAATAAAGATGAATTAAAATATACTTATAAAGTAAGAGTTATTGATTCAAGCACTATTCCTAGTGATACAGATACTTTATTTACTAATTATTATTTTGCAGTTAATAAAACATATACTGATGGAGTAATTGTAAAAAATTCTTCTTCTAAAGATGCAATGGGCTTCTCAAGTATTCAAAATGCTTTAGATTTTATTAAAACAAGTTCATTAAGTGATGATTCAGTTAAAAATATTGATATTGCTGAAGGCACATATGATGAAAAGATTTATGTCGAATCTAAAAATGTTGTTTTTGAAGGCTCTTCTAATGGTGAATCTATCATTCAATATAAGGCTATTAACGATACTACCGATGCAAGAGGAACTAAATTTTCTACATATGGTTCGGCGTCAGTCACCATTCACGCGGATAATTTCGCCGCGGATAACATCACCTTTAAGAATGCTTATTTTAATTCAATGGATGAATATAATACATGTGCTTATTCAAATAAGCAAGGGGTTGCAGTAGTTTGTGATAATGATGCTTTATTTACAAATTGTAAATTCTTAGGCTTCCAAGATACATTATACGCAAGACTCGGTAATCAAATGTATCAAGATTGTTTAATTCAAGGTATGACTGATTATATCTTTGGTGAAAAAGCAAATGCATATTTTAAACAATGTGAAATTATTTCTTTAAATAGAGGTAGCGAAACTAATAATGGTTATATCGCAACTACTAAACCAGGTGTTTCGTTAAGTGAAAATAACTTCGGTTTCGTCTTTGATAAATGTGATATTAAAGGTGAAGTTGATGCAGAAGGTAATGCTTTAGTTACCGAAGGAACAACTTCATTAGCCCGTCCTTGGGATAAATATTCAACTATTAGTTATGTTGAATGTAGTATGGACGCATCAATTTCAACAAAAGCTTATGGCGATACTATCGATAAAAAGAACGCTCGTTTTGAAATTATGAGTTCGGTTAAACCAACTGAAGCTACTGTCCAATTTAAAGAATACGGAAATACTGGAGAAGGAGCTTTAACTACTGAAGTAAGTGGAGGAAGTTTCCTAACTGAAGAAGAATATACTTCTTTAAAAAATAAAATTAATGCAACATTTTATGCTTAATTAGATATTTAAACAATAAGAGGATTTAAATAAATTTTGTCCTCTTTTTGTTTTACTAAAAGATGATATAATATTTTTATAAATAACGAGGTATAAGTATGGCTAAAGAATTTATTGATGAAACTATTTTAGATATCTTTTTTTTAAATAAAATCGATATTAAAGAATATTCTTTTCTTAAATATCCTTCTTTTATTCCTCTTTTAAAGATGAATATAAATTTATATTCGGTAGATGATTTTGGTTATATTATGATTATGGAAACACGAATGAGTAAATTAATGTCATTGGTCACTATTTCTTTTACGCCTAAGGGTGGGATAAATGTACCATTTTTATTAATTGATACTATGTCAATGGGTAAAAAAAGATTGGCTTACGTTGAGTTTTATAATACTTCGACGATAGATGATTTTCCTTTATTATCTTCATTAAGTGAAAAATATGTTAATATTTTAGACCATAAAGAAAAAGATGCGTGGTATGTTAATGAACGAATGTCATGCTCTTTAATTAAAGAAGGAACTTCTAAAAATGAATATGATTTAAAAATGATGATTATCGATGCATTAAATAGATATAAAGAAGTTATTAATAATGCATCAATTGACTTAGAATCAATTACTAATTTAAAGAAATTTCAAGAAAAAATGATTACCTTAGGTAATCCTTCTTCATCTACTTTAAATAAAATTTTAGGTAAAGAAGAAGCGATAAATTTCTTTAAAAATATTATTATGCCAATTAAATAACTAATCGAGGTGATTATATGAAAATTTTACATTTCGCAGATTTACACATAGGATCAAAATTTGATCGTCTACCAAATGATTTAAAAGAAGAACTTGATAATAAGTTAAGAAATGCTTTTATGGAAATTATTGATTATGCCAATAAAAATAATATCACGACGATTTTAATGTCTGGAGATATTTTTGATAAGAATGCAGTCTTAATTAAAGATAAAAAATTCTTTTATAATTTAATTTCTTTAAATTCTCACATCGATTTTTATTACATCAGGGGCAATCATGATTCAACATCAAAATATAATGAAGATTATCCTAATTTACATACTTTTAATGGAGTTGAATCGTTTACTAAAGATGACGTAAGAATCATCGGTTATGAATTACAAGACGATAATTCTTCTTTATATAATTATCCTTCTTTTACTAATGATAAATTTAATATTATGATGCTTCATGGAGATATTTTTAATCCTAATGATCATAATTATATTAATTTAAAAAAATTAGATGATAAGAATATTTCTTATTTTGCTTTAGGTCATATTCATAAAAGAAGTGAAGGTTATGTTTTATCGAGTAAATATGTTTATCCAGGTTCAGTCTTAGGAAGAGGATTTGATGAAACTGGTAAAAAAGGTTTTGTCGAACTAGATACTACATTAAATACTACAACATTTATTGAAGTTCCTAGTTATGAATTTGAAAATCTTGAAATTGAGGTTAATAATCAAAATGAAGCTGAATTAAAAAATAAAATTAGATCTTCACTAGGAGAAACTAATTTAAATAAAATTAGCGAAATTAAGCTCTCTGGTAAGTCAGATTTTGAAATTGATGTAGATGAATTAGAAGCCACTTTTAACGATAAAAGAAGGTATTTAGAAATAAAAAACAATTCTAAATTAAAACTAACTTATGAACATAATGATGAAGAGAATTCACTTCGTAACATGTTTATAAATAAAGTGTTAGAAAATAAAGAACTTGATGAAGAAACTAGGGAACTAGTAATTAATTATGGTCTATCTAAATTAATGAAGGAGGAAGGTTAATGCGTATTATTAAATGTAATATTAATAATTTTGGTTGTTATGCAGATAAAGAATTTAATTTTTCTTCCTCTTTAAATCCGTTTTGTATTAATAATGGGGAAGGTAAAACGACTCTCGCTCAATTTATTAAAGCGATGCTATATTCTTTAGAAAAATCAAAATCTAGTTCTTATGAACGTAAACATTATAAACCATATTCAGGAGGAACTTACGGAGGAAGTATGGTCATTTCTTTTGAAGGAAAAGTTTATAGAATTGAACGAACTTTCTTTGATTCTGCTTCGAAAGATATATTAAAGATTTATGATGAAGAAGGTAATTTACTATCTAATTTTAAAGGTCAAGAAATTTCTTCTTTACAAGGTGAAAATTCATCTTTATTAGGTGAATTAATTTTAGGATTTGACGTCAATACTTTTACTAAAGTGAATTTTATTTCTTCTAATGACTTAGATTTTTCTTCAAGTGAATCCTTAAAGATGAAGCTAGGTAATATTGTTTTAAATAAAGATAAAGAAAATTCATTAGAAGAAACTCTTAAACTTATTAATGATGATTTAAGAGATAAAGCTCCAACAGCAAGAAGAAATGAAAAAGCGTATAAATATCAAATTGCTTCTTTAAAAACCGCTAATAAAGAAAAAGATAGGGAAATACAAGAAATTGAAAAATTAAATGCTTCTTTAGATGATCTTTATTTAAAAAGAGATAAAACAAAAGAAGAATTAAATAAAATTGAAATAGAGCAAAATAATTTAAATTTATTGAATATTAAAAAAGGTAAATACGAAGCTATCAAAACATATGATGATGATAAACAAAAAGAAGAAGAAAATATCTCAAATTTAAATAGTAAATATCAAAATAATTTATTCTCTCAAGAAGAAATTAAATTACTTAATTCATATTTAGATGATTATAATAAAGAAAATAATATTGCTTCAGGTTATGTTTTAACTCCTGCTGAAATAAATAAGATAAATAATTTAGAAAATAATTTAATTTTAGAAGATGATTATAATATTTTATTTACTAGTTATAATAAACTTAACGCGATTGATACTTCATCTATTATTAAAATCGATGAAAAGGAATTGTCTTCTTTAAAAAATAAATTTGAAGGTAAAGACATTATTAATGAAGAAACTTTAAGTAAAGATATCTATGAATATAATAATTTATTATTGCGAGGTAATGACACGTTTTTCGAAACTAAAGATTTTCCATCAAGTAACGTGATTGAATATATGAAAAGTAAAATTAAGACGTTAAATGAATCAAATTTAACGTTATCTAATTTAAAGTCTTCTTATAAAGAACCTACCTTTATTATTCGATTTATTTTATCAATTTTTACTTTAGGGATATATTTTATTTTCTTAAATTCTAAAAGAAAGAAATTTAATTTAGAAAAGAATTCATTAGAAGAACAAATTAATGATATAAAGAAAGAATTAGATACTTTCTTTAATAAATATCACATTGAATTTGGTACTTATGAAGGAAAGATGAACGATTTAGAAGAACAAATTTCTAAATATGAATCATTAAAGAATAATAATGAATTAAAGAACGAAAAATTAAATGATTCAATTAATGAAAAGAAGACTTCATTACTTAGTTATTTTGCTTATTTTGGTTATATCAATCTAGATATTTCAGAAGCTTATAATAAATATAAAATTGATATTTCTAGATATCATAAATTAATCGATGAAGTAAAAAGAAATGAAGAAATTCTTAATAATATTAATAAGAAACAAACTGAATTAATGGCTATAATTCAACCAATTTTAGATAAATATAATCTAGTTTTAAATGATGATTTTTCTTCTACTTTAGAATCTTTAAAATCTGATTTAGATTTTTATAAACTTAAACATCCTACTTATCTAAATAAATTAGGCAAAGAAAAAGTTATTTCTGAAATTAAAAATAAGATTAATAATATTTTAAATAAACATGAAATTAGTGAAGGCGTTGATCTTATTTTAACTACTAAAAATGTTATTTTAGATATGGAAAAATATAATTCAACTCTTTCGAATATTAATACTTTAACTAAAAAGAAAAATGATTATATTAAAGAAAATTCTTTAGAAGATTTTAATGTAACTGAAGTTAATAAAAAAGATGAAGAACTAAGAGGAAATCGTGAGCAAAAGAGTAGTGATTTAAAAGTTATAGAAGATAATATTAATGATATTGAAATGCGAATGACTAAAAAAGAAACTTTATTAGAAGAAATTAAATCTAATAAGAATCTCATTTCTAATTATGAACAAAAGGTAAAAATTGCAGAAATAGCTTTAAAAAGCTTAAAAGAAGCAAGTTCTGATATGGAAAGAAAATTCATCTCACCAATTAAAGATTCATTTATTAATTATGCAAGTAAAATTTATGAAAAGATTTCTTCTAACGTCACGATGAATTATGATTATGAAATTCAATATGAAATAAAAGGTGAATTAAGAGATTCACGAGATTTATCAGAAGGAGAAAGAGCAATCATGATGCTTTCTTTACGTTTTGCTGTCTTAGATTCATTGTATAAAGATCATGATTCAGTCATCATTCTTGATGATCCTTTTGAAGCATTAGATAAAGACAAAGTATCTAAGGCGATCGAAGTCATAAAAGAATTATCTTCTTCTTGGCAAATTATTTATTTTACTTGCCATGAAACAAGAAAAATTGCTTAATTTAATATCTTTCTAAAATAACTATATTTAAGGATTTAAATTGTTAAGATATAAGTAATAAGCACATTACTTAACTAAAATCAATCTTTTTATATATTTTTTAATTCCTTTAATA
Organism: Acutalibacteraceae bacterium; assembly: GCA_963610315.1. GTDB lineage: Bacteria > Bacillota_I > Bacilli_A > RFN20 > CAG-449 > UBA3210. The sequence continues at coordinate 55,484 of CAVDMV010000009.1, forward strand.
TATAATATTAAAGGTTTTTTTGACCTTGTAGAAAGTTAACGTATGAAGAAAAGAATTGTAATTATTGGAGCCTGTATTCTTCTATTAACCGCATCCGGAGCTGTTACATTAAAAATTTTTAATAGCAACGGAGGAGGAACTTCTTCCGCGGTTGATATTGAAGATGAAAGTTTACTTAATAAATATATCACTTTACCTAATAAAAAGGTAAACGAGTTTTTGAGTGACGATTCTTCAAATTCTTATAAAAATATTTTATTCGCGACGACAACAAAATTTGCGAAAGAAAGTAAATATATTGTTACTTCTTCTTTAGGTAATGTTGAAGCTTCAGTCGCTGGAATACCTTATAATCAAGAAGTATCGACTAGAAGAATTATTAATGAAAACGATACATTCTTTCAAACTAATACTATTTCTACATTTGTTAAAAAGAGTGAACAAAGATATACTAATTCAAATTCATTTTTAGTTCGAGAAGGTTCAAATCCATCTATTGACGGGGCGGATTATTCTTCTTCTAAGGTAGAAGCGTTATCAAAGAAAGACTATATGAATCGATATGGCCATACTAATAGAGATATTTTTAATTATGCAATTAACGATTCTTCGTTCCTTAACGGCGTTTACGAAGGTCAAAAAGAAGATGGTTTATTTTATTTTACTTATACATTAGATCCTACTCTAGCTTCCGCGGCATATGTTAGAGAAGTAGCTTATATGGCTGGATCATCATCTTATCCAATCTTTAGTGATATTCATTTTACTATCGCGATTAATGATGATTATGAAATTCAAAAATCAACGATTAATGAAGTTTATACTACTCCAATTCTTGGTGGCTTAAATTGTTCAGGTGTTTTTAACGAAACATATACTTATTATTCTTCAACAGTTGACTGTCCTGAAAAAGAATATTTTTCTCCTTATTTTGGTACGGAAACTGGAGAAATTGAAAAAGAAAAAACTGCAATGGATTATTTATCTCTTTTAGGAGATGATCCTTCTAAACTAAATAATCTTGCATTTATTGGTAATATTAAAGTAAATGATGAAGATTTAGATTTTAAGATTAAATTAGATCTTAGTTCATCTTCTTATTATGTAAGTATTAATGATGCTTTAGATATTATTTATCTAGATTCAAAAGCTTACGTCATAACTAATAATTCTTGTTATCTAGTAACTAAATATGAACTAGACAAAGTTATTTATTTAGTTTCCGGAAAAGAAGATATCTTTTCTAGTGATACTTTAATGGCATTAATGGAAAATCCATTCATTTCTAAAATTGTCTCATCGATGAATGTTTCTAAAGAAGAACATTATGTTGATATTAATATTCCATTTAATGATGAATCAAAAATAGTATTACATTTATATGATGATGAGAGTTCAGTCTCAATTTTAGGCCTTGATGCAAATTTAATTTATGAGTCATATATTTTAAATGCAGATTTTAGTTTAGTAAGTGGTGACATCTTAACTTTTAAAGACATTCCTACATCAGTTAAAGAGATAACAAATATTTCTCCTCTTGTAACTAAAATAAAAGATATTGTTGATAAAAAAGGTTTTTATGGAGAAATTAATTTTGAAAAAGAATTATTGATTAATGAAACTAAATTACCATTTAAACTCAAAGGATTCTATTATGTTGATTTAAAAAATCAAGATAATCCTTTATATAAATTTGATTTAACTCTAAGTATTAATGATACAGATATTCCTTTATTAATCGATGGTAATAAAGAAAAATTCTATCTTAAAATTGGCGATTCATTAGTTACTAATATTAGTTATGAAGAATTAATTGATCTTATTAATCGTTTTGTTTCTACGGATAACAATCTACCAGAAATAGAAATTGAACAAATATTTAATACATTAGTTAATGTTATTGATAATTTAGATTTCTATGACGATTATATTGAATTTAATTTAGATTCACTTAATATTAATCTTTTTAATGGAACGATCAAATTATCTCATAATGAAAATTTATATATTTCTTATAATGATTCTTTAAATATTTCTTTACTTCCTTATGAAGATGATCTTAGTGAAGTGACTTATGAAGAAAGCTTAAATCTTTCAACTTTAGTATACGAACTTCTTTCATATATTAATAATGGTTATTACAATGTAACAATTAATAACTTAACGTTTAAAGATGTAAACTTAAATGGTGAAATTGATGTTCATCCTAATTTAACTAATATCGAAGAAACATTTATTAAAGGAAATTTAGAAGTAACATATCAAAATATTAAAGCTAATATTAGTTTCTATTATGTAGATAAAAAAGTATATTTAACATTAAATGAAAATAGTAAAGTATATTTATCGTTAGATGAAATAAAAGAATTATTAAATGAATATGTTCCAGATTTTAATTTAAGTGATATTGATTTATTTAATATTGATGTTTTATCTCTTATTAATTCTATTGATGCAGGAGATAACGAAATTAAATTAGATTTAAATGAAATTACTTCTTCTAAATTTAATTATGAATTAGTGATTAGTTTATCTTCACATAATATTAAATTAGTTTCTTTAGATTCATTAAATGATGATATTATCTTAAAACAAGGAAGTTCATTTAATGTTTCAATAAATGAAAATGAATACGTTAATTTAAAACCAGTTATTTCTTCTCTTATTAATGCTTATTCATTAGTTTCTAAACAAGATTTATCAACTTCTATTTCATTAGACTGTTTATATAATTCTTCTACATATCATATTGAAGGAGAATTATCTTATAAAAAGGTTAATAATAACTTTATCTTTAGTTTAGGAATAACTTCACCTCTTGAAATAAAAATAAGTTATATTAATGAAACATTCTATATTGATATTGAATCTTCTCATATTAAATTTAATAAAGCATCTTTAAAATATGTTCTTTCAATGATTAAAGAAATTTACGTTATAGATGAAGAAACTATCTCATTAATTGAAAATATCTTAGATAATGGATTAGATATTATTTCTTCTTTAAATATTGATACTTCATCTATTAATTTAAATATTAATGATTTATTTAATGCAATTTCTTTAAATGATAAAGATATTATTCTTAATTTAAACTTAACTCAATTTGTTAATGAAATTACTTCTTTAAAAGTAGTGTGTTCAATAGAAAATTCTTCTTTAGAAGAAATTTCTTTAAACGATATTTCATTAGATAAAGTTAGTTTAAAGAATATCACATTAAATAATTTAAGTACTTCTAAATATATAAATGTGTCTAATGAAGAATCTTATTTAGATTTATCAACATTAGTTAACTTAACTTCAATAAATGAAATAAAAGATCTTATCTCTAATAAAGTATATTCTCTTGTTCTTAATGAAACATTCTTTAATGGAGGTTCTATTAAAGGTAACATTTCTTATCTTGATTTAACTAAATTAGATTTAAGTTCATTAACTTCAGGAACGTTACGTATTGAAGATATTATTGATGATATTACTTTAAGTGGTGAATTCATTCTAAATCTTGATTCTTTAAATGAAGCTATTAGATTAAAAGTAAATGTAAATGACGGTCTTATCCAAGTTAAATTATTAGATAATAACTTCGACTTAGTTATTGGAGGAACTTATTCTGAGATTGTAGATATATTAGATAACGTTAAAACTACTTTAGGAACAACCTTATCTAAAATAATTAAAGATTTAGATTTAAGTAAACTCGTCTTACCTTTAGAAATTGAATCTAACTTAAGTAAAATAAATTTAGATACAATTATTACTTATCTTAAAGATTGTTCAATCAATGATATTATTAAATATTTTGATGTTTCGTCTGAAGGTAAAATTGATCTTAGATTAAATTTATCTTCATTAACTAATAAACTTAATGAAGTTAATATTGTTTATGAACATTCTTCTTTAAGCGTTAATATCTCTTCATTAACTTCTTTAACTTTATCTTCAGTTTCTAAAATAGATGATTTTGAAAGTGAATATGGTGAAGTAACAACATGTTCATTTAAAGATATTAATAATTTAATTACTTCATTAAACACTTTATTAGAAACTAGAAAATTTGAAGGAAATATTAAATTAGATAATCTTGCATTTAACTTGAATGTTAAAGATATTGCGTCTTTATTAGGCTTAAATTTATCTAGTGAAGATACTATTAGATTAGTTTCAAATGTAAGCATCGATTATCAAATTGATTTTGATGAAGCGTTAGATTTCTATTTAGATATTGCTTTTGATATTAAAAATGTTCCAAGTGACTCCTCAAAAGGTGGAAATATTTCCTTAAATACTAAAC
>CAVDMV010000010.1:0-55954 GCA_963610315.1 Acutalibacteraceae bacterium
ATAAAACTCTTAGAATAGATATAATAAGGTTTAATTAATAAAAATAAAATTCCACCCAATGATATTTTATTTAGATAATCTAATTTCTCTTTTTTCTTATATTCAAAATAATAAATTAGAGAATAGAATATCACAATTTTAAGAATAGAATTTTTATAATTAGATAAAATAAAAAGCAAAATATTACTAATTATAATGATTAAAGAAATCTTTTTTTCACTAACTTTTTTCATTTTTAAAATCTTTTTAATCACTTCATCAATAAAATAAATATGTAATGATGAAGCCGATAAAAGATAAAAAAAGTTATTATCTTGTAAGATCTTAGAATAACTATCATCATATGATTTATTAAAGATCAATTGACCTAACATGTTCTTCGTTACATCATTATAATTAATAAAATTTAAATCGATTAAACTAGATATTCTTAACAAAGAAGGAATTAAAGTTTTAATTTCACTTGTTTTTACTTCATAAAAAATTAATCGTTCTTCTAAATACGTATTAAAATCGAATCTAGATTCATAATTAGTAAATGAATAACTAACCTTAGTTCCTTTATAAGAAATTAAATCGAATACTTCATAAGTGTTTTCTTTACTCGACACATAAAAATAAGAAAAATTACTTCTAACAACAATATAATTATCTTTTTTTAAGATAACTATACCAATATTTGTTTCATGAAAAATAGATACTTTCGCCATGATGAAAAGAAAGATACCTATTAGAAAAAATAAAACGCTAAAAAGAATCGTTCTTTTATCTCGATTCTTAAAAAAATATATGGTTAATAAAAGAAAAATAATTCCTCCTATAAGAGGTTTACAAGAAATAAGTAAACCTCCAATAAAAGAAATAAAATAGATTAAAAACATATTATTTTAATGTGATATAGTCACGAATTTTTTCATATGTTTTTACGCCGATTCCTGAAACATTTTGCACTTCTTCTAATGTTTGGAAATCACCATTTGCCTCTCGATAAGCGACAATTCTAGCAGCAAGAGTTGCTGTAATTCCATCAATAGTTACTAATTCTTCTTCGCTTGCCGTGTTAATGTTAATTTTTGTGATGTCTGGAGCTACACATTCTTCGGCATAACCTGCCACATATGGAATATAAAAAGATGTATAATTACCAATTTCTAATGATTCATTAAAGCAAGAGGAATCTGCGCTATCGAGGAGACCGCCTGCTTTAGTAATTAAATCATCTAAAGTATCAGTCACCTTCATCGTATAAGTTCCTGAATTAAGAATTGCTCCATCAATTGTAACATTCACGCTTCCGATCGTTTCACTTGTCGAATAAGAATTTTGTGCTGTTCCAGTATTAACGTTAGGATCAATAATCATAAAAGCACTAATAACTAAAACAACACCAACAACCGCACCAATAATCCATTTAATCATAAAAAAACCTCCTTACACTAATAATAATGTGGAGGTTTTTAGAAAAATCCTAAATTTAATTTAATTATTTTTTGCTTTTTGCGCTGATAGAAACAATTTTTACATCATATTGCTTAGTTGCTTTAACTGTGACAGTTTCACCAACTTTATGACCCATAATTGATTTTGCAAGTTCACATTCATTAGAAATTTTAAATTCTAATGGATTTGCTTCTGTAGAACCAACGATGTGATATTCTTCTTCTTTATTTTTAAATGATAAGAATAAAGTTACATAAGAACCTAATTTAACTTCATCAGTTGCTCCATCAGTAGAAATGATTTCAGCATTTGCAATCTTTTCTCTTAATTCATTAATCTTACCTTCGATTTCTGCTTGTTTTGCTCTAGCAGCATCATAGTCTGCGTTTTCAGATAAGTCACCTTGAGCTTTTGCTTCTTCAAGTTCAACTAAAACCTTTGGTCTTTGTACGTTAACTAAATCATTTAATTCATTCTTTAATGATTCTAAACCTTCTTTTGTTAAATAAATTTTTGCCATTTTTAACAATCTCCTTATAAAATCTATAAAATTATAGCAACAAATTACTTAAAAATCTATAAAGATATTAAATAATTTAAGATAAAATAAATTATTTTAGAGGCGATTTTTTAGCCTATACTTTAAATATAACTTAAATTCAATAAATTAATATCAAAATTAAAAAATGTTTATTTTATTTTCTAGAAAATAATGATATTATAATTATATATTTGGGGAGGAAAAAAGTTTATGGCACACTTTTTTAATAATTTAGGAGAAGCATTTAAGAAATTCTTTGTTTCCATGGGTTTATGGTTTAAGAATTTTGGTGAATCGTTTGTTCAATATTTTAAAACATTAACACTTAAGAAACTCGAAAAATTATTATTAACTGTCGGAGCTTTAATTATTTTAATCATTTCATTAATTTGGAATGTCTATGGTGATACAACATTAAAAATCTATGTTGCTTGGTTAATCTTAGGATTATGTACAGGTGTTGCAGGTGGTATCTTTACTTTAGTTGGTACACACTTCAATTCATTTGATATTAAACCAATCGGTTTAGTCTTTATCGGAGTAGGGGGAGTCTTAACTCTTGGCAATATGTTCCCTTATATCTATATCTTAATCAATGCAAAATCAATGTTTGCTTCATCAATCTCATATTCTTCTGGAATGATTATTCTCTTCTTAGTATTTAATGTCATTTCATTCTTATGTACTATCGCAGGTTATGTTTTACAAATCTATAGAAAAACACATAACTTAGATGACTAATTAAAATTTATCAATTAAACTGTTGACTAGTTCAACAGTTTTTTTATACAAAAAATAGAAGACTTTCATCTTCTATTTATCTAAATAATAATTATCTCCTTCAACAAAATATTTGCCATATTCACAACCTACATGAGAAGTTAAAATTCTATCAATGAGTTTATTATTTTTATATAATTCAACGTAACCTTTTCCATTTCCTCCGTTAAATAAACGATGGAACTTCTTTTCTCCATTAGGTGCTTCATAATTTATTAATAACATATCTTCTTTTTTACATGTGATATTTACATTAAACTTATAACCACCTTTTTTAGCTTCGATAAACCAATGGATTGTTTCGTCAGTTTCATAGCAATTAAATTTAACTTTAGAAAAAGTCCAGAATTTAGAAAAATTAAATTCGATTTTCTTTCCTTCATAAACAAAATCAATTAATAACTTATTTTTAAAAGTAATACCAAAGGCTCTTGGACGACCTCCACCTACTTCAAAAGCAGAATTTTCTAATCTCTTATGTGTAATTTCACTGACTAAATCAGAAGAAGATAACCAAACCCAAGGAGAAGTAAAATCTCTTCCCCAGTTTTTATCACTATAACCAAAGGAAGAATCTTTTTTAACTAGATATTTTTCATTATTATAGATAACATAACCTTCCATTATAGTTTTAATACCTTGTGCATGCCAATACATATCAAAGGCTTTAATTTTTCTTAGTAAGGGACTTGTTCCATATCCTACATCATAAGTTATTTTTTTATCTAATTTAATATCAAATTCCATCTTGCCTTCATCACAAAGTTCTTCTTTAGGAGGGTTAATAACATTTACTTTACCTTTTATATGATCTTCTGTTAATAAGAAATCTTCTCCTTCAATATGAAGTTTCTTTTTATCAATTTTTACCTCATTAAGAGGATAAAATCGATGTAATTGAGCTTTATTTTTACCCCATGAACCAACATTTAGCATTAAATAAGAAGGAATACCATTACTACCTAAAACAACTTTAGAAGGTGATACTTTAGGATTAATAATAAAATATTCAACATAAAAAGCTTTTTCTTCTTTAGTTATTTCATTTATTGCAGTAAAAGAATGCCACCACCAATCGTAACCACGACGAGCGAAACTTCCATCTAACATATATAAATTCTTTTTAAGTTCTTTTTTCTTCATTTTATCACCAAATATTATTTTAATTTTAAAATATGTTTTTATCAAGACACAAAAAAAGTTCCTTTCGGAACTCATATTTTTTTAAGTGGTGACCCCAAGGTGATTCGAACACCTGACCTACTGCTTAGAAGGCAGTTGCTCTATCCAGCTGAGCTATGGGGCCATACGCGTATATAAGTATAGCTTATCACTTTATTAAAATCAACTAATTTTTTTAATTATTGAAAGAAAATTAACCAAAGTAAATTACGCGTAGAAAAGAAAAAGTAGGTTACCCTACTTTTCCTCTTTATCTTTACTTGAAAGATATTCATCGATAATTTCATCTAATTCATCATATTCTTCTTGTGCTTCAACATCAGAGATATTGCCATTTTCATCAACAATACCGGCGACTAAATCACCATTTTCTTCATAAAATACGACATAATCTTTATTAAATGTATCAGAATGATATGTTAATAAGATTGTAAGTTCAGTTTTAGTTCCATTTTCATCTTCAAAGATGATTTTATCTAATTTTTCTTCCATCTTAGAATCCTTTCTTAATTGAAGCAAATGCTTCATCGATCTTACTTACGTCTTTAATTCCGCCTTGTGCGACTTCAGGACGTCCTCCGCCGGAACCACCAGTAATAGATGTAATTTCTTTAACTAATTTACCTGCTTGATAAGATGAAGTTAAATCTTTTGAAACTCCGACAATTAATGAACTTCTATCATTAGTGACGTTAACTAAAACAATAATTGAAGAATCAAACATAACTTTTAAAGAATCAAATAAAGATGAGAACATATCTTTATCCATATTAGAAACAACTTTAGTTAAAATGTGTTTACCATTAATTTCTTCAAATTCATTTTTAACTTCTTTTGCTTTATAAGAAGAAACTTGTTCATTTAATTCTTGGTTTTGTTTTCTTAATGAAGCGATATCATTATTCATAATATCAATTCTTGAAGCAATATCATTATATGAAGTAACTTTTACTCTTCCTAATAATGATTCTAGAAGGATTTCTTTTTGTTTTAATACTTCATAAGCTTTCATACCAGTATAAGCTTCAATTCTTCTTATTCCTGAAGCAATTGATTCTTCATAACCGATTGCAAAATAGCCAATTTCTGAAAGTTTAGAAACGTGAGTTCCTCCGCAGAATTCTTTAGAAATGTCACCCATTTCAACAACTCTAACAACGTCACCATATTTTTCATTAAATAGCATCATCGCACCGAGTTTCTTTGCTTCTTCAATAGGTAGAACTTCTGTAACAACTTCAATATCTTTTGAGATATATTCATTGACGCATTTTTCAATTTGGCATAATTGTTTAAATGAAATCTTTTCAAAATGATCAAAGTCAAATCTTAATACTTCACTAGAGACAAATGATCCTTCTTGTTTTACGTGATCACCAAGAACTTCTTGTAAAGCTGCTTGTAAGAGGTGAGTCGCGGAGTGATTTGCTTGAATTCTCTTTCTTTCTTCAGTATCGAGTTTTAAAGTAAATTTATCACCAACTTTAACTTCTCCAAAGCTAACTTTTACATGATGTAAATGTTGTTTATTTGGAGCTTTAGTGACATCAATAACTTCTAATGAACAAGATTCATTTTCCATTGTACCTGTATCTTTAACTTGTCCACCCATAGTCGCATAGAAATTAGTTTTATCTAAGATGATATCACCTTCGTCATCGATTGAATCTACCTTAACTCCGTCTTTAAATACTCCAATGACAGTGCCTTCAATAACTTCATTTTTATAAATAAATTCTGATTCATTTTTAAAATTCATTAAGTCTTGAGATTGTGCATTCATCGATTCTAATGTTCCTCTAGCCGCACGAGCTCTATCTTTTTGAATCTTCATTTCTTTATCGAAGCCTTCTTTATCACATGATTTATTAAATTCAGAAGCAATTTCTTCTGTTAATTCATAAGGGAAACCATATGTATCATATAATTTAAATGCATCACTTCCTGGAAGAACATCTCCACAAGAAAATAGCATCTTTTTACATAATGTTTCACCTTGATTTAAGGTAGATGCGAATTTAATTTCTTCTTGAGAAATCATCTTCATAATACGTTCTTTCTTTTCACCTAAATAAGGATAGAAAGATTTCATATTTTCACAAACAACAGGAACTAAGCTAGATAAGAATGGTTTATCAATACCGAGTTTTCTACCATATCTAACCGCACGACGAAGAATTCTTCTTAAAACATATCCTCTACCTTCATTTGAGAAAGTCGCTCCATCAGCAAGAGCGAAAGTACAAGTTCTAATGTGATCGGCAATAACGCGATACGCCATCTTATATTCACCTTCATAAGGGAATTTTGCGAGTTTTTGTGTTTCTAAAATATAAGGATAGAATAAGTCAGTGTCGTAGTTAGTTTCTACTTCTTGAATGACGCAGCAAAGTCTTTCTAGTCCTGCTCCCGTATCAATATTTTTTGATGGTAATTCTTTATAATCTTTTCTATCTACTCCAGGTTCTGCGTTATATTGGCTAAAGACAATATTCCAAATTTCAATGTAACGATCATTTTCAATATCATCTGTTAAAAGTTTAATACCAATATTTTCAGGATCATATTTAGTACCTCTATCAAAGAAGATTTCTGTATCTGGACCACAAGGACCAGCACCAATTTCCCAGAAGTTATCTTCTAAAGGAATTAAATGAGATTCATCCATTCCACATTTAATCCATAAATCTCTTGTCGCTTTATCATCTGGGTGATGAGTGATGTATAATAAATTCTTATCAAATGCAAAATATTTTTCACTTGTTAATAATTCATAAGCCCAAGGTATTACTTCATTACGGAAATAATCACCAATTGAGAAGTTACCAAGCATTTCAAAGAATGTATGGTGACGAGCTGTTTTACCAACGTTTTCAATATCATTAGTTCTAATTGCTTTTTGAGCGTTAGTGATTCTTGAATATTTTGAGATTTCTGAACCATCAAAATATTTCTTTAATGCTGCAACCCCAGCATTGATCCAAAGTAAAGTAGGATCGTTATTTGGAATTAGACTTGCACTTGGTTCAATGTAATGTCCTTTAGACTTAAAGAAATCTAACCACATTTGTCTAATTTCACTAGATGTCATTTTTTTCATATCTTTCCTCCATTTTTTTGCATAAAAAAAGTACCTTTAGGAACGAATTAACGCGGTACCATCCTAATTCAATAATATTTTATTGCTCTTAATTAAAATCTTTAACGCAGATTGACGTAGCTTTCACTATATCTCCTTAGTAGCCTATTTATTCTTTCTAAGATAGTTTCACCAGCCTATCCTCTCTAAGTAGTAAAAAATAAATTCCCCTAATTCATAGACAAAAGTATTATAACAAGTTGTTATTTTTATTCAATTATTATTTGAGATTTTATATAATTATTTTACTTGGAGGAACAAATATGGCATTAATTACATTTATTATTTACATAGCATATCTAGTAATTTTTTCTTTAATTACATTCGTTACTTTTGGTAAAGATAAGAAAATGGCAACGAGTAATTCAGGACCAGTCAGAATTAAAGAAAAAACTTTATTAGGTTTAGTCTCTTTAGGAGGGGCGATCGGAGGATTTATAGGAAGAATCATTTTCCATCATAAAACAAACAAAATTTATTTTACAATTTCTATTTATTTTTCTTTATTATTACAAATCGCTATATTAGTTTTATTCGCTTTAAGAGCGATTTCTATTTTCTAGGAGGTCAGTATGAACAACAAGACAAGTTTAGAAAAATCTCATTCTAAGGTTTCAAATTTTAAATTAACTTTAATCGTTTTATGTTTAAGTTTATTCATTTCGTTATTATGGGCTGGTATCTTTTTAATGACTTGGTCAAAAGATAATTACTTAACTATTGGTATTATTGTTACTGCTGGATCATTAGTTTTATCAATATTTAATTTTATATTAATTGGGAAATTTACTAGATAATATGATTAAAGACGAAGTATTTATTTTAAGTAATGGAATTTCTATTCCAAAAGTTGGTTTTGGTACATGGCAAGCTAGCCCTATTGACGCGTATACATCAACTTTATGTGCATTAAAAAATGGTTATAGACATATTGATACAGCTTTTGCCTATCATAACGAAGAAAGCATAGGTAAAGCGATTAAAGATTCTTCTATTAGAAGAGAAGATTTATTTATTACGACAAAATGTCCGGCTGAAATAAAAACTTATGAAGGAGCGAAAGAACATTTCTATTCTTCATTAAAAGCTTTAGGACTTGATTATATCGATTTATATTTAATTCATGCTCCTTGGCCATGGACTAATGTTGGACAAAATTGTGATAAAGAAAATATTGAAGTTTGGAAAGCCTTTATTGATTTATATAATGAAGGTTTAATTAAAGCAATTGGAGTAAGTAATTTCTCCATTCACGATATTGAAAACATAGTTAAGGCAACTAACTTTGTTCCACACGTCAATCAAATAAGATATTTTATTGGAAATACTCAAAAAGAATTAACTTCTTATTGTTTATCTCATAATATCTTAGTTGAAGCTTATTCACCTCTTGCAACCGGTAAAATTGTTGAAGATGAATCATTAATTTCTATCGCGAACAAATATAATGTCAACGTTCCTCAATTATGTATTCGTTTCTGTTTAGAAAATAATACCTTACCATTACCTAAATCAACTCATGAAAATCGTATTAAAGAAAATATTTCTTTAGATTTTAAAATTGAAAAAGAAGATATGGACAAACTAAATTCTTTAGTTAATGAAGAATTAAAGAAACCTTTAAGAAGTTAAAAAAAGGCGTAGATTAATTTTCTACGTCTTTTTCTTTGTCATCACTAACTAATCGATCAATTAATAAATGAATCTTTTTATATGTAATAAAGGTAATAATAAATATCATGATGTAACGTGCGATATTAAATGGTAATACTCCGATAAAAATGTAATAAAGCATAAAATTATCAACTGTTACATTTCCCATATATGAAAGCATACTGGCTAGAGCTTCATAACTAAATCCAGCGAGATGAACGTAAGCAGGAATTAAAACTAAATAATTTAATAGACAAGCAGTTAATGAACAAACTAACATTGAAGAACTAGTTCCAATAAGCGCGCCCTTAAGTGAACGATGTCTTTTATAAATAATACTTGATACTATCACTAATACTAAGCCCAAAATTAAATCCGCGAGTTCACCTACTCCAGCCGTAAAAGTACCTGGTAATTTAACAAAGAAACGAACTAAAATTACTAAACTACCGGCATAAGGGCCATAGATAAAACCAGTAATTAAAGCTGGAATTTCACTAAAATTAAATAGATCTAACCAAGGTGGAAAGAAAGGAATTGAAGGAATTAAACTTGCTACGTAATAAAGAATTATACTTAATGCTGATTGAATACCAATTAAAGTAATTTCTTTGACGCTTAAAGTCTTCTTTTTATCTTTTTTAATAAAATAATTATAAATATTCATTAACACCTTAAAGATTAAAATCGCGCCTAAAAAAGCTACTATTGTATAAAGGAAAGTATTTAATTTCCATCCTTTCATGTAGAAAGATAAAGTGATAAATCCTCCACCTAAAATAACTAGGAAAATATTTAAAAATATATCTAAAATTTTATTATTTTTTTTCATAATCTTCTCCTTAAAAAAAGCCCTGAATTACTTCAGGGCTAAACATACATATCAAAAAGATACTAACTTCTTTCATCTAGACTTTACTATTGCCACTTGAATTACACAAGTTCATGCCATATGGCTCGTGGGGTTTACCACCAGTTAGGAATTTCACCTTACCCTGAAGTATTAAATTATATAATAATATTTTATTAAATCGCGCCGACTACTTTATGAGGTGCATATTCTTCTTCTAAATAAGCTATTTCTTCGTCGGTGAGTTTTAGTTTTAATGCATTAACTGCATCATCGATATAAGAAAGTTTTGTCGCGCCGATAATAGGTGATTCGATACCTTTACTCATCATCCAGCTAAGTGCGACTTCACTCATGCTGACTCCGCGATGATCCGCGACTTCTTTAACGCGAGAAACAATTACCATATCATCTTTTAAATATGAATCATATTTCGCTCTCATAGTTTTATCTGTTCTACTTCTTAAAGAATCTTTATTCCAAGTAGGTCTCGCTAAATGGCCACTAGCTAAAGGAGAATAAGGCATTAATAAGACACCAGTTTCTTTACAATATGGAATCATATCTCTTTCATCTTCACGATATAGTAAATTATAATGATTTTCCATCGCGACAAATTGAGTTAAATTATGTTCTTTTGCATATTCTTGCATTAAAACGAATTGATAAGTATACATTGCTGAAGCGCCAATCGCTCTTACTTTACCGCATTTTACTAATGAATCTAATGTTTCCATTACTTCACTAATAGGAGTATCATAATCAAAACGATGGATAATATATAAATCTAAGTAAGATGTACCAAGTCTATTTAAAGTTCCATCAATTTCTCTTAAAATTGCTTCTTTAGAAAGATGACCTTCATTAAAATAAACTTTACTTGCAATAACAACATCTTCTCTTTTTGCAAGTTTCTTTAAAGCTTTACCTAAGAAAATTTCTGAACTACCTTTTGAATAAACATTTGCAGTATCAAAGAAATTAATTCCTAAATCTAATGCATGTTTAACTACTTTTTCAGTAGCTTCTTCATTTAATGTCCAATCGTGCATGGTACCTACTTCACCAAAGCTCATACAGCCTAAACAAATTTTACTAACTTTTATATCAGTATTTCCTAGTTTTACATATTCCATACATAAACCTCCTAACTCAGTTTATTATAACTAACTTTTTTTACTTCTTCAATAAGTTCAACACTTATTCTTTGTAATCAAAATAACAAACGTATTCTATATTTTTAAAATAAGATAATTAAACTATATTTATCGGACATAAAGTTCAACATTTTCAAAAATAATTAAATAATATAAAACATATTGTTCATTATTTTAAAAATGATATAATATTTTTGAGGTACACATTATGGATAAAAGACAACTAAAAACACTAGATTCTATTTATGAAGGTTTTTCAAGTGTTATAAATCAGAAAAAATATGATGATATTACTATTCAAGATATCTTAGATGAAGCACACATTGGTCGATCCACCTTCTATTTACATTTTAAGACAAAAGATGAATTGTTATTATCAGTAAGTAAAAAAATATTTGATCATGTCTTCTCTCATTCTCTACAAGAAGAAAGAACTCACGATTTTTCTTCTGATAATGTATACGATTATAAGCATTTAATCACCCATATATTCTATCACATTAAAGATGAATCAAGTTTAATTAGAGGTATCTTAAAAAGTAATTGTAATAAAATCTTTCTTGATGAATTTAAAATGAATTTATATAAGCTCGCGGATTCATATTTTTCTAATTATCCTTTAACTAATAGAAATATTCCTTTACAACTCAAAAAAGATATATTGGTCAATAATTTTATTGTTATCTTAGAATATTGGATGGATGAAGATTTTTCTGATACACCTGAAACATTAACGTCTTATTTCATCACATTAATTAATTAGGTAAATATTATGAAGAAATACAAATTTTTAAGACTAACAAGAATAATAGTTTATTTTATTGTTGGTACTTATATTATTCTCGGATCATATTTATTCGTAGATATAATAAAAAATAATTTAAATTTACTCGTTGGCATATCTCTATTTTACGATTCTACTGCCGCGGAAATTGCTTCAATAAAAAGAAAAGCATATAACCAAGAAGAAAATCATATCGGTACACATTTTATCAGTATGATATTTTCTTTTATCATTATTCTTTCAAAATATATTTTTAAAGATGAATCTTTCTATATCATCTGTTCATTGTGGGGTGTAAGCGCGATTATTAATGGATCAGTTAGATTAAATATCTCTGTTCATCAAATCGCTCATAAGAAATTTAAAGGAATTGAAATTATTGAAACACTGGAAGCGATTATTGAAATTGCTTTATCAGTATTTTTAATTCTTGATCCAATTGAACATCTTCATTCTCACTTATTATTACTTGGTCTATCATCAATCTTAGTCGCGATAATCTTAAGCGTACATGAAATAAAGAATTATTATTTATATCGAAATGTAACTAACAACGAATTGTTATAAGGCAATTCGTTTTTCTTAACTTTTTAAATATGAAATACTTTTAATTAAATCTTCTTTAGATTTAACTTCAAGAAGAATATATTTTACTATCTTAATCTTATTATATATTTCTTTTATATTTAAATTTCCATCTAAAAAAGCAAGATGACATTTGTCATTTGTTGCATCATGAAAATGCACTTCTTTAAATTTATTTAGATGAGAATAAAAATAATCTTCGAGTTTTGATAAGCTTGTTTTATCATGACCAATATCGTAACAAAATGAAAATTCTTTTTCTAAATAAGGATAAGTTTTTATAATAAAATCTTCGCTTATAACGTTTTCTAAAACTAAATCAATATTATATTTATTAGTTACTTCTTTAACCTTCTTTAAATTATTTATTAACCTAGAAATATATTCATCAAATTCTTCTGCGTAAAGATAATGTTTAATTCCGCTTATAGTGACTATCGGGCCTAAATTAAGATGAATATTCACTTGTTTAAGATAATTTTTACCTTTAGAAAGATATTTATCTAATAATTTAATATAAGCCTCACTCACTTCATCATAAAGAGCGAAATCAGCTTCGTCAAAAAAATGTAAAGTATAAGTTAAAGAAGGATCAATATAATCATTATTTTCAATAAATTTACGAACATAAGAAAAATTAAGATTTAATTCGATGAAATCAAATTTATTAACTTTCGCAAAAGCGATATTTTCTTCTACACTTTTAAATTCTAAAATAGTTGGCATTCCAAGCATAATGTTTTCTCCTACAATAAAAGGGGCCTAAGCCCCTATAATTATTTAGATTCAGTTGTATCTTTATAATCTTTGTAATAATAGTAATAATAGCCATCACTCTTACTACCTTCGTATTTAGTGACATTAATACCAATAATATGAGCGTTTGCCGCGATTGTATCAATAGATTCTTTAACCATTTTCTTAGTATAAGAATTACATGCAACGTTATAAACAACTCCATCAGCAAGTTTAGAAATTAAAATTGCATCATTAGCCGCGGCTAGAGGAGGAGTATCAATAATTACATAATCATATTTAGCTTTTAAATCATCGATTAATTCTTTTAATTTGTGTGATTCAATAATTGCAGCTGGATTATCTAATGACTTACCAGATGTAAGAACATCTAAGTTAGCTTTTTCTGAATGCTTAATGCAATCTTCTAATTTAGCATCACCATTAATGTATTCAACCATACCTGGTTTCTTATCGACATTAAATACTTTATGAAGTCTAGATTTTCTTAAGTCTAAATCTATAATACAAACTTTTAATCCATTATGCGCGATAGTATAAGCTAAATTACTAGAAGTTGTTGTTTTTAATTCTCCTGGCGCAGTTGAAGAAACCATAATTACTTTGTTTTGTTTATCAACATTATCTAATTTAATATTAGAAATAAGTCTATTGTATGGTTCAAATGAAGAAATAGATGTAGAAAAATCAATTGTATCTTCATATACTTTCTTATCTTTTTCATTTTGATGAACACCAATAATTGGGAAACCTAATTTTTCAATATCTTCTTTAGTCTTGAATTTATTTGAAGCAAGTTCTTTAACTAAGACAACACCAGCACCAGCAACTAAACCAACAAGAACGACAATGACTGAATATAATACCCTGTTAGGTCCAGCTTTATAGAAGCCTTCTCCATAGTCTCTAGTATTAATTCTACATTTTAATGTTTTATATGTAGTATCAGTATTATCAACACTGTATTTAGAAATTTCATCTGCGACAGCTTTAACAATATTTTGTGATTTTTCACCACTTTCAGTAACTGCCTTAATTGAGATGATCATTGAGTTAGTTGTATAAGAAGTAGTAATTGTTCCGCTTAAACTTGTATATGTATAATTATAACCATAAGTATCATTTAAAGTTTTAGCGACTTTAGTTAAAACACCTTCACTTGTAATTAATGTATTAACAGTAACAACATATTGAATAGATGTTTGAACGTTAATATTATCTGTCGTACTAGATGAATCATTTGAATATTCAACAGTTACAGAAGAATTCGCGTAATAAGTATTTTTCTTAATCGCAAAAGTATAAATTTCACCGCAGATGAAGACGACTGCAAATATAATTACTAATAATTTCCATCCTCTTTTTAATGCCACGAAAATATCACGTAAAGTAATATAGCTTTCTTCTTGTTCTACGTTTTGATTTTCTTCCATATTTTTCTCCTTTTTAGAAACAAAATAAATTGCTTTACATATAATCTTTAATATAATACCATACATTTAGAATTAATAAAAGATTTAAAATAGTTTTTAAAGACAAAAGAGCTTTTTTTACTTATTTAAGTCAACTTTTACTAATAAAAATGGCTTGGGCAGTTGGATTCGAACCAACGCTAACCTGTTTCAGAGACAGGTGACTTACCACTTGTCCATGCCCAAATAGCCTTATCATTATACTAGTTTAAATTTCTTTTAACAAGAAATAAATTTTCTTAACAGGTTTATTTTATCTAGTAAAGATAATTCTTTTATCTTAAAAGTAAAAATTGTAAAATATTTTTGAGGTTAAATATGGAATTTAAAGAACATTTAAAAAAATATCTAAGTGATGAAGAAATTAATAAATTAATAAATGCTTTAGATGAAAAAGAATCAAAGCATGCTTTAATCTTGAATGAAGAAAAGATAAGTGATGAAGAATTTAAACTTAAATTCCCTCATATCACTCCTCATCCTCTTGTT
The DNA here is from genome assembly GCA_963610315.1 of Acutalibacteraceae bacterium. Classification (GTDB taxonomy): domain Bacteria; phylum Bacillota_I; class Bacilli_A; order RFN20; family CAG-449; genus UBA3210. Next base: position 14,829 of record CAVDMV010000010.1, read on the forward strand.
CCGCATTGTTATTTATATAATAAGGATGAATATGAATTTGGTAAATCCATCTATTTTGAAATGGGATATTATTATATTTTTGAACCATGTTCTTCTTTAGTTAGTCATTTTTTAAATCCAAATAAAGATGATATAGTTTTAGATATCGCGGCAGCTCCTGGAGGAAAAACATTACATTCTTCATTATTAATGGAAAACGAAGGTTTAATTCTTTCTAACGAAATTAATCTATCAAGAAGTTATATTCTTTCAAGTAATGTAGAAAGAATGGGAAGAAAAAATATTGTGGTCATCAATAATTCAATCGATGATTTAAGTAATAAATATCATAATTATTTTACTAAAATTATTTTAGATGCCCCTTGTTCAGGAAGTGGTATGTTTAGAAAGAACGATTTAATGAAATTAGATTGGACTTATCAAAAAGTTCTTTCTTTAGCCATCATTCAAAAAGATTTATTATATAAAGCTTATAATATGTTAGTTCCTGGAGGAAGTATCCTCTATTCAACATGTTCATTTTCTTATGAAGAAGATGAAGAAGTTATTTTAGATTTAATTTCTAAAACCGATGCCATAATCGATGATATTAATATAAGTGATACTTTCTATCAAAGTGAATCAAAAATTGGTATTCATTTATTCCCTCATCTATTTTCTGGTGAAGGTCATTATATTTGTAAGATATCTAAACCTAAAAAAGAAGAAAGAACTTATGAAAAGAATGTCAAAGATAATTTTAATGACATTAGAAAATTATGTTATCTTCAAGATGGTTATATTTATAAAAATAATGATACTTTCTATTATTTAAATAAATACATTGATTTAAAATCATTACATATTATTCGTGGAGGTTTAAAACTAGGAACTTTAGAAAAATATGGTTTCGAGTATGATCACGCCCTTATGAAATATTTAAAAACATTTAATAATGTCGTTTCTTTAAATTTAGAACAAGCTAAAGCTTATTTAGAAGGTAATCAAATAACTGCCGAAAGTAAAAAAGGTTATTGTTTATTAACTTATGAAGGTAACTCCTTAGGGCTTGGTAAATCAAGTAATAACAAAATTAACAATAAATATCCAAAAGGACTACGCGTCAAGTTATAACTTTTTTCAAATTTTTAAAAAAATAATTTGCAATACTATTTTGTTGATGCTAATATATTTCAGTAAGCGAATTTTTTTATGCGCTTAGTTAAGGAGGTCGAAAATATGGCAGCAAGAGTATGTCCTGTAACAGGCAAAGGACCAATTAGTGGCAACAAGCGTTCCCACTCCTTAATAGCTACACGCAGAAGATGGAATGTAAATTTACAACCAGTTAAAGTAAATCTCAATGGACGTGTTGTAACAATGAGATTATCCGCACGCGCTATTAAGACTTTACGTAAATCAAATAGAAAAGCTTCAGAATCAACTGCAGCATAATTTATAAATTACGTTAATTAAGCTCACCTTTGGGTGAGTTTTTTTATGCATTAAAAAATCACTCTTTCGAGTGATTAATAAACTATATATCTAATAATACCAAGTAGGATTATTAAAAAATAAATTATTATATTAGACCATTCAATTAATGAAAGATGAATAATTTTCTTTCGATCTTTATTCTCTGCATCAAGATAATCTTTATACCATGATTTTAATATAGGTAAACATAATAAAATAATTGAAATAAAACCCAAGAAAAAATAAAAGATTCCGAAATAAAAGATATTGTATATTCCTACTTGAACTAATGCGCTGAAACCTAAGATAAACGAATTAACAAAATTAAGAATCATTAAACTAATAATTAGTAGTAGATGACTTTTATAAAAATATAAAGGAACAACAAATAAACTAACGACTATTACTCCTTCAATAATTAAGGAAAACGAAGCAAATTTACTCGAAAAGCTTCCATCAACTGAATGATAAAATGTAAGATATATCGCAATAAAAAGAATGATAATGGAACCAATTAATCCGGCTCTAAAGGCATTTAATAAAGGAATATTAAAATTAGTCTTTAGTTCAAAAGGATAATGATTTAAAAAATTAAATTTTTTTGAATAATCTCTTTTATACATGATAGTTCCAGCAAATAAACTAACTACAAATAAAATAAGAGAAATAATATAAACATATAAATTAGTCATTTTTTAGTTTCTCCAATGCTTCTTTATAAGAAGAAGATTTAATAATAAATGAACCAACAACGAATAATTCGCAACCTGCTTCACGAGCTTTAATTATTGTTTTATCGTTAATTCCCCCATCAACTTCAATTAAATAATTTAAATTATGTTTCTTTTTATATTCTTTTAAATAAGAAATTTTTTCTAGTGAAGATTCGATAAAACTTTGTCCACCTTTTCCTGGAACTACGCTCATGACGAGAACTAAATCTAAATAAGGTAAAAATTCTAGAATCTCTTTTACGTCAGTTGAAGGATTAATCGCAAGTCCCGCCTTAGAAGAATATGATTTAATTAAATTAATATAAGGAATAATATCTTCTTTGTGGCAAGCTTCATAATGAAAAGTAATATTATTGGCTTTAACTTCGCCATATTCTTTAATATGATTTTCTAAATCAAAAGTCATTAAATGAACATCAAAGAAAGCATCTTTATTATCAATATTTCCTTTTAAGAATTTAAAATGATCAATTGAAAAAGAAGTATTTAAAACAAATTTTCCATCCATTACATCGTAATGAATAAAATCACATCCTGAAGATAACAATTTATTAGTGACGTTAACGATCGTTTCATCACTAACTCCTAAAATAGAAGGTCCAATTTTTTTCATATTAATAACGATCCTTTCTAAATATTAATTCATCTGACATTGATAAATAATCTTCATAAATTAATTTTAATTTTTCATCATGAAGTAAGAATTCCTTTTTAGGACATTCTTTTTCAGAAATATGTAAACAATTATTAAATTTACATTTATCTTTAACTAAAGAAAAACCAATATAACTATTTGCTAGTTCTTCTTTAAATAAAGGTAATTCTAAAGAAGAAAAGCCTGGAGTATCCGCGATATAACCATCTTTAAAAGGAAGTAAAATAACTTCTTTTGTTTGATGTTTACCTCTTCCTAAAGCGACAGAAAATTCTCCAATATCACGATTAAAATCAGGATCAATAACATTGATTAAGCTTGATTTACCAACACCCGTTTGCCCCATAAAAGCAACTACTTTTCCTTTAATTTCTTCTAAAATTAAATCTAAATTTAGATTAGTCTTCTTTGAAAAAGGAATAACTTTAACGCCAATTTTTTGATAAGTTTCAACTATAGCTTTTACTTTATTTTCTTCTCCTAAATCAACTTTAGTTAAGATGACTAAAGGCTTTATTCCTGAAGCATTTAACAATGTTAAAAATTTATTTAGTAAAAAAGAAGAAAAATCAGGTGTAACTAAAGAAGTAACAATAATTCCTAAATCAATATTTGCGATTCTCGGTCTAATTAAAGAATTTTTTTGTTCTAAAACTTCTTCTAATGTTTTATCTATTTCATTAACTAAAACATTATCACCAATAAGAAGTTTCTTTTTTAAATGTTTTAATTTTCCTCGAGGAGTAACTTCGATAAAATTATTATCTTTTAAACTTACTTTATAAACTCCTCCAATTGTTGAGATTATTTTTCCTTCAATCATAATTAATCCTTTTTTAACGATGGAATAATCTTTGGAAGAAAGATTTTTTCTTTAATGCATCTGGATCTCTTAAAACACGGTCAATATCTTTTCTCATATCAAAAACCGTCTTATATCGATTAGATGGATTTTTTTCAGTTGCTTTATAAACAATCTTTTCAACAGATACAGGTACCTTAGGATTTAATTTTCTTACGCTAGGGAATTTATCTTTAATATGCATTAAAGCGACTGTAACTGGAGATTCATCATCAAAAGGAACTTTTCCTGTTAATAATTCATAAAAAGTAATACCTAAAGCATAGATATCCGATTGAGGAGAAGCAGGATTACCTTGTGAAATTTCTGGTGCCAAATAATGAACTGAGCCAACTACTACTTCAGAACGAGTAACTCGCGAAGCATTTTGGAAAGTAGCAATACCAAAATCGCCAAGTTTTACTGTTGAATCATTTGTAATATAAACATTTTGAGGTTTAATATCACGATGAATAACATTGTGTTGATGAGCGTGTAAAACTGCTGAACAAAGTTGATACATAATATCACATGCTTCTAAAACACCATATTTTCCACGAGCATTTAAAACATCTCTTAAAGTTTGTCCTTTGACAAGTTCAGTAACCATATAAGGACGTCCTTCAGCTGTACCTAAATTAATTACGCGAACAATATTTTGATGGTTCAAACTAGCCGCGGCACGTGCTTCACGTTCAAAACGAGTAAGATTAACTGGGTTTTTCATCGTATCTTCTTTAATGATTTTAACCGCGACATCTTTTTTAGAAATTACATCAACTGCACCGTAAACTACTGCCATACCTCCTTCACCGAGTAAAGAAGTAATTTTGTATCTTTCATCAATTAAATCACCAATTTTCATATTAATCTTCCTCCCATAAAGCGACTGCGATATTATCTTTACCGCCCGATTCATTCGCTAGATCTATTAATAATTCAACTTTTTCTTTCGTTGATTTATTTAAAGTTAAGACTTTTAAGATTTTTTCTTCATCGACCATGTTATATAATCCATCAGAACAAAGTAAGATTTTATTCATCTCTTTATTAATAATCTTTTTATCCATCGTAACACTTGGATAAGTGCCAAGTGCATTCATTAAAACATGGCGTTTAGGATGAGTTAACATCTCTTCTTTTTTAATCTTTCCTGTTTGGTATAAAAATTGTACATAAGTTTGATCTACGCTTAATTGTTCGATTCTATTTCCATATAGAGCATAACATCTTGAATCACCAACATTGACGATAAAAACTTTATTATCATAAATATAACAAGCGATACAAGTGGTGCCCATCTCAAAATAAGAAATATCACTCGTACCTAAATCATTAATTTTCTTATTAGCTTTTTTTATCGCACGAACAATTAACTTTTTTCTTTTATTATAAGAAATTATTTTACCTAAAAATGTATGAGTTCTTTTCTTATTATGAACAAATTTTTCGCTAAAAGAAGTACATTCTTCAATAATAGCTTGTAGTCCCATTGAAGAAGCAACATCACCTTTTAAGTGACCACCCATACCATCTAAGACAAGTAAAAGAATACCTCCATCATTAAATTTAAAAATCGAGGTAGAATCTTCATTTATCGGTCTAACTAGACCTTTGTCTGTCTTAAAAAAATAACTCATTATTTTAACTTTCCAACTTCTTTCGCTCTTAATTGACCACATGCTGCGTCAATATCTGTTCCAAATTCTTTTCTAATAGTAGTATTAACTCCATGCTTAATACAATAATCCATAAAAGCATGTACTTTTTCACTATCCGCTCTATCATAACCATTTTCAATAACTGGGTTATATGGAATTAAATTGACATAAGCATAAGTAGGTCTAATTAATTCAACTAATTCTTTCGCGTGTTCAAGCGAATCATTAACATCTTTTAACATGATATATTCATAAGTAACTCTTCTACCCGCATGATCAATATAATCTTTAACCGCAGGAATTAAAACTTCTAAAGGATAAGCTTTATTAACCTTCATAATCTTACTTCTTAATTCATTATTAGGTGCATGTAACGAAATCGCGAGATTTACTTGTAAACCTTCGCGACCATAACGAATGATTTTATCAGGAATACCACAAGTTGAAACTGTGATATGACGAGCTCCAATCGCGAGAGCTTTTTGATCATTAACAATACGAACAAAATCGATGACATTATCGTAATTATCAAAAGGTTCACCAGTCCCCATAACAACGATATGAGTAACTTTAGATCCTTCTTCCTTTAATAAATCATTCATGACGAGCACTTCACCAACGATTTCATACGCTTCTAAATTTCTTTGTTTCTTTAATAAACCTGATGCACAGAAAGAACAACCCATATTACAACCAACTTGTGAAGTAACACAAATTACATTACCGTAATTATAACGCATTAAAACAGTCTCGACCTTACTACCATCCTTCATTTCTAAAAGAAGTTTAATAGTTCCATCACTCGCGACTTGTTTAATATATATCGAAGGTTTTTCTAAACAATATTTTTCTTTTAAAATTTCTCTAAAAGATTTAGAAATATCGCTCATATCATCAAATGATGTCGCCCCTTTTTCATAAATCCAAGTAAAGATTTGTTTCGCTCTAAATTTAGATTGATTTTCTTGTAACATCAATTCTTCAAGTTTAGTAAGTGTAAGTCCGTATAAATTAATCATGTTCTTCTTCCATTTCATTCTTTTTTAATTTTGCATAATATAAACCAATAGTTTTATATTCATATGGGAAAATCATTCTTTCTTCAACTAAAGAAAAATCATTATGTGCTTCTAAGAAGCCATGAACTAAATGCATTGATTCTTTTGCATTTAATGTCGTAACAGAATAGAAGAATAATCCACCTTTTTTAACAAATTTAGATGTTTCAGTAATGACTTCATTTTGATATTTAATAATTTCATCTAAATCAGATTGTTTAAGTTGAAGTAAAATTTCAGGATTCTTTCTTACTTCACCAAGTTTACTAGAACGTGGGAAGCAAATAACTTTATCTTGTGATTCATATTCTAAATGAGTACATAATAAGTTATATTCTGCTTCTTCTACTTTTAAAGCTTTAGATCCAAATGATTTAGCCTTGGTTTTTGCGTCAAAATAACTACTCGCGCTTGGTGCAAAATAATTAACTACACCAAAATCATCCATCTTATAAGCACAAGATAAACTAAACATTACTTTATCATCACCAAATACTAAGACATTTTCACTTTGTAAAGGATTAACAACATCAAGAAGAATTTGATAACTTCCATCTAAAACATAAATCTTTTTTTGTTTAAATAAATCAACCTTAACTAAAGATTCTTTTCCTTCATAACTATAAGCAGTAGGTGCATAATCTAATTTAGTAAAAGAAGGATTTAAAGAAATTTCTTCATTTCCTAACATAGGATTTAAACAAACAGTAATATCTTTCTTAGGTTTTCTAGTCGCAGATAAAGATTTATATGCATGTTTTGGACCAAATTGTTTTTTGATCATATTGACAACCCATTCAGGATAAGCATATTGTAAAGCAGTCTTTTTAATAAAATTATTCTCGTACATTCCAACTAAAGTATCATAAGATTTTGCAGTAATTTTATCGTAGACTGAACTAATGAGATCTAAATCTAATTCAAATTTCTTTTCAGTATTAACTTCTTGAAGTTGTTCAAATAAATCTTCTTTTGAAAATCCTTTAACAAAAAGTAAATAGCTTAAACCAATAATTAAAAAATCTAATAAACATTCATCATTAGTTTTAAATTCTTCCGTAACTTGGAATTTTAATGTATGATAGCGATTAACAATGCATTTTAATGCATCTTTAACATAACTTTTATCAATTTCATCTAAGTTACATTCTTCAATCTTTCTGTTCATTAAGGTAGAAAAAGCATATTTTCCATCCTTTAAATCTTTTAATAAATCATAAGTTTTAATTAGTAAGTTCATAAACATTATCCTCTTTAGTAACATTTTAGCAAAGTTAATAATATTTATAAATATTATCTTATTTTAAAAACGTATTTTTAGTTAATTTTTTGTTTGTTAACATATGATTTTGATATAATAAAGCTAGAGGTGAAGAAAATGATTAAAAAAATTATTAAAATTCTCTTAATTATCTTACTAATTATTATTTTACTTCTTGGAGGAATTTTAATTTATCTTGCTATAACAATTACTGATTCAACTAATAATACTCCAGAAGAGATTAAAAATAGTCCAAAAGAAATAATTGAAGTCATGCATAAAGATGCTTATAAAGCAATTAATAATGACGAATATAAAATTGATTTTACTTTACCTGATTATGAATTAAATGAACTAATCTATAATATTGTCACCAAAATTGAAATACCTAATGTTACTTTTTCTGGATGTTACGTTTCTTTCTTAGATGAAGGAACTATTCATTTAGAATTAAATGCTAAAGTATTCGCTTTTAATTCAAGAATTCAAGGTAATTTATATATCGAAGATAAAGATAATAGTTATATGTTTACCTTAAAACAAGGCTATTTAGGGACACTAGAAATCTTAAATAATCCTATAACGAAGTTCGCGATAAAGAATATGGATGTTTCTTTCTTAGAAAATTATTTTAAAGAAAAAGAAATTGATTGTGAAATTAATAAAGAAGATTTAAGTTTTAAATTTAGTAAAGATTCGATTATAAAACTTATATTAAATGCGACAGAAGATACCTCAACTAAAGAACTAATCTCAATTTTAATTAATATTTTAATGAATCATGAAGAAATATTCACTGTTGAACTAGGTAATAATAAAAAAGTCGGCTTTTCGATTAATTATGAATCATTAATTTATAAAGAAGATAGTGATGGGTCAATAACTTATCCATTAACTATTAGTCAAAGTATTAAAGATAATGTAATGACTTCTTTTAATGAAAATATCGCAACGTATAATAATCTTTCAAGCGTTTTAACTTATTTTATCAATGGTTATAATAATTCGACCGATAATGTAAAAGAAGATATTAATAAAACTTCATTACCGCATAATAATAAAGGCATAAAAGAAACTCATTCAAGAGATCTATCTTCTTATATCACCTATGATTTAAGTGATTTACCTAGTGATATTATTAAAGGCGAAATTAAAATTGAATTAACTAAAAATAATTTCGATTCTATTTTTAGTAGTATCGACTTTATTGGTACTTCTTTAGCTTTCACTAATAAAACTGATTTAGCTTATATTGAAATAGAATCATTACATACAACATTTTTTGACGAAACATTTAAAATAACTTTAACTGTTAATATTAATGGTAAAAGAATCTCTATTGTTGGAGATTTTAAAGAAACAACAAGTGAAAACTATACAATTAAAGCTCATCTAACTTCTTTAAGAATTGGTTCTTTACTCCTCGATGAAAGTGAACAAAAAGATATACTAAATTATTTATCTTTAGTTACTGAAGATGAAGAATATATTTCTTTTGACGCAGAAAATAAAATGTTAGCGTTTGATTTATCATCTACATTAAATTCTTCTCCTATTATAAAAACAATTTTAAAAACATTTACTACTTGTGAACTTCATTTTGAAGGTAGTTCAAATGGAGGAGCATTAAGCTTAAATTTTAAAAAATAATTATAGTAAAAAAAGCATATCTAAGATTTGTTTAAAATCCTAAATATGCTTTTCTTTTATTTAAATTTCTTTTATACCAAGACTTTTTAAATACTCATAAGTACCATCGTAATAGGAAGGCAATCTAGTACCACATTAGTAGTCTATGTTTAAATGATTATTTTTTTATAACTAAATCTTCTTTAAAATGAATTAAAGAAACAATCATATCATTATATGGAGTATCAATATTAAATTTATCTCCTAAAGAAGTTATCGCCCCATTAATAAAATCAATTTCAGTTAATCGAGCGTTATTAATATCTTGGCACATACTAGATTTTCCTCCAATAGAAGAAGAAAATATTCGTTTTAACTGTTCTATTTCTTCATCTATATCTAGATGAATATCGATTTTATCTAATACTAAAATACATTCTTTTATAATATTTTTTAATACTTCAAAAGCGTATTTATCATCTAAAAGCGATTTAAATGTTGTATTAAATAAAGCGGTTAAAGCATTAGTTGAAGCATTTAATACTAATTTTTCAAAAATTAAATAATTGACGTTTTCACATAATTTAGTTACTAAATTAGACTTATTAAATGTATTAACGATTTCTTTTAAGGTTTCTTTATTTCCGAAGTCAGTACCAATCGAAGTAGTTCCTTCTGCCGTATGTTCAATATTACCATTACCTAAATTTAACGAATTATGTTTACTAATACCGACATAAATTTGTTCTTTAGGAACATATTTTTTAATAATTTCACTACTACCATAACCATTTTGTAATGTTAAAACGGCAGTCGAAGAAGAAATCGATGATAAATTATCTTTTAAAGCAGTTTCTATTGAAGTGTTTTTAACAAAAACAATAAATAAAGAACAAGGTGGAAGAAACGTTCCACTTTGAACAATCTTAATTTTATAATTATTTGTTATTCCGTTTCGTGTTACATTAACGCCGTTAGTTGTGATATAACTTACATTTTCTTCTCGACGTTCAATTAAAGTAACATCGTTATTTTTACATAAATATGAGGCATATAATAGGCCCATTGCCCCCGCGCCTAAAATATTAATCTTCATATCTATCTCTTTGTTATATCATCCATTGTTGCTGGAGAATCTTCATCATCTTCAATAATACCATTAGCCGCGAAGATATTTCCTGTATAAATTTCATCTTCTGTGTATTCGCCTTCTTCATCGTAGTTTTCATCTAGATGAGCTTCGACTGAAGTAGTAATAAATTCAGGATATTGACGAGAAATTCTTTCATAATAATGAGATTCATCAAAATATGAGAATAAAATTCTTACGTGCATTGCGTAATTTTTAGTTTCATTCATTAAGATAGAAGCAACTTTTTCTTCTTCTAATGAAAGTTCAACTGGAGCTTCTACTTTAATATAAACATTATATGAAGTTTGTTCATGACCTTTATAAAAAACAAATGAATCAGATGCTTGGAAAATTAAATCTTCATCTTTAATACCAAAAGCTGATGCAACTTTTTCATGAATAGTTTCATTTAATCTACCGACTAATTCAAAATCTAAACTATAAAAATTAATAATTACCATATTACCTCCTTAATAATCTTCATACGGATCGACATTGATTATAACATCAATACGATTATTTTTATTAATATTTTCGACTAATTCTTTTAAAACATATTTTACGTCATCATAACATTTATATTTTAAAAGTAATTTTCTATTATATTTACCATCATTTAAGACGATAAATGGTTCACTTGGTCCAATTACATCAACCTTTTTTGATGAAAATTTAGCTTCAAGAAAATTTTTAATTTCAAAAGAAGAATCAATTACTTCTTTTTCATTCTTACCTTGTAAAGTGACTAAAGTTAAATATGTATATGGAGGATTTTGATTTAATTTTCTTATCCTCATTTCTTCATTAAAGAAGCGATTATAATCTTGAATTGAAGCGTCATATATGACATATGATTTAGGCATGTAAGTTTGAATGATTGCTTTCGCGTTACCTTCGTGTCGGCCGGCTCTACCAAGAGCTTGAGTAATTAAATTAAATGTTCTTTCCGCGGATTTATAAGAAGGAATATTAAGTCCTAAATCTGCAAGAACTACTCCAACTAATGTGACATCTTTAAAATCATGACCTTTCGCGATCATTTGGGTGCCAATAAGAATGTCAGCTTCATGACTTTCAAATTGATTAATGATATTTTTAACATTTGATTTTATATTCGCCACATCAGAATCAAGTCTTAATGTTCTTGCTTCGGGAAATAATCTTTTTACTTCCTCTTCTACTCTTTCACTACCAAAACCAACTTTTGAGAAGGTATTCGCCTTGCAATGAGGACAAGATGACAACATATTTTCGACGAATCCGCAGTGATGGCACTTAAGCATATTGATTTTGGCATGATATGATAAAGGAATTCCACAAGTAGGACATTTTAAAGTTCTACCACATTTTCTACAGGTCACAAAAGAAGAAAATCCTCTTTTATTTATTAATAACATCACTTGTTTATTATTTTTTAAAGTAGCAGAAATTTCTTCACGTAATTTTAAAGAAAAGATGACTGATTCTTTATCGATATTTCGATAATCTAACATATCGACAATACTCGTTTGAGGTAAAGGTAAAGAATTAAAACGTTTCGTTAAATATAGTTGATGATAAACTCCTTTTAAAGCTCTAATTTTAGTTTCGAGTGAAGGAGTGGCGCTTCCTAAAACAATCTTACAAGAAGGATGATATTTTTGTCTCATTTTCGCGACTTCTAACGCATGGTAAAAAGGAGAAGTCTCTTGTTTATAAGTTTCAACATGTTCTTCATCAATAATGATTAAGCCTAAATTATCTAAAGGAGCAAAAATCGCACTTCTCGCTCCAATAACAATATTTACATCGTGATTTTTAATTCGACGATATTCATCATATTTTTCTCCAGGAGTTAATTCAGAATGTAAAATCGCAACATTATCAAACTTTTCTTTAAAACGTTTAACCATTTGAAAAGTTAAAGAAATTTCAGGTACTAGCATTAAAACTTGTTTACCTGACTTTAACATAGTTTTAGCAAGTTCTAAATAAACTTCAGTTTTTCCGCTTCCAGTTACGCCTTCAAGAAGAAAAATCTTATCATCTGAATTTAAGATTTCATTATAAGCATTAAGTTGTTCAAAAGTTAATTCTTTATCTAACGTCTTTTTAACTTCTTCTTGTACTAATCTAATCTTCTCTTTTTTGACTAATTTTACTTTTCCTTTTTCCACTAGTTTATTAACTAAAGTAGATTTAATATCCTTTTTTAAGATATCTCCTTTAATCGAACTAAGTTCAATAAGTAATTCTTGTTGCTTAGGAGTTAAGTTATTTGTTGAAGTATCAATAACTTCAACATAAGTTTCATAAGCGATACGTGGTTTATTAAGTGAAGATAAGCTAGGTTTTAATGAAGGAGGTAACATTGAAGAAAGAACATTTATATAAGGTGCAATATAATAAGACGCGATATCACTAGCTAGTGACATCAATTCACTAGTTAAGATTGGTTCTTTATCAATAAGTGAAACAATTTCTTTTAATTTAACGCCAGTTTGAGAAATGTATTCTTCAATAGTTAATGACGTTTCGTTAACTTTAACTACGTAACCGACAATATTTCTATTCGCGAAATTAACAACTACTCTTACACCAACTTTTATTTCGTTATTTCCATTATAAGCATAAGAAAAAGGACGGTTAACCTTATTTGATGCGTATTCAATTATGACATCAAGTAAAAGCATAAACCCTCCTTTAGATATTTATTTAGTATTTTTATTCGCAGCGATTTTTAATTTAATTAAACGAGTAATTTCTCCTGCGCTGCGCGCGATATTATCATTAAGAACATTGAATTGGTAATATGTTTTTGAGCCCATTTCTCTCTTCGCTTTTTCTAAACGTTCTTGAATGATTTCTTCTGATTCAGATTTTCTTCCTCTAATTCTTTTTGCAAGTTCTCTTAAAGAAGGTGGAAGTAAATAAATAGATAATACTCCTGGATCATCTTTATATTCTTCAAGAACCTTTTTTGCTCCTTCAACTTCAATTTCAAGGAAAACATTTTTTCCTTCATTTCTTAATTTTTCAACGCTGAATTTAGGAGTTCCATAATAATTACCAACAAAGTGTGCATATTCAAGTAATTCATTATTCTTAATCGCATTTTCGAAAGTCTCTTGGGAAACAAAATAATAATCAATTCCATCAATTTCACCATTTCTAGGTAGTCTAGTTGTCATCGAAATTGAATAAGCTAAATTTAATGATTCATCTTTAAATATTTGTTTTCTAACAGTGCCTTTACCAACGCCGCTTGGACCTGAAAGAACGATTAATAAACCTTTTTCCATAATTACCTCGCCTTAAATATATGTAAATATTATTCTATGCATTTAAAAAAATATTTTCAAGAAGAATGTTTAAAAATTGATAACAAATGTTTCATTGTATATAATATTTTCAGTTAGGAGAACTTTATGGCAATTTCTAATTTTACATTCACAAGAATTTATAACGATTTATATTCACGTTTATTAAACGCAAAAATATCAAAGATAATAAAAATATCTAATACTGATTTTTCTTTCTATCTATTCTCTAATAAACAAGAATCATTAATCTTTAGTTTTGATAATACTAATCCATATATGTTAATCTCTTCTTCTTATTTTAAGATGATTCAAGAATCTACTGCTTTTGTTGCCAGTTTAAAAAAATATTTTGAAGGAGGTAAAATTATTTCTTTAGAAAAGTTACCTTCTGATAAAGTAGTTACATTTACAATTAGAAAATTAACTCCTTCTTATCAAACTATTACAAATAAATTAATCGTTGAACTTATTCCTTATCGTCCTAATGCAATTATCGTAAATGAAGATAATGTTATTATTGATTGCATTAAAAAATCTTCTTCATTAGATGAAGTTAGACCTTTACAACGTGGTTTACATTACCAATATTTAAATTTAGAAAATAAGGAATTTAATGAAGATGATACATTAGAAACAATTAAAACAAAAGTAATTAAAACTATCTATAATGAAATTGAGTACCGCGTTAATAATGGCGAAACAATAAAAGATATTGTTAAAGAAATTAAATCTTCAACTAAATATTATAATTATAAGAACGACATTGTTTCTATTCCTTTAAAATCAGTCACGAGTTATAAAGAATTCTCGCTTGATGAATTATCAACCATCTACGAAGAAAAAGAAAATGAAAAATATAAAAAATCACATTATGAATTAGTCTTACATACGATTAATCATAAATTAAAAGGTTTAAAAAATAAGTTAGTAAACTTAAATAACGATTTAAAAAGAGCTGAAGAAAAGAAAGATTATATTGAAATCGGTAATCTCTTATTCATGAATTTAGATGCGTATACAAAAGGGCAAAAAGAAATCGATATTGAAGGAAGAAAAATTCCCTTAGATGATAAATTAGATTTAGTCGGTAATGCGAATAAATATTTTAAGTTATATCAAAAATCTAAAGTAGCCCTCGAACAAGTTAATATTCAAATTAATTTAACCAAAGATAAAATTGAATATTTTGAAAAACTTAGCAACCAAGTTAAATATGCTTCCGTTAGTGATATGGAAGATATTATTACCGAATTAAAAGAAGATGGTTATATAAAGAAAGAAAAAAATCAAAATAATAAGAAAAAGAAACAAGCCCCAAAAATTTATTCACCTCATTATATTATTTCATCGGATAATGAAAAAATCGGTTTTGGTTTATCTTCTTATCAAAATGAATATTTAACTTTTGAACTCGCGCGAAAAGATGATTATTTCCTTCATGCAAAAGATGTTCATGGACCTCACGTTATTATCTTTTCTTCTTCTCCTAGTAAAGAAACTATTCTCCTAGCTAGTGAAATCGCTCTTTATTTTGCTGATTTAGTTTCAGGAGAAGTTATTGTCACTGATCGAAAATGTGTTAAAAAAGTCCCATCAAAAAGAGGACTAGTCACCTTTAATGAATATGAAACAATTACTCTAAATGAAATTAGAGAATCATCGATTAAACTTATTAAAGAATCTTTAAAAAAATAGGCTTCACTGCATGTGAAACCTATTTTTTATTCGCTTGTAGTCGTTAAATAACAATATGCTTTTATAATATTAAGTAAATTTTCTGAATATCCTTTTTCATAAGCGATGGTCATACCTTCATGAACAATACAAATTGTGGGAGTTGACATACCTACTGAATTATCTTCTTTAACGCGGTAATATTGATCATCTAAAATTTGATAATCTTTCATTAAAATTAATTTAGAATAATTAACTTCACTTCTTATATCCATCGCATAAATCATAGTCGAAGTTTCTTCCATGTAAGGAATGAGTAATTCTTTTTTTGCACTCGCGCAATGTGAACATGTGGACATATAAAAATACATGATAAAGGAATCTTTATTAGTTACTTTAGTTACATATTCATCAACACTAATCTCTTTAAAATTTTTTTCTTCATTTCTTTCTACTTCGATATAAGGAACAACGTTACTATATTTATTCTCTACTGATAAAGAAGAATTTGATGACGAAGTTGAAGAACAAGAAGTTAAAGAAAATAAAATTAAAAAACATAATAATAATTTATTTTTCATTTTCTAAAAAATCTTCTCCTTTAATTGCTTCAAAAGTTGATAAGCCAAAGAAATCTTGTTGTTTTGCTGCTTCAAAAAGAACAATCGCGACAGAATTAGATAAATTTAAACTTCTTGCATTCATGACCATTGGTATTCTAATACATTTATCTAAATGATCTCTTAATACGTCATGAGGAATACCAGTTGATTCTCGACCAAACATAAAATAATAATCTTTACCAACTTTAGAATAATCAAAATCAGAATAAGTATTCTTTGAATATCTTGTTACATAATAAATATCTGCATCAGGATTTTTCTTATAGAAATCTTCTATATTTTCATAAATGCTAATATCACATTCATCAATATAATCCATACTTGCACGTAGAAGTGACTTATCTCCAATATCAAATCCTAAAGGTTTAATTAGATGAAGTTTAGCATTTAACGCCATCGCAGTACGAATAATATTTCCAGTATTTTGGGGTATTTCTGGTTGAAAGAGTACAATATTTAACATTTTTTCGTTTCCTCCCGACTTATATATAAAACATTATACCAAAATAGAACTAAAAGAATTATAATATATTTATAGTTTTATGAAAAAGAGGTAAGTATGAAACAAATAATTGATGTATTTAAAAAGCAATTGAATATCGATGTTAATTCTATTCAATATTATGAGGGTGGCGTATCAAATAATAACTACCTAGTAAATGACAAATATCTTTTTAGAGAAAGAAAATCTTATGTTCAACATTTCTACAATACTCAAAATGAAGTCGCGGTTGAACATTACATTGTCGATAAAGATATTACATTCCCATGCTTATATATTTCTGAATCTGGAATAAAGATTACTGAATTTGTTAAAGATGCGAAAGATTTATCCACATTTAAAGAAATTCCTGATGAAATATTAGAAAAAATTGCCTTAAAGATGAAGAAATTACATGACTTCAAATTTAAATGTTTAGTTGATTATTCAATTGATGATCACGTATCTTATTATCATGAAAATTCTCACGTTAGTAAACTTTCTCGTCATGATGAAATCTTAGATAAAGCATTATCATTTGTTAAAGATGAAGAATTATATCTTTGCCATAATGATTTACTTCCAGGTAATATCTTAGTTAAAAATAATGATGTCTTCTTTATTGATTTTGAATATGCTTCAAACAATATTCCTTCATATGATATTGCAATGTTCTTATCTAAAAATCATATCTCTAATAAATCTACAATTGATAAATTCTTAAAATATTATTATGGAGATAACGTTCCAGAAAATATTTATGATCAATTATCATCCTTCAATGATGTTATTAATTTAATTCTCTATTATTGGAATATGATGATGTTTAATACATTACATGATGATTTATATTTAAAAGAAGCTAATCGTAAAAAACGCGCGATTGGAAAATAGTTTAAAAAAATGGAACCACAAATTGTGATTCCATTTTTATTATGCATTATAATTTTTTGAGTGATATACTTTTGTCGCTTTTTTAAATAATTCATTATCGTTTTTAACTACTTCATCGCTTGAAGAAGTAAGTTCACTATTAATAAAAGTAGGAGCAAAAGAATAACTTACATTCTTTTCTAAGATATAATCATATTTATGAGAAATAAAGCCATATAATTTCTTCTCACTAAATTCTTTTAAATATGGTAAACATTCAATTTCTTTTGAATATAATTTTAAATAAGAATATCCATCAAATTTTTCATCTTGTTCATAAGCTTCATATTTTAACATGACAAGTGAAGAAGAAATACCTTCATTCAATAAATCTTTTTCTAATTCATCAATGATTTCAGTTTTATCAATAATCATATAAGATATAACGTCTTTTGTAGGAGAAGTAGAAACAATATTAAAGGAGATATAAGGTTCATTACGACGATTCTTAAAATATAATTTTTCTGCATCATTATCTAAAGATTCAGTATAGACATAATGTAAATCATCTTTAATGACGCTTACAAATGGTGTTACATTTAATTTCTTTAAAATAAGAGATATTTTTAATGAAATTTCATCATCAATATTTTCTTTATAAAGATATTTTTCATTTTTAAAATCATATACACAAGCCCCAGACATACAAATAACTGGAGCATTTAATCTTGTTTCATTGATCATCTTGAGCACTTTAGAAGGAGCGCGAGTAGTAAATAAAGTTACATCTGCGCCGTCTTCAATTAAGGCGTCCATTTGATAATGATTAAAACCATTAATTGATTCATCATTCTTTTTATAAATACCATCAAGACAAAAAATAAATTTGATATCGTGATTTTTATAATGTGGTAATTTAATCATATTAACTCCAAGTGCGACTAAAATACCGATGACTGTTGATAAAATTCGATTAGGTCCATAGATAATTGGATTAGTTCCAAGTGAACACATAACTGCAGTTAAAGTTAATACTGCAATAAAACTACATTCTGAATGATGAATTAAATTACAGAATAAGATAACAATAATTACAGTTACTGCCGTTATACATATTGGTCCGATATAAGAAAGTAAATAACTTAAATTAACATTTTCACTTGTAAAATTCTCTCCTCCAACAAACCAGCTTTTAAAAATACCAGTTGGTGCATCTGTTGTCGCATTACCTGTTGCAGAAATATGTTGGAAAGGCCATTCTAAACCAAATAATTGATAAATAGAAACAACCGCAAGACCAAATAGACCTCCAATAATTGAAGCAGTTAATCTTAAACGAGCTTGGGCTAAAGATTTTTCTTTAGTAGTTGAAAGCGAATAAGCAGTCGCTAAACAAGCAAAGAAAGGAGTATAAAGTTGAGTAGCAATTTTAAAACTCTTAACCCAGGAAGCATTAAAACTAAACGCAATTAAAATAATTATTAAATAGATAAATAAACATATCGCGACCGAAATCGCAGTTTTTATATTTCGTAAACCGATTTTCATATAATCCCCTTTAAAAATACATTAACATTATAGCAATAAAAGATTTAATATACAAAATAAAAAAAGCTAAGAGACTCGCTCCTAGCTAAACTTTTCCCCTTGCATATTTCTATGCTAAATTATCGTATCACTTTTATCGATAAAAGTCAAACTATATTAGTCGAAATTTTCCCAGCCTTTCGCCATTGAAATAGCTTTATGCCATCTTTTAATATATTCTTCTTTTTCTTCACCTTGAATACAAGGAACATATTCTTTATCAACTGCCCAGATCTTTTTAATTTCATCGAGTGATTCCCACGTTCCAACTCTTAATCCGGCAAGATAAGCTGCTCCTAATGCTGTAGTTTCCATAATCTTCGCTCTTTGAACATTCGCATTAATAATATCAGCTTGGAATTGCATTAAGAAATTATTTTTTGATGCACCTCCATCAACTTTTAAAGAATTAATTTCAATTCCTGTATCTTGCTTCATCGCATCAATAACATCCATTGTTTGATAAGCAATTGATTCTAAAGCTGCACGAACAATATGATTTCTATTACTACCTCTAGTTAATCCGAATATTGTTCCACGTGCATACATATCCCAATGTGGAGCCCCTAAACCTGTAAAAGCCGGAACAATATAAACTCCTCCATTAGTTTTTGCTTTAGTTGCGAAATATTCGCTGTCGGCTGCATCAACAATAAATCTCATTTCATCTCTAAGCCATTGAACGATCGCTCCACCAACGAAAACTGATCCCTCTAATGCGTAATTTACCTTATCATCC
Organism: Acutalibacteraceae bacterium; assembly: GCA_963610315.1. Lineage (GTDB taxonomy): Bacteria > Bacillota_I > Bacilli_A > RFN20 > CAG-449 > UBA3210. Next base: position 34,534 of record CAVDMV010000010.1, read on the forward strand.
GCGGTCGCGGCAATTGTTGTAACTAAGCCATTTTTAGAATTAACAAACTTATCACCAATATTCATCAGTAAGAAACAACCGGTACCATAAGTATTCTTAATATCACCTTTTTCAAAACAAGCTTGACCGAATAATGCTGCTTGTTGGTCACCTGCTACTCCAGTAATAGGAATATCATAACCAAAGATGGAGACATTACCATAATCGTCACTAGATTTTTTTACTTCTGGAAGCATTGACATAGGAATACCAAAATAAGAACATAATTTTTCATCCCATTTTAATTCTTTAATGTTATAAATCATTGTTCTAGAAGCATTTGTATAATCTGTCGCGAAAGTTTTTCCACCAGTTAATTTCCACATTAACCATGTATCAACTGTACCAAATAATAAATCACCTTTTTCTGCTTTTTCTCTTGCTCCTTCAACGTGATCTAAAATCCATTTAATTTTACTCGCGGAGAAATAAGCATCAGGAACTAACCCTGTATTTTCTTTAATATAATCAGTTAATCCATCTTTTTTTGCTTGTTCAATAATATCCGCGGTTCTACGGCATTGCCAAACAATCGCATTATAAATAGGTTTACCAGTATTTTTATCCCAAACGATAGTTGTTTCTCTTTGGTTAGTAATACCAATTGCTTGAATATGATAAGGTCTAATACCGCATCGAGCGATTGCTTCAGTCATAACTGAATATTGAGAAGCAAATATTTCCATTGCATCATGTTCAACCCAACCTGGTTGAGGATAAATTTGTTTAAATTCTTTTTGAACAATATCAACAATATTGCTTGAATTATCAAAAATTACGCAGCGAGAAGAAGTTGTACCTTGATCAAGTGCGATAACATATCTTCTTTTTTTCTCCATAATTATAAATCCCTACATGCAACAATATTGACGTCAGTTCCTAGAATATTTTCTAAAATTACATCGCCTCTATGAACTGGTGAAGTAACTTCTACTTCATCTAATAATTTCATAACTTCCATCATCTTAGCTTTAGAAATTGCTTTAGAAGTTCTTACTGGTAACCTATTCATCGAAGCACCTTTAATTTTAACCGTTGAAGTAATTACTCTTTGAGGATTTCTTAATTCATTAGCCCCATAGATCGCGCCTCTAGGACAAGAATTACCTTTTACTTCGAAAGTAACTTCATCAACTTGTAAATGGCATCCTCTAGGGCAAGTAATACAAATTAATTCTTTCATATCTATTCCTCCACTTCGACGATAATTTCGCCTTCGACATCATCTAAAAGTTCTTTTTTAATCTTCAATTGTTCCATTTCTCCTGGAGCTAAATGAAGACGCATGACTTTGGCAAGAATCTTGTCTCCTGATCGAGCGATAATTCTCTTGTTACTCATAACTCCTCTTACTCTAAAGAAGATATCTAATGTTTCATCAAGATTTTCTTTTCTAACTAATTGAGGAACAGTATAAGAGACCATATTGCCATTTTTCATCACAATTGGTGCAGAAAATTCTTTCTCTTTAGAGAGAATATATTTTGCCGCGGATTTACCCGCTCTTTCTGATTCTAAAGAAACATTATCAACTAAATCATGAACGTGAAGAACATTGCCGCAGGCAAATACGCCAGGTAATGAAGTTTCATTATTTTCATATACTCTAGGTCCATTAGTTCTTGGATCAATATCAATTAAAGCTTCTTTTGTTAATTCGTTTTCTGGAATTAAACCAACACTTAATAATAAAGTATCGGCATCAAAAACCATTTCTGTTCCAGGAATAGGTTGATTCTTACTATCGACTTTAGAAGCAACAATTTGATTAACTCGTCCATCTTTTTCTTTAATATCAGTGACAGTATGAGATAAATAAAGAGGAATATTAAAATCGTTTAAGCATTGAACAATATTTCTATTTAAACCATTTGAATATGGCATTAATTCTAATACTGCAAGAACTTTTGCTCCTTCAAGAGTCATTCTTCTAGCCATGATTAAACCAATATCACCTGAACCTAAAATAACTACTCTTTTACCGACTAAATAGCCATCTAAGTTAACATATTTTTGGCAAGCACCAGCTGTAAAAATACCAGCTGTTCTAACTCCAGGAGTGGAAATCGCTCCTCTAGTTCTTTCGCGACATCCCATCGCTAGAATGATTGCTTTAGCTTTAATGACTTGATAGCCTTCATCCTTATTAACATAATGAACTTCTTTTTCATGTGATAAATGTAAGACCATCGTATCAGATTTAACTTTGATATTGGTATTTTTAACTAAATCAATAAATCTACCAGCATATTCAGGACCAGTAAGTTCTTCTTTAAATCTAGTTAAACCAAAACCGTTATGAATGCATTGATTTAAAATACCACCTAAATGATTATCTCTTTCAATGATTAAGATATCTTTAACGCCATTATTATAAGCTTCATAAGCTGCAGCAAGTCCTGCAGGACCTCCACCTACAACAACTAAATCGTAACTATTCATTTTCGTCTCCTCCTTTAGTATGGCCAAGAACGATATATGATCCTGCCTTATCTTGAAGAATATCCATCGCTTTTAAACCTGTTTCACGTTTAATAATTTCTAATACCTTAGGTCCACAGAAACCACCTTGGCAACGTCCCATACCAGCATTAGTTCTTCTTTTAACTCCGTCGATAGTTGGACAAACAATAGGTCTATGTAATGCATCAACGATTTCTCCTTCAGAAACAGTTTCGCAACGACAGATAATACGACCATAAAGTTCATTAGTTTCTACTTTATGATTAATTTCATCCTTTGTCATATCTTTAAAGAATTTTGGTAATGGAGTAATTTTAAAATTCTTATTTTCTTTAAATTCTAAACCAGATTTTTTTAACATTTCGACTGCTTCTAAGCCAAAAGCTGGGCCACAGCTTAAGCCAGGAGATTTAATTCCAGCAAAGTTAATAAAATGAGGAACAGCATGAGATTCTTCAATTAAGAAATCATCGCGACCGACAATAGTCGCTCTTTCACCAGAGAAGTTTCTAATGTTATTTCTAAAATTAATGCTAGGGACTGATAAACTAGAAGCAGTTCTAACATAAGATAAAGCTGCAGAAGTTGTTGAAACATCGTCTTTAGATTCAACTTCACTACTAGCATTAGGTCCAACAATTAAGTTACCGTGAACAGTTTTTGAAACTAGAACACCTTTACCTAATTCATTAGGTGTTTGGAAGATGACAGTATTTGCTAAACGTCCTTCTACTTTATCTAATAAATAATATTCTCCTTTAACTGGAGTAATATCAAAATGTTCTTCACGATGATCTTTTATCGCTAAATCATTAATTTTGTCTGCATATAAACCTGCTGCATTAATAACGTAACGAGCTTCAATATCCCCTTTTGAAGTCTTAACAACAAATTTATCATCGACTTTATTAATATCTAAAACTTCTGTTTCAAGTGATAATTCCATGCCATTTCTAATAGCATTTTCACCTAACGCTAAAGCCATTTCCCAAGGAGAAACAATCGCGGCAGTAGGTGCGAATAATGCATAATTAACACTTTCATTAATTGAAGGTTCTTTTTTTCTAATTTCTTCGGTGGTGAGAATTTCTAATCCTTCAACACCATTAGCTTTACCTCTTTTATAGAGTTCATTAATAACTTCTTTATCTTTATCGTTTCTACCAATTACTAAAGAACCATTATTAATATAATGAACATTTAATTCTTTCGCTAAAGATTTATATAGTTTACTTCCTAAGACATTAAGTCTAGCCATTTTTGTTCCAGGGCGAGGATCATAGCCTGCATGGACTATACCTGAATTTGCCTTAGTGGTCATCATGGAAATATCATTATGTTTTTCCACCATTTTAACCTTTAAATCATATTTAGATAGTTCAAAACCAATTGAACAACCTGTAATTCCTCCGCCGATTATTAACACATCATAAATCATAACCTACCTCCTGTAAGCGTTTACATAAATTATTATACTACAAGTGTTAAAAATCTCAACTAATAAGAGTATAAAACGCCTTTAATTTATTAATAGATAATTATATATCAATTGAATTAAAAGACTTTTTAGTATAAATAATTAAGTCACTTAAAAAATAAATTAAATTAATCTTTTTTTATTTATTTTATTTATTTTATTATTTTTGTTTATTTTAAGGTAACTAAATTATTATGAACATACAAAAGGAGGACAAATATATGCACTCAACATTAACTAAAAAACTCTTACTATTAAGTTTATTTTCATTTTCGTTATTAACTGGATGTTCATCTAATACTTCTAGTTCTACTTCTTCAGGATCATCTACTTCATCAGGAACTACTTCTACTAGTTCATCAACATCTAATTCTACTTTTTCTAGTGATAATTCTAGTATTGATAAATCTACTTTACCTACACCAAATGAAGTAGATTATGAAACTATTAAAGATTCAATCTTAAACCAAGTTAATTCTTTAAATACTAGTACTTATAAAGATAATACTACTTATGAAGAAGATAACATTACTTCTTTAAATGATGGTGACGTCATTTCTAGTGAAGGTAATTATTTATTAAGTGGAGATTATCTAAATGGCATTTCTATTACTGCAAGTAAAGATTCAGTTATTCATCTTTTCTTAAATAACGTAAATATTAACGCAACTAATACTTCAGGAATTATTAAATCTGATAAAAAAATCACATTAATAATTACTCTTATCGATGGAACTACTAATGAAATTAGTGCCACTGGCGAAGGAAATAATGTCCTTCAAGTTAAAGGCGATTTAATTATTAATGGTCAAGGTACATTAAACGTTACTACTAGTGATAACGATGCAACAGGCATTAAAGTATCTAGTAATTTATATATCTTCTCTTCTACTATCGTCATTCAAGCTTCAAAACACGGTATTGCAAGTGAAACTTTCTATATGGAAGAAGCTAACTTAACAATTAATAACTTAGATTCATCTAAAGATGGTATTCATGTAGAATGTGATTATGATAATAAAAAAGGTACTACATATGAATTTGATTATGCTGTAGGTTATGCGATTATTAAAGATTCAACTTATACTTGTTCAGTTAAAGGCGATGGTATTCAAGCTGATACATTTATCGATATAATTAATTCAACTTTAAATATTGAAACTATTGGTACATTTGTTTCTTATTCAACAGAAAATATTGAAACTTATTCTTTAGAAACTGATGATTTTAAATATCAATTATCTAATGGAACATATAATAGAGTTGGTAGTGACGAAATTAGAAACCCTTCTTCATATTATGCATTAACGCAGTCAACTAAAGGTATTAAAGTAGGAACAATAGATTATGATACTGATGGCGATGATGAAGATGATGCAGAAATTACTACTTTTAATTACGGATTAATCATTGATAGTAGTAATATCACTATTTCTTCAACAGATGACGCAATTCATACAAATAACGGTAATTCATATATGCTGGATTCAACTATTACTCTTGACACTAGTGACGATGGAATTACTTGTGATAACGTTAACTATATTGATGGAGGAACGATTAATATTAATTCTTCATATGAAGGACTAGAAGGATCTTATATTAAGATTATAAGTGGCGATATAAATATTCATTCTTCTGATGATGGCATTAATGCCGCGAGTGATGATGAAACTATTACTCCTTATATTTTAATTGAAGACGGAAATATAAATATCTATAACGAAGGTGATGGTATAGATTCAAATGGTTCACTTTATGTTAATGGAGGAAATATCGTCGTCCATGGTCCAAATAATTCTGGTGATTCACCTTTAGATTCGGAAACTGGTACATATTTAAATTACGGTAATGTATTCTGTTATACTACTTCATCAATGTTAGAAAACCCATCTACTTCTTCAAAACAATATTCAATTTCTTCTTCATTAGGTAGTACATATTCTAGTGGCGCGGTTATTGAAGTAAAAAATTCTTCTTCAGTCACTTTAGCGAGTGTAACTACTGTTAAACAAGCTTCTAGAATTATTGTTTCTTTACAAGCTTTTGAAAATGGTCAAACATATTCTATTTATGTTAATGGTACAAAAGTAAAAGATGTCACTATTAATAGTATTGTTACTAGTGATAGTTCATCTAATCCTGGTCAAGGTGGTGGACAAGGTGGTCCAGGCGGACAAGGCGGTCCAGGCGGAAGATAAAAAGAAAACGTTTGAGACAATTCTCAAACGTTTTAATTTATTCAAATTATAAAATTTCAAGTACACGTCTAACGATTTCATCAGATGTGAAATTAAAATCATTAATGACGTCTTTTGCAGGAGCGGATTTACCAAATGTATCAATGCCCATATTGTGAGCTGCGAATCTTTGCCAACCAAATGTTGATAACATTTCAATTGACATTCTACGAGAATATTCATAACCTAAAACTTCTTTAATATATGCTTTATCTTGTTCTAAGAATAATTCTTGGCAAGGTAAGGAAACAACTCTAACATCAATATTTTGTTTTAATAATTTATCTTGTGCTTCAATCGCTAAAGAAACTTCACTACCAGTCGCGATTAATGTAAAGTCTGGTTTATTACCCATTTCTTTAGAAATAATATAACCGCCTTTATAGACATCATCACTTCTAGATCCTTCAATTAAAGGTAAATTTTGTCTAGAAAGAATTAAGCAAGATGGATGAGAAGTAGTTTCTAAAGCTAATTTCCATGAAGCAGCTACTTCATTAGTATCACAAGGTCTATAAACATAAGTATTTGGAATAGATCTTAACATTGCAAGTTGTTCAATTGGTTGATGAGTAGGTCCATCTTCACCGACTGCGATAGAGTCATGTGAGAATAAATAAATTGCTGGTAAATGACTTAATGATGCCATTCTAATTGCAGGTTTTAAATAATCTGCGAAAACTAAGAAGCAACCAGCATAAGTTCTTAATCCACCGTGGAGTAACATACCATTTTGGATAGAAGCCATCGCGAATTCTCTAATACCGAAATTAATATTTCTTCCTTCTCTAGTTAATGGAGTAAAATCAACTCCACCTTTAATCTTTGTTTTTACGCTTCCTGCGACATCTGCACATCCTCCGATTAAATTGAATACTGATTGATGTAAAACATTTAAAATAGTTTGGGAAGAATTTCTTGTCGCATCTTTTGTTCCTGCTTCAATATATGGTCCTTTATCAAATACATATGAAGAAACATCGTTATTCATTGTTGACTCAAACTTACTTGCTTCTAATGGATAATCCTTTTTATATGCATCAAAATAATTACACCATGTTTTATAAGCTTTTTTACCTCTCTTAATAAAGGTATTCTTAAATGTGTCATAAACTTCTTCAGGAACATAGAAATCAGGATAATCATATCCATATGATAATTTTGCTTTCTTACCATCTTCTTCTCCTAAAGGAGCCCCGTGAACTTTTGAAGTACCAGCATTTGAAGAACCATAACCGATGACAGTATGAACCATAATTAATGTAGGTTTTTCTAAAGATTTTTTAGCTTTTCTAATCGCTTTATCAATACTAGAAACTGAATTACCATCTTTAACTTCAATAACATTCCAGTTAGAAGCGATAAATCTCTTCTTAACATCTTCATTAAAGGACATATCAAGTCCTCCATCAAGAGTTACATTATTTGCATCATAGAATAAAATTAATTTATTTAATTTTTGTAGTCCAGCAAAAGAAATAGCTTCTTGAGAAATACCTTCTTGTAAACAACCATCACCGCATAAAACATATGTGTAATGATTCATAAAGCGATAGCCTTCTTCATAGATTCCTTGTAAAGAAGCTTCAGCAAGCGCGAAACCTACTCCTTGAGCGATACCTTGTCCTAAAGGGCCTGCTGAAGCATCAACGCCTTTAGTTAGACCAACTTCAGGATGACCTGGAGTAAGCGAATTAAGTTGTCTAAAATTCTTTAAATCATCAATAGTTAAACCATAGCCACATAAATGTAACATTGTATATAAAAGCATCGAAGCGTGACCAGCACTTAAAACGAATCTATCTCTAGAAGTCCACTCAGGATGAGTTGGATCAGCAATTAAGTGCTTTGTAAATAATGTATATAGGATAGGAGCACTTCCTAAAGCCATACCAGGATGACCAGAATTAGCTTTGTTAATCCCATCAATACATAACGATCTAATCGCTGCAATACATAAATTATCTTTTGTCATAAATCTCTCCAAAAATAAAAAGTGTCTAGGGTCAAGGAATATTCCTTATTTACAGGTGGGCATCTTGTTCTTCACTTCCGGATTCCGAAGTTAGATGAATAAATAAGCATGTAGCGTTATTTAGACCAACGGCCTTCAACTTCATGAAGATTTATATAAAAGATTCCCGGAATTTAATATGTAGGAAACGCATAAACCCCTAGACAAGATTATTTTATCATAAATTTGATTAATTCGCTAGATTAGATAAATATAAATAAGTAAGAAAATTGATATAAAAATATACATAACGCTAAATATAAAAATTTGTTGAAATATTTAAAAATTTTTGTTGACGTAAGAGCAATATTGCTTTATTATTATTACGCAAATAAATTTGTGGAAAGAAGAGGCGCCTAGACTTCTCACCAGATTTGACTTGGTCAGATTGGTAAATTGCTACATATACTTAAATATGTATTATTATGGGCGCAGGATTCTGTGCCCATTTTATTTTATATAGGAGGATTCAGTTATTATTTACTCAAACGAAAGACCAAATCCACGTAATAATCGTAACGGGGATGACTTAGTAAATGGAGATATCCGTTTCCCTAATGTCCGTGTCATTGGCCCTGATGGTGAATCATTAGGTGTTATGCCAAGATTAAGAGCGATTCAACTTGCTGAAACATATTCATTAGATTTAGTATGTGTCGCAAAAGAAGCAAACCCACCAGTATGTAAAATCTTAAATTACGGTAAGTATCGCTTCGAACAACAAAAGAAAGCTCACGACATGAAGAAAGCTCAAAAAGCTAAAGCAATTTCTATTAAAGAAATTCAACTCTCACCTGTTATTGGTATCCATGACTTTGATACAAGAGTTAACCAAGCAACTAAAATCTTAAATGCTGGTGATAAGATCAAAGTTACATTACGTTTCAGAGGTAGACAACTAACTCATACCGAAGTAGGTCTAGAAGTAATGAATCGTTTCATTGATAGCCTTAAGGAACTTTCTAACGTTGAAAAAGAACCAAAGCTAGAAGGAAAAATCTTATATTGCGTTTTAGCATCAAAAATTAAAAAATAGGAGGACAAAATCATGCCAAAAATGAAATCAAAACGTGCACTTTTAAAAAGAATGAAAGTCACAGGCTCAGGAAAGGTTAAAATCTATCACTCACACGTTTCCCATTTAAGCCACAACAAATCACAAAAACAAAAGAGACATTTAAGAATGCCTAACACTCTTTCAAAATCAGATTACAAGAGAGTTAGAATCTTAATTCAAAAGTAGGAGGTTAAGAACATGAGAGTAAAAGGTGGAACAACAACACACGCAAGAAGAAAAAAGGTCTTAAAAAGAGCTAAAGGTTACTTCGGTTCAAAACATACATTATTCAAAACAGCTAATGAACAAGTAATTCACTCATTACACTATGCATATGTATCACGTAGAAAGAGAAAATCAGACTACAGAAAATTATGGATTGTCAGAATCAACGCTGCAGCACATAACTATGATATGTCATATTCAACATTAATGCATGGTTTAAAATTAGCTAACATCAACATCAACAGAAAGATGTTATCTGAAATGGCAATCACTGACGAAGCAGGTTTCGCTTCATTAGTTGAAACAGCTAAAAAAGCATTAGCGAAATAGTTAACTTCTAACGTTAAAACGCATCTTATGATGCGTTTTTTTTGTGCAGTAAAAAAGCTCACTTTCGTGAGCTAATAATTAGTAATTAAAATAAATCGGCATTCTCTTCAACTGGAGAATAATCTTCATCAACACGGATTACTTTAATATTTGAAATACAATCTTTAATTAAAGATTCATAATCAAATGATTCTTCAATTTCTTTAATCTTTTTCTCTTGAGGTTGAGTAGTAGGATTTTTTGGATCAAAGATTGTACAGCAATCTTCAAATGGACGAATAGAAATATCGTAAGTACCAATATTACGTGCGATTTTAATAATTTCTACTTTATCAAAAATTGCAAGTGGTCTAATGACTGGTAAAGAAACGACATTTTCGATTTGTTGCATACTTTTTAAAGTTTGAGAAGCAACTTGGCCAATTGATTCACCATTCGCGATAACTAAATCGTTATGATGGTTCGCCACTCTTTCAGTGATACGATACATCATTCTTCTCATAATGGTAATCGCATATGATTCTCTAGCATATTTATAAATTTGTTCTTGTAAAGTTGTAAAAGGAACAATGTAGATTTTAATTTCGCCTTGATATTTTGCTAGAACCTTACATAAATCAGTAATTTTAGTAATGACACCTTCATTAGTATATGGAGGAGAAGCAAAGTGAATCGCTTCAATTTTAATGCCACGTTTCATCATTAAATATGCCGCGACTGGTGAATCAATTCCACCTGACATCATCATTAAGCCTTTTCCTGCGATACCTAATGGGTAACCCCCGGCACCTTCTACTTGAGAAGTATAAATATAAGTCTCATTTTGTCTAACTGTTAAGGCAATCGTAAGTTCAGGATTATGAACATCAACTTTATAAGAAGAATTTTTTAAGATGTAACCAGCTATTTCACGGTTAATTTCATCACTGATCATTGGGAAAGCTTTCTCTGCTCTTTTAGCCTTCATTTTAAAAGTAGATTTATTTTCTTCTAAAGCTAATTTTAAGCAAGCTTCCTTCATCTTTTCAATATCGTTTTCTACTTTGTAAACTAAAGAGAAGCTACTTAAGCCAGAAACTTGTTTTAATAATGGTTCAATTTGTTCATATGGTTCATCATTTAAATGAATATAAATATGATCTTTACGAATTTCATATTTTAAATTAGTAAATTTCTTTAATGTTCTTCTAATGTTATCCGCGAGTTTATAAATAAAATCGATTTTATTTTTACCTTTAGTTGATAATTCACCAAAACGAACCATGATAAGTTCTTGTTTCATGTAGTTTCCTCCTGAAAAAGAGTAACCTTACGGCTACTCTAATATAAATTTGTTATTTAATAATTGATTCTTCCCAACAATCTGGTGCTTCTAAATTTAATAATTTTGCAACAGTTGGTGCGACGTTTGCAAGACCGAAATTACCTTCCTTCATTTCAACTTTAATATCATCATCAACAATAATGAATGGTACTGGGTTTAATGAGTGAGCGGTTCTAACTTGGATTTGACCTTTTTTATTCTTTTCAAGCATTTCATCTGCGTTACCATGGTCTGCAGTAACTAACATTGTATAGCCTTCTTTTTTTGCTACTTTCCATAATCTAGCTAAGCCTAAATCAACAGCTTCCATTGCAGTAATAGTTGCATCTAAGCTACCGGTATGACCAACCATATCACCGTTAGGATAATTTAAACGAATGAATTGATATTTATGTCCTTCCATTGCTTTAATTACTTCATCAGTAATTTGAGCCGATTTCATCCATGGTCTTTGATCGAATGAAACATTATCAGATGGAATTTCCATATATGTTTCTAATTCTTCAGAAAATTTACCTGACTTATTACCATTCCAGAAATAGGTGACGTGACCATATTTTTGTGTTTCAGAAATCGCAAATTCATTGATGTTATTCGCAACACATAATTCAGTTAATGTATGTCTAATTTCTGGTGGATTGACTAAGAATCTCTTTGGAAGTTTTAAGTCTCCATCGTATTGTAATAATCCTGCATAACAGACATCTGGATAGAATACACGGTCAAATTTATCGAAATCTTTATCATCGAATGCCATAGAAATTTCAATCGCTCTATCACCTCTAAAGTTGAAAAGAATTACTGAATCGTGATCAATAACTTTACCAACTGGTTCACCATTTTCACAAACGACGAATGCTGGTAAATCTTGGTCGATAATACCTGGAATTTCATTTCTAAATGTTTCAACTGCTTCAGTTGTTGAACTAAATTTTCTCGCATCACCTAATACATGTGCATGCCATCCTTCTTCAACCATACCCCAGTTAGCTTGGTAACGGTCCATTGTAATTTTCATTCTACCGCCGCCGGAAGCAATACGTGCATCAAATGAAGCATCGTTTAAAGAAGTTAAGACTTCTTCAAGTTGGCTAACATAAACTAATGCACTTGTTGCTGGAACGTCTCTACCATCAAGAAGAATGTGAACTCTTACTTTCTTGACACCTTCCTCTTTAGCTTCTTTAATCATCGCAATAAGATGAGAAATATTTGAGTGAACATTACCATCACTTAATAAGCCTAAGAAATGTAAAGTTGAATTATGTTCTTTAACATTTTCAATTTCTTCTTTCCAAGCAGAGGAAGAATAAATCTTACCCGATTGAATAGATTCATTAACAAGTTTTGCACCTTGAGAATAAATTTGTCCGCAACCTAATGCATTATGACCAACTTCGGAGTTACCCATATCATCATCACTTGGTAAACCGACTGCAGGTCCATGTGCCTTTAAACGGCAGTTAGGATAAGTCTTTAAAAAATAATCTAAATTTGGTGTATGAGCCATTGTAACTGCATCTCCAAGACCAGTCTTAGAAAAGCCGACACCATCCATAATAACTAATAAAATTGGTTTTGACATATAAAATCTCCTTTAACCGAAAATCATTATACCATTAATTCATTTTTTATAAAATAAAAAGTACGAATTTTACTTCATACTTTCCTTTGCTTTATAGATTTTATACATGTATAATCCGGCGATAGTTTTTGCATCGACAATTTCACCTTTTAAGATTTGTTCTTCAACGTGATCTAATGAATCAAAATAGATATCGATGAATTCATTTTCATCTAAATGAGTTTCTGTTTTTACTAAATCACTTACGTAATAAATGTGAATTGTTTCGTCAACAAAAGCGACTGAAGGATAAATGGTACCCAAATAAACAATGTTATTACCTTTATAACCTGTTTCTTCTTCAAATTCTCTTAAAGCACAGGTAGAGCCATCTTCTCCAGGTTCTTTTTTTCCTGCTGGAATTTCAATTATCTCAGTATCATATGGGTAACGATATTGTTTTTCTAAGATGAGCCTATCATCTTTAAAAGCGATAACCGCGCAGGCTTCACCACGCACAACTAAATCTCTAGTTGCCACATTGCCATTAGGGCAAAGCACTTTATCTTGATAAACATCGATAATATTACCTTTAAATATATGATTTTTTTCTAATAATTTTTCTTTTTTAACCATATTATTTACTATGTTCCTCATATTGTTTTTTTAAAGATTCACGCATAATGTGATCAACTTTTTCAGTTAAACCAACGGTCTTTAAATCTTTATAATCTTCATATTCTAATTTCGCGGCAAGATTTATATAAACATTTGTTCTTTTTAAAGGAAAATTCTTTCTTACAGTATCAGTATTAATCGCCGTAATAACATAAATTGGCGCTTTTGTCATAAAAGCAATTTTTAATACACCTGGTTTTAATTCAAGTAATAAATCATTTGTTTTATTACGATGTCCTTCAGGGAAAACGCCTACTGAACAAATATCTTCGTTAATATATTTACTCGCTTGTTTAATGACGCTGATCGATTGCTTAATATCCTCACGATCAATTGGCATATAACAACATTTATGCATGTATTTATTAATACCTGGAACTTTAAAGATAGATCTTTTAGCGATCCAAGATAATTGATAACCGACTAAGGAAGAAGAAATAACCATTGGATCAAAATTAGAACGATGGTTACAAATTAAGATAAAACGACGATCTTTAGGTAAAGCTTTCTTATCAGGGAAATGAATTTTAATTCTACTCATAAAAGCAAAATATTGAAATCCATAATCCATAATAATACGATAAAATTTATGATCTTTATTAGAAAAATCAGATTTAAATTTAAAGCTGAAGCCAAAGAGGAAGAAAAGGATAAAAGTTAAAACAATTGCAAGCGCGAGGAATGCAAAAAAGTATAAAACTATAACATATATTTTATATGGTTCTGTGATTAAACCGTTGAAGTAGACGGTACAAAATGTAGCGACTGCCGCGGTGATTAAATTAAGTATAAAATACATACCTTATCTCCTAAAAATTTGTCTTAACCTAATTACTACTTTAACATTTAATTAAAATTAAGTAAAGAAATTTAGTTAGTTCCGTTTAATTAGAATTATTAGAATTATTAGTATATTAGACTATCACAAAAAGTAGTAAAATTATTTTTAATTTCACTAACGACTTTACCACTTAAAATATCTCTAATGGAAGTTACTTCTTTTTCCGTTAGTCCTAATCCTTCGATACAATATTTTTCAACTGAATCTTTTATAGAATCACTAGGAAAAAGCATTGATATATTTTTGAAGATGAAATTATATCCTTTACCTCCGACATTACGGAAATAAGAAGTATCATTTTGATCTTTTCCTGCAAATGAAGTTAATTCATAATCTTTCGCGATTTTATCTTCATTAACGCCCATTAACCCCGCGATAACCGCGGTTAAAGTTCCTGTTCTGTCCGCGCCTTGATAACAATGCATATAAATAGGATAATTATTAATATCCGCGAAAGTTACTATTGCATCATGATAAAGTTCTTTTTGATCAGAAGAAGTTAATTTTTGATATGAATCAAAGCCTGCTAGATTAATATAATTAATATCTTCAGAAATTGGTGATTTAGTTATACCATCAGTTTCACCTGTTTTTCTTAAATCTAAATCGGTCTTAATGCGTAAATCATCAACAAATATTTTTAAATCATTTTCACTGAGTGAATAATGTTTATTTAATTCTGCTCCACGATAAACTAAGCCTTGTTTAATAATCGATGAATCAATGCCACCTAAATCTCTAACATTATAGATATTTTCTAAAGAAATAAAACGAGGAGAATCATCCGTTTTAAAATAACCAATATTAGATTGTTCACCATTAAGTAAATTAGTGACACGGTAATAATAATATTGATTAACAAATAAGTTTGTTATATCAACACTATTTTTATATGTTTTAAAGCTTACTTTATTAGTGAATTTCATATCTAAAGAAACATCAATTTGATAATGAGAAGTAGTTACGCCTTCTTCACTAAAAGAAATAGTAACTTTATTTTGATAATCTCTTTTTAAGTCTTTATATGTTGAAATAGCATTTACATCGTTCATATAATCACTTACTTCACTAGAAACTAATGAGATATTTTCTCCAGTTGCATTAGTGAGTAATTTAATCTTTTTACTTGCATCATAAGGAGGAATTACGTTATCACTACTAGATGAACAAGAAAGAAGAGGAAGTAATAATAAAGGTATTAATAATACGAGTTTTTTCATTAAATCCCCCTTGAAGATAAATATTCGTTAGCTTTTCTAACAACATCTTTATCTGAATCATATGTTAATTTAGAAATTATTTCTTCATAAGTTAAATAACTAATTTCACTTACTTCCTCTTCTTGAGGAATTTCTTTTCCAGAAATAATTTCTCCAACAAAGAAGACAACATCTTTAATACAATCTTTATAAGGTGAATAAGTGATAACTTCTCTAAAAGAAGTATCAATTTTTGCTTCTAAAGAAGTTTCTTCTTTTATTTCTCTTAAAGCAGTTTCAAGTTCAGTTTCATTACCTTCAACATGACCTTTACAAATGGAATAATGTCCTAGAGCCATATGTAAACAAAGATAGTATTTTATTCCATCAACTTTCTTATATAAAACTGCTCCACATGATTTTTCTTTTTTCATAAATTAGTCTCCTAAAATGAATTTAATATCTTCTTTAGACATATTAGTAATAGATGAATCATCGTTAGAAATAAGTGAATCAATTAAATCTTTTTTCTTATTTTGTAATTCAAGAATATTTTCTTCAATTGTATTTTCTGCGATTAATTTAATTACTTCAACGTTCTTATTTTGTCCTAGTCGATATGATCTATCTGTCGCTTGATTTTCAAGAGCTAAATTCCACCAAATATCCATGTGGATAACTGTATCCGCGCCGATGAGATTAAGACCACTTCCACCTGCTTTAATTGAAATTAAGAAGATTTGAACGTTGTTATTTGGATCATTAAATTCATCACATAAGGTGACTCTTTCTTCTACTTTAGTTGAACCAGTTAACATGTAATAAGGAATATTCTTACTTTCTAAAGAAGAACCGATTCTATTTAATAATTCAACAAATTGAGAGAAGATTAAAATCTTTCTACCATTTGGTAAATATTCATCTAAAATAGATGAAAGTAAAGCAAGTTTACTAGCTTCGCCTTCATAATTTTCCATGAATAAGTTAGGATCAATACAAATTTGTCTTAATCTTAAAATATAAGGTAAGGCATTAAAGACACCTTCTTTAGTAAGTTTTTCTTTCGCGATAATTCGATAAGAATCATAGACTTTTCTTTGTTCTTCCGAAAGTTCACAAGTAATAATTCTTTCATATTTATCAGGTAATTCTTTTAACATTTCTTTCTTAGTTCTTCTTAGAACGAATAAAGCAATTTTCTTATAAATAAATGATTTATAATCAGGATCTTTTTCAAAATTAGATTTAAATTTAGAAATATCTTCAAAATATCCAGGCATTAAGAAATCAAAGATTGACCATAATTCTAAGATATTATTTTCAATTGGTGTACCAGTTAAAACAAATCTAAATGTTGAATTAATCTTTTTAACTGATAAAGTTTTCTTCGCAGAATTTGTCTTAATCGCTTGAGCTTCATCAAGAATTAAATATCTAAATTTACATTCTTTATAAAGATCAATATCATTTCTTAAAGAATCATAAGAAGTAATGTATAGACAACGTTCATTTGGTGAAATAGAAGAAATAATCTTCTTTCTTTCATCGAGTGATCCATATACCTTGATAAATTTAGTATCAGGAATAAATTTATTAATTTCATGACTCCAGTTAAAGATTAAACTCTTTGGACAAACGATTAAGCTAGGTTCATTTACTTTATCTAAAGAATAGAAAGCAAGCATTTCAAAAGTTTTACCTAGTCCCATATCATCCGCGAGAATACCTGAGAAATGATATTTTTTAAGTAAGCTCAACCAATAAATTGCGTCTTTTTGATATCCTTTTAATTCATAAGGGAAAGTAGGCAAGTCAATTGGATGATCTTTAAAAGTAGAAATTTCACTAACAACTTCTTCCATATATTTTTCTAAAGGATAATCAGTAGAATTATTAATCTTAAAACGTTTATATAAAGGAAGTTCAACTTCACGAGTTAAATCAGTTGGATCTAAAGATAAAGAATTAGTGATTTCAAAGAATTCTCTCGCATCTTCATTATCAAGTTTTAAAACAGTTCCATCGGATAATTTAACATATTTCTTCTTTCTCTTAATATAATCATAAATAAGATTTAAATCGGCAGTAGAAAATTCTGATTCTTTTAAAGCAACATTCATTAAGTTGTTATTATAGGTAATGGTATACTTAATCTTAGGAAGCTTCTTAACTTCAATCTTTTTAATTGCATCACTAAAATAGATATCGCATAAGCCTTTTAATGAAGTTAAATCCATTGATAAGAAATTATAAATTTCATCTTGAGAAGATAATTTTCTACTCACAAAGCCCAATGAAGTTAAATAATCTTTAATTAATAAAATAGTCTTATTTTCGATTAGATTTGCATCGTGTTCACCAGTTTCATCTTTAATCTTAATATCATAAGATAAAACATCATTTCTCAAATCAAAATATAAATTAATTTTATCTTTGATTAAAGAAGTATCTTCATAAGCAAAATTAATCTCATCTTTAAAATAACGATATACTTCATTAAAGAAGATTTCTTCAAAATTAAATTCGTGTAAATTAATGTGATTATATTTAATAAAGAAAGGAATAATTTCACATTTTCTACCAGTAACTTTATAAGCTACTTTTTCAGAAGTTGAATAAATTAATGCAAGGTTATTAAAGGCAATATAGCCATTAAAATCAACTAAAGACTTAATTCTTAATGTTGTATCCTTTTCTACTTCTAAAGTTAAATATTCAATCTCTCCTCCATAAGAATAGAAGGTATTATTAATTAAGATATAATCATCTTGTTTATAAGCATTTAATAATAAAGATAAGATACCTTCGTTAAGAATAATTGATTCTTCATCTTTATAATATGAATAAGTGATGACATCATAAACTTTTTGACCATGGTAATTAAGGTTATTATAATGAGGGAAGAAAGTAAAATCTTTCGAAAATTTTATTTCATTTCCTGAAGTAAAGGCAAAGACAAAGTCTTTTAAATTTTTGATTAAATATTCTTTTTTATAATTAGTAATTTTAAAAGAGACCGAATTATCTAATGTAAAATTTGGAATTAAATCACATTTATATTTATTCTTTATATCACTAGTAATTTTAAAGATTGATTGATTATATAAAGTAGAAGAATCTTTCTTAAAATCTAATTCAACTTTTTTTGTCGCGCTTAATGATATATCTTCTTTAATTTGTTCAATTACTTTATTAATCTTTTCTCTAATTTCACCTTGTTCAGATTCATTATAAAATGAAGCGACATCTTTATAAGAGAAGAAAGACTCATTAAAAAATTCAGAAGGAACAAATTCATTCATTTCATCCATGTGTTTAAATGAATCAGAATTTATTTTTCTAACATAAGTAGATGTAGGTAAGAAATTAATTTTTAAAACGATCGTATAATTATCTTCTTCATCTTTATTATAATAAACTTCATAGCCGATTAATTTATCTAATTCTTCTTTTTTAAATGAGCTTCTTCCATAATGGAAATTATATTCTTTAATCACTTGATAAATTGAAGTTTTTCCATCAAATTCCTCACGATTTAAGCTTAAAAATGGCATGACGTATTTAAAATCTTCAGTATCATAAAGATATTTAGTTAAAGTATCGCCTAAAGAAGTAGAAACATTGCTCTTAAGTAAATAAGTGATAGTTTTATTGAAGATTGTTTCTTTTTCTTCACGTGAAAAATCGTATACTCTAAAATTAAAAAATAAACGATTAATTTCACTTTCTGACATCTTATTTAAGTAATTAACTTTATCAATTGGTTCTAAAGAAGAAACAAAGTTCTTAAATTCACCATAATATTTTTTAGTAAGGAGCATAAGAGTTTCTTTATCGAGTTTTTTAGTCAATGTGTCACTAATCTCACCCATATATTCAATATAAGGAGTATTTAATAAATAATTTAAGATTGTTTCAGGAATCTCATCTAAAAAATTAACGCTTAAAGTTATTATCCCTTTTTTAAAATTATTAATATCTTTTAATTTATTTTTAAATGTCTTTTGATCATCATCGATATAAGCTTTTGTGAGAATAATTAAAGGATTTTCTTTAATAGAACTAAAATTCTTTAAAATTTCTTGATAATGATAAAATTTTAAACGTGATTCATACTTACTCGCGACCTTTTTTAAAGTTACTAAGTCATCTTTTAAACCTAGTAAAGTAAAAATTAAATAAGTGTTAATATCAGAGGCGCTACGTAAAATGATTTTCTTAATTAATTCTTCGACTAATTCTTCACTAAAAGAAGAAAAGACTATTTCTTTAAAAACACTTAAATATGGATAATCAATATCTCCATCTTGATAATTTAAAGTATAATTTCCTGGTGTTTTTAGTATTTTTTCAAAATTTTCGCCCATAAAAAAACTCTCCCCGCATAGCTTAGAATTATATCATAGATATAAGATATATGGAAGAAATTCTTAAAAATATTGTTTCAAATTATCTAGCATAAGAATATAATATTTAATCGTGTTCGAAAGGAAAATTTATGACCACTAGTAAACAAGAATTAGATTTAACAAATGGCAATTTATTCTGGAAGATTCCTAAATTTGTTCTTCCTTTAATGATGACAACTATTTTACAACTTTTATATACAACAATCGATTTATGGACAGTATCAACTTATGGAGGAGGTTCCTTATCCATGAGCGCGATTGGTTCTAACTCGGCGTTAATTAATATGATTATTACTCTACTTGTCTCTTTAGCCACCGGGGCAAATGTTTGTATCAGTGTCGCGAAAGGTAGTTCCGATCAAGAAAGAGCCCAAAGACTTCTTCATACTTCTTTAATTATTGCTTTTATTGGAGGTATTATCTTTGGTCTATTCGGTTTCTTATTTAGTAGATATTTCTTAGAATGGATGTCTACACCAACTTCAATTATTTCTGAAGCTACTTCATATTTAAAAATATATTTCCTCGGTATTCCATTTTTAATGATTTATAACTTTGGCTCACAAATTTTAAGAGCCTTAGGTGATTCAAAAAGACCTTTATATATTCTTATCGCATCAGGATTAATTAATGTTGGAGGCGACTTATTATTTGTCATCGTTTTTAAAATGAATGTTGAAGGTGTCGCGATCGCGACAATTTTATCAGAAGCAGTCGCGGCAATTCTAACCATCCTATGTTTTATTTATAATAAAAACGGATACGTAAAACTCCGTTTAAAAGAATTAAAAGTCACTAAAAGAGAACTTATTGATATTTTAAAAATTGGTTTACCTGCTGGAATTCAAGGACTTGCATTCAATATTCCTAACGTTTTAATTCAATCTTCCTTATATACTATTCACGATTATTTTATTAATGGAGCAGCCATTAATGAAAATGAAATTGTCGCCGGAGCTTCTGCTTCCGCGCAAATAGAAGGTTATATTTTCGCGATGCTCGATGCTTTTTCCATCGGTCTAATCTCTTTTACTGGACAAAATTACGGTGCTCATAAAAAAGATAATATGAGAAAAAGCTATTGGTTCTCATTTATTTGGCAAATGATCTTCTGGGGAATCGCCGCAGTCATAAGTTCAACATTACCTTATTTCTTATTATCAATATTTATTAAAGAATCAGATGGAATGGTCATTCAAAACGCACTTGATGCCGGAAGAGAAAGACTCTTAATTATGTCTTTAACTTATTGGTTAGATGGTTGGATGGGATTAAATTCAAATTATTTAAGAGGAATGAAGGTATCTACTCCTCCTGCTATTATTACTATGATTGGTTGCTCAGGAACAAGAATTTTATTCTTATGTACTTTATTTAACTTACCTACTTTCCATACCATCTTCTGGCTATATGCCGCCTTCCCTATTTCTTGGATTTTAGTTAATATCGTATATTTACCTACTATCCTATATTACGAAAAGAAATTATTAAAATTCTAAAGCGCGTAATGCGCTTTTTAATTTATAAATTAATTATATAAATTATTAATGCTTGTTAATAA
>CAVDMV010000011.1:0-55648 GCA_963610315.1 Acutalibacteraceae bacterium
AAATTAAAAATATTTTTTAGGATTTATTTTAAAAATCGTCAAAAGATATATTTAGAGGGAGGGAAAATTATGAAGGCAATATTAATTCTCATTCTACTACTTAATCCTACCTTTTCGACTATGGCACGACAAGAATTAATAAATCCTTCATTAAACGAGGTAAGAAACAGTTTTAGTTCCCCAATATTAAATTTACACTCCAAATCGAATTCGTTTTCTAAAACTGTAACTTACCCAACTCCTCCTTCAACAAATGATATCATTGAAGAATATATTTATTTAAACTATCCCGCGAATAAGATTGACCATTATGAAATTGTATTAGATGAATATGAAGAAGCAGTAATTTTTCATGATTATGGGAATCATGTAATCGTTAGTGATTTATTTAATCTTAATAACGATGTAGAACGAATAACTATTAATGTTAGATTAATAGATAATGAGGCACCTTTTATTAAAAATGGTGAGTTAATAAAAATATCTTATACTGAGTTAAATGAAGGAGGTTTTATCGATTTAACTAAGTTTATCGATGTATTTGATTATACTGATGGAGTTATATTACTTGATAATAAATATAGTAATTATAAACCCGAGATATTTAAAAAAAATAAGCTATCATTAACATTAGTTGATAGTTTAAATAATAAGCAAACATATTCTATTGAGGTAGAAATAATTGATGACGTTCCTCCAACTATAATAGGAGAAGATTATATTGAGTTATATCAATATGAAATAACTAAGAAAGAAGAATTAATATCTTATTTTGATATAAGTGATAATAACGGATCAGGGATTAAAGAAGTTTTAGTTGTCCCTAGTTCCTCGTCTCCATTAAATGAAGTAGGAATAGCCGATTATTCATTAATCGCGACCGATTATTACCTTAATAAAACTACCTTTCCTTTTAGAGTAAATATTCTCGATGGAATAGGTGACGTATATTTTAAAAATTTAGAAAGCATTGAAGTATATAAAGGAGATTTAAAGTCTCCTTCTGAAATAGTTAATATTTTAATAAATGAAAATAAATTAGAAAAAGACATCTATGAAAGCATCGAATTCATCACGACTACATATTCATCATCGTTTGATCAAATTGGTACTTATGAAACAAGAATGGTTTTAACTAAATATAACGCAAAAAAACTTTATATATCATTTGAGATTAATGTGATTAATAAACCTAATCCATTAATCCAATTCTTTATTAATTTATTTAATAAAATAATCGTGTTTTTTCGAAAATTATTCAATTTATAGGAGGTAATAAATATGAAGAAACAACTTAAAAAAGGTCTTATTATTGGTTTATCTATCACAACTATACTTGGTTGTTCTGCTTTTATTGGAGTATCACTACGTAATAAAGTTCAAGCTGATACTCCCCAAATTAATGACGATGTAATTAATGATGATTCAACTATAACTAATAAAGGTGATGATTACACTATCCGTGAAAACGGTATTAAAATTATTGAAAGAGCTTCGTCACAGGAAGGAGCTTACGGAACTAGATCTTTTACTTATACAGTAGATCCTAATGTAAATAATGATGCAATTACTTTATCTTTAACTGATAGTTCTGGAAAATCAGTTGAATATAATACCGCGGATAGTATTTTAACTATTACACATACTTTCTCTACTCAAACTATTACTATTACTTGTAATAAAGTTTTTACTAAACAATTAATTTTAAAATTATCTAGTACTTTAAATCCTAATGTAACTGCAAGCGTCACTCTCGACTTTGTGGAAAAATTAGCTTGTACACCTTCATTAACTGCGAGTGATAAATTAAAAGGAACAGTCGCGGTAGAATCGACTGGAGGAACTAAAACTGTCGATAAAACTATTAAAAATGAAAAATACTCATTTGAAGATTCTTTTGTTAATTCACTTAATACTGCCTTTGATAGATCTGCGACAGATTATGAAGAAAGATCAGGTAATCACTCAGGTTATTCAGTATATGTTAAAAATGTTAAAATATATGGATTAGATGACGGACATATTACCACATTAAAATCAAAAATTGATCATAATGCTTTTATTAAAACAATCTACGCGACATATACTTGTGTTGAACAAGATGAAAACGGTAATGATAGCTATACAAATGACGGAAAATTATATCTATATCAAATCTCTAATACATCATTTCAAAACTTATTTAATGGTACTACACCAGTATTTAAATATACCGCATCAGTAAATAATGTAACTTACACCTCTACCTGCGGATTATTAATAAATAATATTAAAGCTAATTCTATTACACCTAGTCTAAATGGGATAGAATTTTAATTAAAATTTTGCTTAAAAAAATCACTAGAGACTATATTCCCTAGTGGTTTTATTTATTCTTTATTTTTTTATATCGTTAATTTTTTCTTTAACGTTATTTATGTAATTATCAAGATGTTCTCTTAAAGGAACTTTTGATGATAAAGCGAGAACAAAGTGAATCTTTTCTTTTGTTTTATCATTAGCATTTCTAATTTGCTCTTTAAATTCTTCAATCTTAACAACGACATTCTTCTCTTTTGCAAATTTACTAATGCGGTGAGTAAGTTCACTTGAATAACATACGTCAACAATAAATACCCCATAAAATAATCCTAATACAAATGGGAACCAAACATTAGATGCCGTTTCTTCAGAAAACCATGAGATTAAATAATAACAAGGTGTTCTAAATAAATAATAAAAAGCAATTGCGATAAGTGTCCAGAATAAACTAAATAATGGACAAATGATTCCTTGAATATTTCCCCAACGAGACGAATAATCCCATAATTTAATACCCATGCCTTTAATAAAGATAATTCCAGCGATATATTCAATTAAAGTCATCGCGATAGATGAAATTACAATAACAAGAATATCATTTACAAAACTAGGTAAAGAAAACCAGGTATCAAAATGAAATATATAAGAAATTAAAAATAAAAAAGTAACGCCGAAACCATATAAAGGTAAACAAGGACCAACTAAGAAACCAGGGTTAATCCATTTATGTGAAGAAAAATATCTTCGATAGATTAATTCTAAGACCCATCCTCCGAATGATCCAACCATAAATAATACGCAGCAACAATAAAATATATTCATACCTTCACTTATATTAACAAATAATCAGGATTGAATTATTCATTAACACCTTTCTTATATCAATAAAATATTATCTTAAAATTTTACATTTGTAAATAAAACGCCTCACCTTTCGGTGAGACGCGTTTATTTAGATTTACAAGTACAGTTAGAAGAAGAACAAGATGATTTATTTTGTTTATGATAATCTTTTTGTAATTTTTTCACCATTTTGTTCATTCTCTTTTTGCATACTGAGCAATCGCCTGTTGGAATATTATGGTATCTTTTATAAACATAAACACCAATATAACCAAGTACGAAAGCTAAAGTAGCAACAATAACTATTACTTCGATAGGTTGCATATTATTTACTTTCTTTCTTAAATTTATTTATTAATCCGTAATGATTATATAAATAAATATAGCCAAAGATACATGCAATTAAGACTACAACAATTAATTCACTCCACCAATATGAGCCACCTTGAGCCATTGGTAATAAGAAGAGATAAACAAGGGCAGCAGTGAAGTAACTTACGCAGATCCAGAAGAATACTGTCTTTTTGAAACCTGATTTTGTTAATTCACCTTTAGCTGTCGCAACCGCGGCAAAGCAAGGAATAGTTGTCATATTAAAGACGATAAATGAGATTAGTCCTGCCCAAGAAATACCAGTTGCATCAATCATTTTTAAAGTTGCAGCAACACCTTCTTCATCTGCGACAATTTCAGCAATTTCACTAGGAATAACAGTTCCAGTTGCATATTGAGCGACATAAACTGTCGCGGCAAGAACACCAAATGTAGCAATAACATTTTCTTTTGCAATTAAACCAGTAACGGCAGCAACCGCGAATACCCAACCAAATTTACCAAGTTGAGAACCAAATCCTAATGGAGTAAATAATGGTTGAACTAATTGACCAATACTTGCAAGAATTGATTTAGAAATATCGTAGCAAACGAATTCACCTTCTTCATTAACAATTTCTGGGCACATTGTCCAATTGCATTGGAAGGATGATAAGAACCAAATGATAATCGTTGATAATAAAATAATTGTAAATGCTTTTTTAATGAAGTGTTTTAATTTATCCCATAAGTGAATCATTAATGATTTAAATTGAGGTAAATGGTAAGATGGAAGTTCCATAATAAATGGAGGAACATCGCCACTTAATTCAGTCTTTCTCATGATGATAACTGCGACAATTGCAGTAATCATACCAACTAAATACATTGAATAAGTAATTAAATCAACATGAGCGAAACCAAATTGTTCAGCGATACCCCCGGCAATAGCTGTTAAAATAGGTAATTTAGCTCCACATGAGAAGAATGGAATAACTCTAACAGTCGCAACCTTTTCTTTTTCATCCGCGAGAGTTCTAGTATTAATCATCGCAGGAACTGAACAACCAAATCCCATGATCATAGGAATGAATGAACGACCTGATAAACCAAATTTACGGAAGATTCTATCCAAGATGAAGGCAACACGAGCCATATAACCTGTATCTTCCATAATAGAGAAGAATAAGAATAATAATAAAATTTGAGGTACAAAGCTTAAAACTGAGAAGACACCAGCTAAGCAGCCATCAACTAAGAAACCTTGAACCCAGTTAGGTGCTTGAGCGTAAGATAAACCAGTACTTGCGAGTTCACTTAACCAATCAGTGAATTTAGTAACTAATGATTGAAGAATAACACCAAGAGAATTAACTCCTCCTTCATGCCAAATTAAGCCTGAGAAGATACTTCCTTCAAACGAATTAGTAGTAATTTCTCCGCCGGCCCAGAAAAGATTTTCTGAGAAAGTAAAGTGGAATACTAAGAATAAGATAGCAAGGAAGATAGGAATACCAGCCCATTTATTAGTTAAGACACGGTCAATCTTATCTGATAAAGAAAGTTTCTTACTACCATCTTCATTTCTTTCTTCTTCGTGTTTAGTTAAAGTGATGGAGAAATGAGAAGAAATATATTTATAACGAGCATCTGCGATAATTGCTTCAAAGTCATTACCGAATATTTCGTCATTATAACTTCCTTTATATTCATTAACAATAGAAACATAATCTTCATGATTTTTAACTTCAACTTCATCATTTTCAACAAGTTTAACGGCATGGAATAAAGGATTTGCTATATTCTTCTTTACAAAAGCTTCTTTACATTCAGTAATTACTTTATTTAAAGAAGTTTCTTCAAGAATGGTAGTTCCTTTTCTTTCTACTTCACTTGTTTCGATTGCTTCATCCATTAAAGAAGCTAAATTTTCATTTCTTAAAGCTGAAATTTTTACAACTGGTAAACCAAGTTTTTTTGATAATTCTTTTTCATCAATAGAATCATTATTCTTTTCAAGAACATCACACATATTAAGTGCGATAACTAATGGAACATCAATTTCCATTAATTGAGTAGTTAAATATAAGTTTCTTTCAAGGTTAGTTGCATCGACGATATTAATGATACAATCTGGTTTTTCATCAAGAATGTAGTTTCTTGAAATGATTTCTTCATCAGTATATGGTGATAAAGAATAAATACCAGGTAAGTCAATAATAGAAACATGTTCCTTACCTTTTTTATAGACACCTTCTTTTTTATCAACTGTAACACCAGGCCAGTTACCAACGTGTGCCGTAGAGCCAGTTAATGCATTAAATAAGGTTGTCTTTCCGGAGTTAGGATTACCGGCAAGAGCAAATCTTTTCATTATTTATCTCCTTCCTCAAGCTTTAAAGTTACAAGTTCAGCTTCCGTTTTTCTTAATGTTAATTCGTAATTTCTAATTGTAACTTCAATAGGATCACCTAAAGGGGCTTTTTTTACTAAAGTAACTTTCGCTCCTGGAGTAACGCCCATATCGAATAATCTTCTTCTAAGGCGTCCTTCACCATCAACTTTAGTAATAACACCAACTTCACCAATTACGAATTCGCTTAGTTTCTTTTCCATAAATCACCTTATGCAACTAATATTTTACTTGCAATGCCTTTATCAAGAGCCACACGGCTTTCTTTAATTAAAATAATGACGTTCCCTCCACAAGACGAGACAACTTCTAAAGTAGAATTAATTGTTAATCCTAAACTTTCAAAATGTTTCTTTGTCTTTTCATCGAGTAATAATTTAACAACCTTTAATGGTTTATTGATTGGAGCAAGTATTAGAGGCATATTCAAATCCTTTCTTAGTTAGTGAGTTCTAACTACATTAATTATATTAATAATTATCGTTAAGTCAATAATAAGTTAGCAAAAACTAACACTTTTATTCTTTTCAATTGATTTTTTTCGTGTTATCATATTAAAAAAGAGGTAAAAACTATGAATATTTATGAATCCGCGGAAGATTATTTAGAAAGAATTCTTATTATACAACACGAAAAAGGCTTTGTTAGATCAATTGATATCGCACATGAATTAAATTTCTCTAAACCATCTGTTTCAGTCGCGATGAAGAAATTAAGAGAAAACGATTATATTAAAGTTGATGATTCTGGCTATATCACTTTAACTGATGCAGGTTATAAAATCGCAAGCTCTATTTTAGAAAGACATGAAGTCTTAACTACTTTATTAAAGCAACTTGGAGTTTCCGATGAAGTAGCCGCGCAAGATGCTTGTAAAATTGAGCATGATTTAAGCGATGAAACATTCGCTTGCATTAAAAAACATTACGAAGAACACGCAAAAAAATAAGAGGTACACCCTCTTATTTTTTCTTATATACTAATATTTTAAATTCAATTGTTGTTTCTAATTCATCTAAAGAAGTTAATTTTTTTACTCCTTCTAAAGGAGACTTATAATAATAAGGAGTCATCTTAAATAAATCATTAATTTCTTTATTATTTAATCTGATACGATCTTTAAATTCGACCTTTTTAATAAACGAGAAACCTTCAATATTTTCTTCTTTATCTTCATTTAAACGTACTTCTTTATAAAGAACTTCTTTCATTTCTAAAAGATGATCTTTACCAGGAAGTATTCTTAGATAATAACCACCTTGAGAAAGTACCCTTAAGAATTCTTTTTCATCAATCTTAGCAAAGCTATTAATAATTAAATCTAAAGATTCATCGAGAATTGGTAAATAATTTAAGTTACCAATAACAAAGATAATATCTTTATCTTTTAAAGAAGAACTATTCTTTCTAATCGAGCATTGATTGATTGCTTCTTTAGATAGGTCTAGACCTACTGAAGAAGTAATAAAATTCTTACTTAATTCTTCATGATAATAACAAGTATAATAACCATCTCCACAGCCTAAATCACCGATTGAGATTTCTTTTTCATTAGATAATAATTCTTGAATAACTTTTAAAATATTATTTCTTAAAATATCGTATTTACCTGTATTTAAGAAATCTCTACGCGCGATAATCATCTCTTTTTCGTCACCAGAATTATCTGAATGATGTTGATTCGCAAGTAATAAGTTAACATATCCTTTTTTAGAAATATCATAAGAATGATTATTCTTACATTTATATACTTTATCTTCTTTAATTAATTTATTCTTACAAACAGGACAATATAATATATCTTTCATAAAATCACCATTAATATTATACTAGTTTAATTTAGTTTGTTCTTCTACATTTTTATCTTTTGCTTTATAAATGTATTTAATCATGCCATAAAGCATGGTAGATACAGCAAACGTCCAAGCGAGAGGATCAGCAAAACTTAAACCGATTAAAGAAGCATTATTCGCGTAAATATTAACTTCTCCACCATTTAATAAAGTAGGTAAAATTAAGCAAATTAATGTTCTTGCGGTTAATTCACCAATACCTGCGAGGAAAGGAAATAGTGCTTTACCAATTCCTTGAAGAGAATTTCTTAAGATGAATAAAGCGCCTAAAATAAAATATAAAGATAAATCACAATATAAATATACGTTACCGAAATGAATAGTTGCTTCATTAATTTTATCTGGAGAATAGAAGATATACATATATGCCCCATTAATCGTTAAAAGTAGGCCAATACCAGCAAAAATAATATATTCAATAAACATGATGATAAATGCTTGTGTTACACCTTTTTTAATTCTTGTAGTTTCATTCGCTCCAAGATTTTGTCCGCAGTAGGAAAGCATCGCGGTTCCTAGAGCCGAAAAAG
This sequence comes from Acutalibacteraceae bacterium, assembly GCA_963610315.1. Taxonomy (GTDB): domain Bacteria; phylum Bacillota_I; class Bacilli_A; order RFN20; family CAG-449; genus UBA3210. The sequence goes on from CAVDMV010000011.1 coordinate 8,253, forward strand.
GACACATTAAGAAATTATTTAATTTTGTTGCCGCGCCAAAACCATTTTGCGCGTATGATTGAATGACTACTCCATCGACTGAAGTATCGAATTTAACAATTGCTCCTTGCATAACAATTAGGCCAACTGCAAGAATTGAAAATTGGAAAGCTAAAGGTAACCCGAGTTTAAGATGCGCGAATGCACTTTTTACATCAATATTAAAATCATCAAGATGTAAACGATATTCTTTATAATGAATAAAGGTAAAACTAAAACAACCAATCGCCGATATTGCTTGAGCGATAACAGTCGCGACAGCCGCGCCAATAACTCCCCAGTTAAAGGCAGTAATAAATAAGATATCTAAACCAATATTTAATATTGTAGAAAATATTAAAAATAATAATGGGTTAAGTGAATCACCCACACTTCTTAAAAAAGAACAGATTAAGTTATAAAATATTTGAGCGAACGTACCTATAAAGATAACTAAAATATATAAATAAGCTGAACGATATATTTCTTGTTGAGTGGCGTTATCACTAGGAGTTAAGCCGATTAATTGAAGTAATGGATTAATGCTAAATATCGCGATAATAGTTAAAATAATCGTAACATAAAATGATAACTTTATTTGCATTGCAAGAGATTTTCTAATCCCTTCTTCATCTTTACATCCTACTGCTTTTGAAGTGATAACAGAAAAACCTGCTGTACAGCCAAAGGCAAATTGAAGAACGATAAAAGTAATATTACCTGTGTTATTTACCCCAGCTACTTCATTTGCGTTAAGATATTGTCCGCAGATGGAGGCATCTGCAATAGTATAAATTTGTTGAAAAATATAACTAAGTAAGATTGGTAAAGAAAAGAAAATGATGTTTTTCCAAATTGTTCCTTTAGTTAAATCTATTGGTTTAAATAACTTCTTAATAAAGCTCATAATAATACCTCGTTTTGAAACAAGAATTATTTTAATTATTTTTATATAAAAATAAATATAAATTTATTGAAAGCCTTTTCAAAAATTCCTAATTAAAAAGAACCATAAGGTTCTTAATTAAATGTTATCTACTCCTTCAACAATCATTTTATCGTGAACTAATGAACATAAGGCATTAAAAGCCTTAGAATCAATCTTATGATCATTAACTTCTTTTTGCATAATTTCTAGAGCTTCGGCAAAAGAATATTTTTTTCGATAAGACCGGTCGGTTGTTAAAGCATCAAAGATATCTGCGATAGAAATAATCTTACTTTCAAATGGAATTTCTTCTTCCTTTATTCCATCTGGATATCCCGTTCCATCTAATTTTTCATGGTGGTATCTCGCGATTAAGGCCACTTCTTCACCTAATATTTCTTTTAGTATTTCATAAGAATATACAGGATGCTTTTTAATTTCTTCAAATTCTTCTTTTGTTAACTTACCTTCTTTATTAACGATATCTCCATTAATCTCAATTTTACCAATATCATGGAAAGAAGCGGCAAAATTAAGGTTATTAGTATTCATGCCTAAATGCATGTTATTTAAAATCATTAAAGAATATTTACCAACTCGATAATTATGTCCTTTTAGATAAACATCTTTCTTCTCTAAATCTTTTATTTGAGAAGTTAAATTATCTAAATTTTGATCAATATCAGTTTCTGAGGCGGTAACAAAAAGAACTTTTAATTCACTTGTGGCATATATTTCAAAAGGGTTTTCTGAATCGACGCTGAAAAGGTCATATTTAGAAAAGTGATGTACTTCATTAGATAAAATTAAATCTAGACTACCTTCTAAAACTAAGTAAGTTAAGGTAGCTTTATCATCATCTTTTTCAAAATTGATATGAAGCGAATTATTTTTATATAAGTGATAATATTCTATCGACATATTTTCATCAGTATGTAAAGCTTCCGCGACTACTTCATTTTTTTCTAATAAGTCTTTAATTGATTTCTTTTCAAGTAACATATTATCACCTCTTTTTGAAAGATATTATCTCACAAGAAATCTAATATTTCTATTAAGTTATACTTTCCTAACTAAAATATTTATTAAATATTTATAAAATTAATTAAATCACATATAATGAAACTACATTTAGGAGGTTATATATGGCTTGTACAACAATTTTAGTCGGTAAAAAGGCTAGTTATGATGGTTCTACCTTAATTGCAAGAAATGATGATGGTTACTTTGACGAAAAGAAATTAGTTATTGTTTCTCCTAGTAAACAAGGTAAAAAATATAAAAGTAAAATCGCTCATCTAGAAATAGATTTACCTGATAATCCATTAAGCTATTCATCTTGTCCATCAATAGATGATTCAAATGGTATTTGGGCCGCGACAGGTATTAATGAATTAAATGTCGGAATGACCGCGACAGAAACAATTACTTCTAATCCACGTGTTTTAGGTGCTGATCCTTATGTTAGATACATTAAAAAGGATAAAAATCAAAAAGAAACTCCAGGAGGAATTGGTGAAGAGGACTTAGTCGTCTTAGTTTTACCTTATATTCATTCGGCGCGAGAAGGCGTATTACGTTTAGGTGCATTACTTGAAAAATATGGTACTTATGAGCCTAATGGTATCGCGTTTAATGATGAAAATGAAATTTGGTGGCTTGAAACTATCGGAGGTCACCATTGGATAGCCAAAAGAGTTAAAGACGAAGAATACGTCGTTATGCCTAACCAATTTGGTTTAGATAATTTTGATTTTGATGATGCATTTAATGAAGGAAAAGAAAATCTTTGTTCAAAAGATTTATTAGAATTCATTTCTAAAAATCATTTAGATTTAAATCTCGATGGTAAATTTAATCCTCGTGTCGTATTTGGTTCTCATTCAGACGCCGATCACGTTTATAATACCCCACGAGCTTGGTATATGGGACGATATTTTAATCCACGTACTTATAAATGGGATGGAGAAAATGCTGACTATACTCCAACTAGTGATGATATCCCATGGAGTTTTGTTCCTGAACATAAAATCACCATTGAAGATATAAAATATATTCTTTCTTCTTATTATCAAGGTACAGATTATAATCCATATTCAGTAAGAGATAATCCTAAGAAAGCTTTATATCGACCAATTGGTATTTCAAGAACTGGTGTAATGGCAATATTACAAATTAGACCTTATGTACCAACACCTTTAAAAGCAGTTGAATGGATATCATTTGGTTCAAATGCATTTAATTCTATTATTCCAATGTATACTAATGTAACTTGTATGCCAGATTATATTTCTAAAGTAACATTAGATGTTGATACTTCTAACTATTACTGGTGTTCAAGAATACTAGGAGTTCTTGCAGATCCTCATTATGGAAAAGCAATTGTTCACATTGAAAGATATCAAAATCAAATATTTAATTTAGGTCATCAAAATTTAAATAAGTTTGATGAAGAATACATCAAGACTAAAGATATTAAAGTCTTAGAAAAAGCTAATGAAGAGATGGCTAAACTAACAAAAGTAGAAACACAAAAGACGATTAATAAATTAATGCTAGTCGCTAGTGAAGAAATGAAAAATGGTTATTCTCGAGGAGATAACTAGTAAGAAAGTCGAGTTTAAATACTCGATTTTTTTATGTTTTAAAATATCACAAATTTAAAAAGTCCCTCGGAATTTGTTATAAATCGCTCAAAAGTCCCTCGGAATTTAGAATATTTTATTGAAAAGTCCCTCGGAATTTGTTATTTTGGAATAAAGATGAGGAATTTAAAATGTATTTTAAAAGAAAAATTGATCAAGATTTAAACTCATGGATTAGAAATGAATCTTCTTCTCCTGCTTTAGTTATTGGTATTAGACAATGTGGTAAAACAGAAACTATTAGAAATCTTGCAAAAAGTAATAATTTTAATTTGCTTGAGATTAATTTTTGGAATAATCCTGCCTACATCGAAGACTTTTCTACTTCTTTAGACGTTGATACAATAATTAATAATTTATCGCTTAGGTTTCCTACTTTTTCATTAGATCAAGAAAATACATTAATTTTTTTCGATGAAATTCAAGAATGTCCTCGTGCTAGACTTGCTTTAAAAAATTTTAAGTGTGATTCCCGTTATAAAGTAATTGCTTCAGGATCATATTTAGGAATTAACGGCTATATTATCGGAGACGAAACTCCTGCACCAATTGGATATGAAGAAATTTATAAGATGCACACTATGGACTTTGAAGAATTCTTATGGGCATTAGGATATAAGGAAAGTCAAATTGATACTTTAACTGATTATTTTAATAAAAAAGAACCTATTCCAAATAATATGCATAACTTATTCAAAGATTTATTTTTAAAATATGTTTGTATTGGAGGTTTCCCTAATGTAGTAAAAGAATATATTACTACAAATAAAATTGTTGAAGCATATTCTACGTTAAACAGTCTTATATATAGTATGCAAAGTGATTTTGGTAGACGAAAAGATCGATTTGGCAATGCTTTATTTAAACAAACAGAAGTTTCAAGAATTCAAAATGTATTTTCTTTAATCCCAACTTTTTTATCAAAGGAAAATAAAAGATTTATTGTATCTAAGATAAACGGGGGTTCATCTTATGATAAAAATGATGCGATTAACTATTTAAAGGAAGCACATATCGTATCTAAAGTACATAACATTTCAGTTCCTTCTTTACCTTTAAATGTAGAAAAGATTGAATCACAATTTAAGTTATTCCCAACTGATATTGGAATTGTCACCTCGATGTATGGAATTGAAACTTTAAATTCTATATATCACGGTGAATTAGGTCAAGGCAAAGGAGCGTTATACGAAGCTATTATTTTTGATTCATTATATAAAGCAGGTATAGAACCATATTATTTCGCTAAAGAATCCGGGTTAGAAATTGACTTTGTTATTGCATATAATGGTTTTTCCACTTTAATCGAATGCAAAGCAAAAAATGGCAATACTAAATCAAGTAAAACCGTTATGAAACATCCTGAACATTATTCAAAAACTAAGTTAATTAAGATTGGTGATTATAATATCTCAATGGAAAACGATATTATCACTATCCCTACTTACCTCACATTTGTGTTAGGTAAATATAAATATGACTTTTAGAAGACTCTCTAAATTGAAGCCACAATTTATAAAGTGTTATCTAGGAGGTAATTAAAATGGAAGAAAATAAATGTGAAAAATGTGGAACAACAATGGTTTCTTTTAAAGAAGATAGAACAATAGATATGAAATGCCCTAACTGCGGATGGGGATGGGTCACTACTCAATTTGATCCCATTGATTTGGACGAGACAATCTATACCGTAAAAATCAATGTGATTGTTAACCCATCAAAAAAGCAACTGAAGATTGTTTCAAAAATGTTAAACGTCAATTTCCTAATTGCAACTAAACTATTGATGGAAAGAAAAGCTATTGATGTCCAAAACAAATTGAAAGAATTGTATGGACAAGATATTCATTACTCAATATCTCCTAAATTTAAATATGAGATTTAATTTTCGCAACATCAGAAGTTCAAACAGAATCTAGCGCAATTCCATACTTCATCTTTAGATCAAAAATTCTTAAAACGAAATAGTATTGTATACAGTTGTTTAAGCAGCAATGGCCATTAGATTAAAAAAATCAGATTATAAAAATTAGTATTTAGATAATGTTTCTACTACACCAAGTAATAAAATAGAAGACTTAGCACCTTGGTTAGATATAATTCCTGACAACATTAAAAGATGATAGATATTAAGCAGTTTAAACTTAACGTTCTATCATCTTTTTTATTCTTTTAAACTATGTTCCTTATTTAATGCTAACTGAATTTGCTTAAAAATACAATTTCCCAGCTAGTTTCTTCCACATTCTTTATAAAAATCTTCTGCTTGAGATGACCAAAATTCTTTATCTTTTTGAGTAATAGGACGAATTACTTTACAAGGGTTACCCGCGGCAACAACATTAGAAGGAATATCTTTAGTCACTACTGAATTCGCGCCGATAACGACGTTATCTCCAATAGTTACTCCTGGACAAATTACTGAATTACCACCAATCCAAACAGAATTACCGATTTTAACTTCATAGCCATATTCTAAACCAGTATTTCTTACTTCTGCGTCGATTGGGTGGCCTGCTGTATAAATGGATACTTTAGGTGCAAGAAGAACGTCATCACCAATGATGATGCGCGCTACATCAAGCATTACACAGTCAAAATTCGCGTAAAATCTTTCACCTAAATAAATATTACATCCATAATCACAATGAAATGGTTTATTAATGCCAACATGTTCGCCAGTTTTACCAAAATAAGTCTTACAAAGTTCTTCTCTAGTTTTATAGTCACCATACGAAGTTGCGTTAAAAGCATCTAAAAATTCATTTCTCTTTTTAAACATGTTCTCGCGTTCATTATCAACGTACGCGCAGCTATAAAGTTTACCGCTTAACATTCTTTCTACTTGTTTCATATTATAAAATCTTCTCCATTCCTATTTTTTGAACTCTTAATCCAATTGATTCATAAAATTTTAAGGCATTTTTATTATCAGCCCATACGTTAAGTGTTACTTCATAACAACCTTGTTTTTTCGCATAATCTAATACATATTCAAATAATTTAGTGCCAATATGTTGTCCTCTAGCATTTTCATCAACACATAAATCATCAATATATAATGACTTAATATCAGTTAAGTTATTATCATTAATATGTTGAATGTGTACGCAGAAGGCATAGCCTAAAATTTCATTATCTAATTCATAAACAAATATTGGTTTTAAATCATCATGAATAAGTGAAATAAGTTCACTATCAGTATATTTCTTTGTTCCATCTTTAAATAAATCAGGTCGAACTTCATGATGAACTTTATGAACCTCGTATAATAATTTATTTAAATAAGGTATGTCTTCTTCTTTTGCTCTTCTAATCATAACTTTCTTCTTTCTTTTCTTCTCTAGGAGGAAAACTAAATTTAAATGAGACGTATTTTCCGCTAAAATCAGCAATTAAGGTTGCTTTATAAGTCGCGTTAGTCTTTTTAGAAATTAAATCATCAAATTCAATTTGTCCTTTAGTAAAGATAGTTTTCGCCATCGTTTTTGTTAACTTTTTTCCTATCGCTTCAAATAATTTATTTTCTTTATATAAAGATAGTCCACATCCTGAATTACAGCACCTATAAGAAAATTCGTTATCTGCGATTATATTACCACATCTAGGACATTTACATAACTGTTTAGATTTTTCTACTTCAAATATTCTAGGAGGTCGACCAACATCACAGCTTGATTTTAAAGCTTCTTCAAAAACTTTACTAATCTCATTTTGCGCGATTTTAATTGAATCATCAATACTAATTTCACCACGATAAACCTTCTTTAAAGATTTACCTAGTTCGGCCGTTTTTTCTTTTGGCATCATGATATTTAATTTAGATAATGTTTCAACATAATATTTACCCATTGGTTCTAGTTTATAAACATTATCTTTTAAAGAAATATAATTTTGTTTAGTTGCATTTTCAATGATGGATGATCTAGTTGCTTCAGTACCTAGTTCAATACCATCAAACATCGCTTTTAATTCTTCTAATTCTTCTCTTTCCCCTTCATCTTCTTCTTTAGAAGATATTTCTTTTAAATTATCTTTAAAAGGGTTCTTTAAGAAATTGTTGAGCGTTTCAACAGTATATCTTTTAGGAGGAGTAGACTCTTTTTGTTGAGGAATAAAATTAATATTAATTAAATCTCCTACTTTTAAATTAGGTAAAGTTTTATCTTTCTTTTCTCTTTCTTCAAATTTAGTCCAACCTTTTTGTAAGACGATATCTCCAGTTAATTTAAATATCTCTACTTTATCACCTAAAGTAATTTCCATTGTTGAACGAGATATCACGCAATCTTCATTAGAGAATACCGCGAAAAAACGATGACAAATAGTTTGATAAACATTATATTCATCGATAGATAAATCCTTTTTAGAAGGAATTTTATAAGTTGGAGTAATCGCTGAGTGGGATTCAATTTTTGAATCATCAAAGATTTGTTTAGAATCTTTAAAGCGAACATCAACATTCAATTTTTTAAAGTTTTCAATGATTTCTCTAAATTTATTCTTCTCATTTTCAGCAAGATATTGTGATGGAGTACGCGGATAAGAAACATAGCCTTTTTCATATAAATCTTGAACAATTTTTAAAGATTTATCGAGTGACATCTTGTATTTTTTACCAAGTTCACCTTGTAATTTAGATAAAGAATATAACTTTCCAGGTGGAATAGTTTTCTTTTCGCTTGTTAAAGATGTTACTTTTGCCTGTAACGCATTATATTCACTCGCTTTTTGCTTTGCTTTATCTAATTCATTAGCCTCAAATTCTAATTTTGACGTTAATTCAACTACTTCTTCATTAGTTTTTTCTTTTGAAGATAAGACGAAATATTTTCTTGGAACGAAATTAATGATGGCCATTTCACGGTTATAAATCGCTTCAACAATTGGTGCGATAACTCGTCCTACTCTTAATAACGTATTTGATTTAATCGTAGCTAGACGAGTTAAATTAATCCCATACAACCAATCGATATAAGTTCGCGCGTAGCCTTCATTAGCTAGAGAATCATAATTAGAATCATCTTTCATTTCACTAAGCTCTTGCTTAATTGTTTTAGGTGTTTGATCAGGCATCCATAATCTTTTAATTGGAATATCTTTTTTTAAGGCGTATTGAAGAATAATACGAACGATAATTTCCCCTTCTCTATCACTATCACCAGCATTAATAACCATTTCACAATCATCACGGTTAATAAGATTTCTAATAATTTTAAATTGATTAATAATCCCTTCATCACGTGTTAACCCAAATTTAAATTCTTGAGGATAAAATGGGAGTTCATCGATAGACCAAGTATATTTCTTATCTTTATCATAATCACTTTTATACATTTCAACATCATACAATTTAAAAAGATGGCCAAAAGCAAAAGTAACGGCATATTCTTCATTACTATAATAGCCGTTACTACGTTTCATATTTTTATCGATTGCATCAACAATATTTCTCGCAAGAGAAGGTTTTTCTGCAATTATTACTTTCATACTATAATTTAGAAATCGCTAAAGCGATACGTGCTTTAATCTTTTCTTCTTTTAAGATTCTTAAGACATAATAGATGTTTGGAGATTGTTTTGAAGATGTTAAAGCGATTCTAACCATTTCTGCGACATCACCAACTTGACCTAAATATAAGTCTTTATTTGCTTTATAAACTTTGTTATTTTCTGCGAATTTATGTCTTGCGCCTAATTCTTTAAGTGAAGAAAACCATTCTTGTTCAGTTTTAGAATAATCTAATGTATCAGAAAAATCTTGTAAGACTTCTTTAATAACATTTTTATCCATATTAGGATTCCAAGGTAATTCTTGTTCCATTAAAGAGAAATAATATTCATCATAGAAAAATTTAATCTTATTTAAGATATCAGAATAAATTTCATAGTCTTTACGTGGATTTTCTTTATCTTTTTCAATTGACATAATTTCAGTAAAATATTCTTCATCTTTAGAAATTAAAGAATATAATTCTTGATTATATTGTTTAGACCAAGCAAGAACTTCTTCAGTCATCTTCTTACCTGAATAAGTAGATAATAATTCTTTAGAGAAATATTTAACTTTATCTAAATCAAATAAAGCTCCGTCAAGTGACATCTTATCAAAACTAAATTTAAAATCATCTAAAGTTAAATCTTTATTAGCGATTTGCCATTCTTCATAATTTGAATTAGCAATGGTAAATAAATATTGTTTAAAAGCATAAACTGGGAAACCATCTTTTAAGAAGAAGGAACAAGCTGCTTCATTATCTTTACGTTTTGATAATTTTCTTCTTACTCCATTATCTTTCTTCATAATGACTGGTAAATGTGCGTACTTTGGTGCTTCCCAACCCATAGTTGAGAATAAATCTAAATGAATAGGTAAGCTAGGTAACCATTCTTCTCCACGAGTAACAATAGTAGTTCTCATAAAGTGATCATCAACTAAATGTGCGAAGTGATATGTAGGTAAACCATCAGATTTTAAAATGACGATATCTTGATCGTTTTCAGATAATTCTAAGTCTCCACGAACGAGGTCATGAACTTTAACTTTGTTTTCATGATTACCAAGAGATTTAAATCTAATAACATATGGTTCATCATCAGTTATTCTTCTAATTTGTTCTTCAATACTATAGTTTCTGCAGATTGCATATTCACCATAATAACCAGGAATAATTTTATTTTCTTCTTGTTTCTTTCTTAATGCATCAAGTTCTTCTTTAGTAGAAAAACAAGGATAAGCTCTACCAATTTTAATAAGGTGTTTAATAACAACTTTATAGATATCCGCGCGTTGAGATTGAATATAAGGTCCATATTGACCTTCTTCGTGATCGCCATAATATCCTTCATCGTTAATGACGCCGAAAACCTTTAATTGATCAATAAGTTCTTTACCAGATCCAGCCACTTCTCTTTTGGTATCTGTATCTTCAAGACGAATATAGAAAATACCATTTGATTGAGTCGCAACTTTTTGCGCGACTAAGCTAGTAAATAAAGATCCTGTATGTAAGAAACCAGTTGGAGAAGGAGCAAAACGAGTTACTTCTTGTCCTACCTTTAAATTTCTTTCAGGATATCTTTTTTCTAAATCTTCAATAGTTGTAGTAATATTAGGGAAAATTAATTCCGCGAGATCATTTAATGTATGCATGTTTCCTCCTATTTTTGTGGTTCGACATAGAATCGGCCTTCAACTGCAGAAATTTTAGTAACTACTACGAAAGCTTTTTCATCGATTTGTCTAATAACTTTTAATGCTTGTTTTACTTCTTTTTCTGAGACGACTGTATAAATGACAAGTTTATTTTCTTTAGTGTAAGCTCCTTTTCCTTCGATGATAGTCGCGCTATGTGGGAAATAAGAGATTAATAAATCTGGTAATTTATCATTCGTTGTAATAATTTGAATTTGTGATTTACGATTTTTTGTAACTAATTTATCAACAACCGTTGAATTAACAAAGAGATAAATAAGGCTATACATAATCATTGTTATATATAAAACGCTCTTAATTTCAATCATGTTTAAAATTGTATAAGCGATTAAAATGATTGAATTAACTAACATTGATACGAAGCCAAATTGAGCGTTAGGTTTCTTTAATGTAATATACATTGAAACAATATCGGTGCCACCAGAAGAGTGTCCTGCTTTAACAGCTATCGCGACCGATATACCAGTACATAGACCAGCAAACAATGATCTTTCAAATAAATTTAAGACTACTCCATATGTTGAAGCTGCTTCATCATAGAACATCGTACATAAATCCATTGGAATAATATTGACGAATAAGAAATAAAAGCCAATATTAATCGCGGTGAATAAAGTGAATTGCTTACCAATCTTTTTAAATGAAAGGACTGCTAGAGGGGCGTTAATTAAAACGTAGCAAGCAGATTGAACAATATAACCTAGGGTGGTTGAACCTATTTCATAAGATGAATCTAAGCCACATATTTCACATATCTTAACAATTACTTGGCTCGCTCCACCAGCTCCGCCGGTAACGAAAGTAGTATCACCATTAGGAGGAGCAACAAAAGTTTTATAGCTATAAGCATAAATAAAAGCACTTAATGCCGCGGCTAAGATAGTTATCGTGTAAGAAAAGATTACTCGTAAGGTTGGATGATCATACATGTAATCTGTTACTTCTTTTTTTAAATTTTTTAAAGGCATAATATCTTTCTCCAAATCATTAATATTTTATCACTTAAGTAAAATAAATCTAGATTTATTTAATGTAAATAAATATTTACTCCAAATCAAGATATTTATACATTAAAACTAAAATTTTAATCTATATTTAAGGTTGAACCATAAATATAAATAATATATTTATAAAGAACCTGTAATTTTCATTTTTAAGTAAATGTTTATTGAAAATTATATTGTAGAATGTTAATATAAAACCGCTATTGAAGAAATTGGCCTTTATAAAAATCAATATAGGAGGAAATTTAATGGATAAACTATTTAAAGCAATCGGTGGATTTTTTAAGAAAATCTGGGAATGGATTAGACAAACAGCATGGGTTCAACCTTTACTTATTGTCGGTATCATCTTTGGTTTAATCTTCTCTATTAACCCAATCATCAGCGCAATCCAAAGTGCAGTTAACGCAAGTAACGATGGTGAATTCTATTATAATCACCGTGTTGAATATAGAGAATTATTCTCTGATTTAACAACTAGTGAATGGGGAACAGATGCTGGTAATGATTATTACCCATATGGAACAAAATTAAACAAAACAAGTGGTGATTCATTAGTTATCTTTATCGATGGATCAAATACATTAGAAGATGCAGTTGCTTCATTCTATTCATCTCATTCAGATATTAACCTTTATGTTGTTGATTTCTCTACTACAGAAAATCAATATTCAAAATGGAATTCTACTGATAGCAAATATGAAAGTGATTCTGCAGCAAACTACAAATATCATTTATTAGGTACTCTCTCTGATAAATATAATGATAAGGACAGTGAAAAGCCTTGGAGAACTACATATAACGATGCATTCAAAGCAAAATACGGTTACAGCGTACTCTATTCAGGTTTCAATAAAGATAACACAGATAACCTTTACGAAACTTCCGCGGATAGATCTTCAGCTGCAAGTGATTTATATCTCCCATGTGCAGTTAAATTCCACAATGACGAAATCGTTGATATGAGACTTGCTTCATCATCTTCTTGGACTTCATATAATACTACAGATGATTCAAACAAAACTAATATCGATATTCTCGCTGATCTTTGGACAGGCGTAAGCATTGATTAATAACTAAAGTGAAGTTAATAGCTTCACTTTTTTATTGCTTTAAATAATAAAAATAATTGATTTAAGTTTATATAAGTATTTAAATATTACTAATCGAGGTATACATTATGAATTTTAAAATATTATTTTTAATCTTTTTAAGCATTAATTTCTTAATGAAAATCTTTTATGATTTCTTATATTTAGATTCCTTAAAAAGAAAAGTTCCTCCTTCTATCGAATATTTAACAAAAGAGGAAGGTTATGATAGATGGCAAAGTTATCTAAAAGAAAATATTAGATTTAAATTTGTTAAAGACATTGTAACTAGTATTCCAATGTTTCTCTTAGTTATATTTAACGTCTTTAGTTTAATAGGAAATACCATTAGTGATAACTGGATTGTTCAATTTGTTCTATTATTACTTTTTAATCAAGGTGTTACATTTATTATCAGTTTACCATTTGGTATATATGATACATTCAAAATTGAAGAAAAATATGGTTTTAACAAAACTAAAGTCCCAACATTTATCGTTGATCAAATATTTTCTTGTATTGTTGATTATTTATTCACCTTTGTTATCGGTTTTATTTTCTTCATTTTATATTCATCATTAAATGCTTATTTATCAATAATTATATGTAGTTTAATATTTATTAGTCTTACTTTCTTATTACAATTCTTATTCCCATATTTCGCTAAAATACGTAATAAATTCGTCCCATTAGAAGAAGGCGAATTAAGAACTAAATTATTAGATTTAATGAATTCAAATTCTTTTAAAGTTGAAGGGATATATGTTGTCAATGAATCAAAAAGATCAACAAAAGAAAATGCTTATTTTGCTGGAACCGGAGCTTCAAGAAGAATTGTTATCTATGATAATTTAATTAATAATCACACTCCTGATGAAATTGTCGCAGTATTCGCTCATGAATTAGGACACGCTAAATGTAAGCACAATTTAAAATCTTTACCATTTAATTTCATCTATATGATTAGTATTGTTTTAATTATTTATAGTTGTACTTTAATAACTAATTTATCTTTAGATTTAGGTTTCAATAAAGAAAGTTATTTTATTATCTATCTATTTGCCGGTGAACTCATGGAATTATTTGAAATCGTTTATAGTTCTATCTTTAACACGATATCTAGAAAACATGAATTTGAAGCTGATCGCGTTGCCGCGGAAAATGGTTATAAAGATGCATTAATAATTTCTTTAGTCAACTTAACTAAAAAGAATTATGGTTTATTAGTTTATAACCCAATCTTAGAATTTTTAAAAGCTAACCATCCTAGTTTAGAAAGAAGAATAGCTAATTTAGAAAAATATTCTAAATAGAAAAAAACTAAGAAGTGATAATTTAAATCCTTCTTAGTTTTTATTTTGGTTATACTTATTTCTTTTTAAAATAATCAACAACGATTGGAGGAACTAGTCGAGAAATATCAACTCTGTTCTTATAAAGTTCCTTGACCGAGCTAGATGAAATAAAACCTTTTCCTTCACTAGCGAGAAGGAAAACTGTTTCAATTGATTTATCAATGAATTCATTAGTCGTTGCGAGTTGAACTTCATATTCAAAATCTGAGACAGCTCGTAAACCTCTTATAAGTGCGCTACACTTAAGTTCTTTAGCTTTTTTAACTACTAATCCATCAGTATAAACAATTTCAACATTCTTTAAATTTTTGCACGCAATTTTACACATGCTAATCTTTTCTTCAACATTAAAATAATATGTCTTTTTAGGATTTACCGAAACACAAACATAGACCTTATCAAATAATTTACTCGCACGAGTAATAATATCTAAATGACCATTTGTTAATGGATCAAAACTACCAGGATACATTGCAATTTTCATCTTATTTCCTCCAATATACATTAACGTGAATGATTCCATATTTATATGCTTTTCTTTTAATAAATCTTTCATCGTCACTAAAATCAACATCACACTCTTTAATGATAACCGCGTCATCAGTTAACATATCGTTATCAAATAAAAAGTCTACTATTTCATCATATACTTCTTTCATTTTATAAGGTGGATCTAAATAGACTACCCCATATTTCTTATCTTTATTTTCATTTAAGAAGTCTTTATATTTACCAAAATAAATTTTTGTTTCTTCTTCAATCTTAATATTTTTAATATTTAATTTTATTGTATTTATCGCATTGATATTCGCATCGACAAAGGTCGCGCTTCGCGCTCCTCTCGATAAAGATTCTAATCCTAAAGCACCAGAACCTGCGAATAAGTCTAAGACATCTTTATTTACTAAATACGTTCCTAAGGCACTCATTAAGCCTTCTCTAACGCGGTCAGTCGTTGGTCTAGTAGAAGTTACATTAGGCGCTTCTATTTTTAAATGACGATATTTACCTCCAATAATTCTTAACATTATTCACACGTCCCCATATGGCCTTTAAATAAATCAATTAGATTAAATTGAAGATATTTTAAAGGTTCATTTACTTTATTTAATAACGAAGTATATTCTAAAACTAAAGGATGAGTATCTAACGCGTATTTCGCGAAATATAAATCTTTTTGTAATGAATTAAGTTCTTTACTACCTTCAACGAAATGATTTAAACCATTTGAATAAGCGAGTTCTGCTTTTTCAAAATTCATCACTAAAAGATTAACTTCCTCATCATTCTTCATTTTTTCTTCTGCGATAAAAAGATTTTTATAATCTTCAGTCGATTTTAAATAGTTGGATAACTCTAATATTTTTTCGTGTATATCGCTCATAAATACCTTCCTTATATCGAGATAATTATACTAAAACAAGTTTATTTTTACTATAAACTTTGATAAAATAATCGCGGGTGATATATATGTTTAAAATCGTAAAAGATAACGAGGCTTCTTTAAGAGAAAAGTCTCTTGAAGTAACAATGCCTTTAAGTAAAGAAAATGAAAAATTAGTCCTTGATATGGTCGAATATTTAAAATTAAGTCAAGATGATGAATATGCAAGTAGTCATCATATTCGTTCAGGAGTTGGACTAGCCGCGCCTCAAATTGGTGTTAATTTAAGAATATTTGCTGTTTACTACACTTCAGGAGATAAGATAATTCAATATGGATTAGTAAATCCAAAAATTATTCAAAATTCTTTAAGAAAAGTCGCAATTCAAGGTGGAGAAGGTTGTTTATCAGTTGATGATGATCATAAAGGTTACGTCTATCGTTATGATAAGATTGTGATGAAAGCTTATGACGTCATTACTAAAAAAGATATTACAATTACCGCGAGAGGATATGATGCGATCGTCTTACAACATGAATATGATCATTTAAATGGAACTCTCTATTATGATCATATCGATAAAGATAATCCTGAAAAAGTCATTCCTAATTCATATCTTATTTAATAATTAAATAACTAAAGATAGAGTTAAATATTTTCTTTAATATTTAACTCTTTTAAGTTTGCAATATTTTTCGTATTAGTATACAATTTAGGTGGTTGAAAAAACTAAGAAAAATAATAGTTTTTACAAATTATAAATTCATAATTTTTAGAAAGGATTAAATTATAAAATATGGATAATAAGAAAGTATTATCTTCTCCGGTCTCTATCTATGCACTTGGAGGCCTAGGTGAAGTTGGAAAAAATACCTATTGCATTGAAAATGATAAATCATTAATCATCATCGATGCTGGTGTTATGTTCCCTGAAGAAGGTATTTTAGGTGTTAATTATGTAGTCCCTGATTACACTCATTTAAAAAATAATCGTAACAAAGTTAAAGCTTTATTTATTACTCATGGTCATGAAGACCATATTGGTGCCGTACCATTTATCGTTCAAAACGTTAATATTCCTGTAATTTATGCACCAAAACTTGCCCTTGCATTAATTAAAAATAAATTAGAAGAACATCATATTTCTAACGTAAATCTAGTTGAATACGATGAAGATTCAATTATCACTGTTGATGAATTTAAAGTTCAATTCTTCAGCGTCACTCACTCAATTCCAGATGCATTTGGAATATGTGTTGATACTCCTCAAGGAAGAATTGTTACAACCGGTGACTTCAAGATTGATTTAACTCCAATCGCTCGTGATATTAATTTAAATAAAATCGCTCGTTTAGGTGATGAAGGCGTAGATTTACTTCTTGCTGACTCAACTAACGCTGAAAAAGAAGGTTATACTCTTTCAGAAAGAAGCGTAATCGATGCAATTATGGATGCTTTTAATAAAGCAACCCAAAGAATTATTATCTCTACTTTCTCAAGTAATATCTCACGTATTCAACAAATTGTTGAAGCTTGTATTTCTTTTAATCGTAAGATCTGCGTTATTGGTCGATCAATGAATACATCAATTGAAGTATCAAGAAAATATGGTTATATTAAAGTACCTGATGATACAATCATCACTCCTGATAAATTAAAAGATTATAAGAATAATGAAATCGTTATTCTTTGTACAGGTTCACAAGGTGAATCTCTTGCTGCATTAAGTAGAATTGCTTCTGGAGAACACAATATTATTAAGATTATTCCAGGTGATACGGTCATCTTCTCAAGTAGCCCAATTCCAGGAAATACATATCAAATCGATGTTTTAATTAATAAATTATATCGTTTAGGCGCGAGTGTTGTTACTAACTCAATGTCACCTAATTTACACGCTTCTGGTCACCCTTCTAGACAAGAACTTCGTTTAATGTTAAAACTTGTTCATCCTAAGTATTTTATGCCTGCACATGGTGAATACTACATGCTTAAAATGCATGCTGAACTAGCCCATAAATTAGGTATACCAAAAGAAAATACCTTTGTTTTATCTAATGGTGATACCTTAATTCTTAACCGTCATGAAGTAACAACTGGACCAAGAGTTCAAGTTGATGATATCTATATTGATGGAAAAGATATTACAGGTTTATCAACCGCGGTTATTAAAGATAGAAAATTACTTTCAAGTGATGGTATGGTTGCTGTCTTAATTTCAATGGATTCAAGAACTAATTCGATTTTAAAGAAACCAGAAATTATTACACAAGGCTTTATTTATCTTGATGAAAAATCAGTTAAATTAATTGAACTAGCCAAAGATAAATTATTTGAAGCACTTAAAGCCTTAATGAAAACAAAAGTTACATTTGGAGAAATTAAGAATGTTTCTAAATCAGTCTTAGGACAAATCTTCTTCCAAAATACTCATCGTAACCCAATGATTATTCCAATCATTATGAATAAAAACGAAAAGAAATAAGATTATGTTTATTCTCGCGAGTAACTCACCAAGAAGAAAAGAACTTCTTTCTTCCATCATTAAAGATTTTAAAGTCGTTGTTAAAGAAATTGATGAATCTAAGTTTCCTTATGAACAATTATCTTATTTTAAAGCGATTGAAGTCGCGGACGCTTATCCAGATGATATTATTATTTCTGGTGATACAGTTGTTATTTTAGATAATAAAATATTAGGTAAACCTAAGGATAAAGAGGATGCTTATAATACGTTAAAAGCACTATCTAATAGAGTTCATGAAGTAAAAACTTCTTATACAATATATTCAAAAAATAAGCATATAAATGTAACTAGAATTGTTACTTCTAAAGTCACATTTAATGATTTATCTGACGAAGAAATTGCTTCTTATATCGCTTATGGATCTTGCTACGATAAAGCTGGATCTTATGGCATTCAAGATAATGATAAATTTCATTTAATTAAAGAAATTGAAGGTAGTTATAATAATATTGTTGGTTTTCCAATTGAAGAAATTTATCTCAATTTAAAAAAATTAGACCTAATAAAATAGAGTGAGATTTTCATCTCACTCTATTTATTTTGCATTAATTAAGATTTCAAGTTCTTTAGAGGAACTTCCGGCGATTAATGTAATCTTATTTGTTTGTTTAATAATTGAAGTTATTCCTAATTCTTTTAGTTTTGCTTCATCAACTTTACTATAATCTTTTAAAACTAAGATTAATCGTGAACCTTTTGCTTCACAACTAATAATATTATCTTTATCACCAAAACAATTAGTGATAGCGAGATTACCTTCTTTCTTTTCTTTCTCTTTTTTACATACTTTTACATAAGCGACAATCGCGACAACTAGTAAAACAAGTAAGATAATAGAAATAATTCCTAAAATGATCCAGCCGTATTGTGAAAACCAACTTTTGTTAGTTGAAGTTGATGATCCATTAGTCCATAAAAAATTCATGTGTTGGTCTCCTTTAATGATAATTGTATAGACAAAAGTAAAAAAAAGCAACTTTTTCTATAATTTCGGTTGTTAAAGGCGAAAAAAAGCAAGAATAATTAATATAATTAATTAAAATAATAGACTTAAAGGAAAGTAAATAGTATTATATTTAAGGTAAAAAACGAGGTAACGCTATGAAATCAAATATTGAAATTGAATCAAAAGTCTTATTAACAAAGGCTGAATATGAAAGTGTAATTAAAGCATTACATTTAGAAAATACTCCAAAAGTAAAACAAACTAACTATTATATCGATACAAAAGATCTTTATTTAAAGAAACATGATATGTTCTTACGTATTAGAGAAAAATCTCAAAACTACGAATTAACATTAAAAGCACCTTTAAGTGAAGGTTTACTTGAAAAGAACGAACACATTGCTTCATCTTCATTTGATAAATTACAAGAAGATGGTTTCTTCCCAGAAGGTGGCATTAAGAAATTCTTAGAAATCTTATCTGTTGATCCAAAAGATTTAAAGATCTTAACTTCTTTAACAACAACACGTATTGAAATTGAATATAAGAATTCAATCGTTGATATTGACCGTTCTGTATATGGCGATGTAGTCGACTACGAATTAGAAGTTGAAACTACATCTATGGAAGGTGCCGAAGCAATTGCAAAAGAAATCTTAAAAGCTGCAAAAATTGAAGGTAAGACATTCAATAAAGCAAGCAAACAAACTAGAGCATTAAATGCTTTAAAGAAATAGTTTGTAACAAGAAGTAAGCGAAAGCTTACTTTTTTTTGTGCATAAGAAAAAGGAGGAATCTCTCCTCCTTTAGTAATATTAGACTAATAACTATTTTAATCCGATATATTTTAAGATATCTTCATGGAATGCATCAGGTTTTGCGTTAACTTCTTCTTTTGAAGTTCCTTTTACACCATAATAGAATTTACATTTTGGTTCCGTTCCACTAGGTCTAACCGCAATAGAAGTACCATCTTCAAAATATAATTTAATCATATCAGTTGTAGGTAACTCAATTTTGCCTACTTCTTTACCATCTCTATCTAATACCTTAGATGATTTATAATCTTCTAATTTAGTAAGTTTAACACCATTTAATTCTTTTACTGGTGAAGTTCTTAAACCTGCCATAATTTCATCCATCTTCTTCTTACCATTTTGTCCTTCGAAGTAGATTGAATATAATTTATCTAAGTGGTATGAGAATTTCTTTTCAAGTTCTTCATATACTTCAAGTAAGTTCTTACCTTGTAAACGATAATAGTTAGCCATTTCAGCAATCATTGTTAAAGCTTGTAATGAATCTTTATCACGAGCGAATGGTGAAAGTAAGTAACCATATGATTCTTCATAACCAAATTCATATTCGTATTTATGATTTAATTCATATTCATGAATTTTTTCACCAATATATTTAAATCCAGTTAAGACTGATTCAACGTGAATACCATAACTCTTCGCGACTTCTTCACCGAAAGTTGAAGTAACAACAGATTGAAGAAGAATACCGTTTTTATGTAATAAGCCTTTTGCTTTTCTCATCTTGAAGACATAATCAATTAAGATTGCACCAGTTTCATTACCAGTCATCATAATGTATTCGCCATTTCTATCTTTAACCGCGATACCACATCTATCTGCATCTGGGTCAGTCATCATAATAATATCTGCATCAACCTTTTTTGCATAAGCATTAGGTAATTCATATGCTTCTTTTAATTCTGGGTTTGGTGATTTAGTCGCGCCGAATAAAGGATCATGGACGCATTGTTCTTTAACATAAGTTACATCGTAGCCTAATTCATCAAATAATTTTTGTGCGACTTCTAAAGAAGCACCATGTTGAGGAGTAAAGACAATCTTAAAACCTTTTTTATCTAATTCTGGTTGTAATAAGATACCTTTAACGTGATCAATATAGTCTCTATCAACATCTTCACCGAGAGTGATGATTTCTCCTTTAGGTTCATAGTTTTCGAATTTAATATCTACTTCACTAGGAAGAGTTGCGATAATATCAATATAAGGTTTAATCTTTTCAGGGACGAGTTGGCAACCTTCTTCATCATAAACTTTATAACCGTTATATTCTTTTGGGTTATGTGAAGCAGTGATCATAATACCTCCGCAGGCATGAGTTTTTCTAACTGCGAAAGATAGTTCCGGTGTCGCTCTTAAGGCATCAAAGATATATGTTTTAATTCCGAAAGAAGATAACATTTTTGCTGCTTCTAAAGTGAATTCACGAGAATATAATCTATTATCATGAGAAATGACTACCCCTCTAGTTCTTGCATCAACATAAGTACTTAATAAGAATTTTGCATATCCATAAGTAACTTTTCTAATGATGAAGACATTTAATCTATTACTACCAGGACCAAGAACGCCTCTAATTCCAGCAGTACCGAATTCTAAGTCAGTATAGAAAGCGTCATTAATTTCACTTTCATTCATCTTTTGAAGTTCTTCACGAAGATCTTCTGGTAAATCAGCTTTTAACCATTTTTGGTATTTTTGTTCTACAAGTTTTTCCATTTTATTTCTCCATTTCCTCAATTGTGTCTATTAATCCACGATATTTCGTAACTACATCTTCATAACCTTTAACAATTAACCAACTATAGACGTATTGGTCAATTTCTAAAGAAGAAGAAAATTTATATAAATAGTAGTCACTAGTCATCGTTTTAAAGAAGTCTTTGACTGAGTCATATTCCTTCTTATCATATATAATTTTATCACATTCTGATAGACTAAAGCCAAGAAGAAAATATGCTCGATTTTCATTTTGTATACTCATACGTTCTAGTTCTATTACTCTATCGTATATTTTAGGAGTTTTTTTATCTAATCCTTGATCTCTCATATACTTAGATAAAAGATTTAATTTCAATAAATCTTTCGTATAGATATCAATACTAGGTCCATTATAGATAATAAATTCACCAAGTTCTTTTAATGAATCAAATTTATGTCGATGATATTTAAGTTCCATATGTGGGCAAAATAAATATTGAGCGTAAAATAAGAAAGCATTAACATCGCGATACATATGATTAATTTTTAATAATTCATTAAATTTTTCTTCATCTTCATTTTTTAAGATTTTTAAAAACTTTCGACTAGTTAAAACTTTTTCAAAAGCTTCTGGGTATAGATACATTTCTTTCCCCATATCTAATAAAGAAGAGAAGGTTTTATCTTTTATAACAATACTAAAAGCCATAATACCTCCTAATGTAAGATGAATAGAATTCCTAAAATAATCCATAAGATAAGATTAATTACTAAGAATCCTATTTCAAAATAAGTAACTCTATCCTTCTTAAGAATTCTCTTTTTTCTTAAGATATTACTAAAGAATGATATTTCAGAATAATAAGAAGAAATAGTATTAAATTCATAAACTTTACGAGTCATTTTCTTTCTTTTAGAGACTGATTCTAAGATGTAATTATATAATTTTTGTTCAATCTTTAATTCTAATTCACTTGCATCTTCTAAAACAATTTTACGCGCTTTTATATAATATTTATATTCTTTTCTTTTCGTTAAGATAACCACAATATAGGTAACTAAATATAAAGAAGTAAAACTAATAATTAAATAGAAGATATAATTTAGGAAGGTTGAATAACTTCCTCCATAACGATATATCTTAGTAAAAAGCATGATTAACCAAGATATTAATGAGCCTAAAATAAAGACGAGTTCAATAATTCTAAAGCTATTAAAGATAAATCGCTTAGGAAAATAATATAATCTTTTCTTAAATTCTTCAATCGGTCTTAAAACTTGATTATATACTTCATTAGTCCAAGAAGAAAATAATTTATCTAAAGCTAATTTCTTTTCGTTAAACGAGCCATCAGAGAGCAAAGCTAAATCATCTAAAGTAATAATTTTTGCGTTAAAATCAAGTTTAAAATCACCAATTGTCATATCTTCATTTTCTAAATAAGCAACAAGCAATGGATTAGAATAATATTCTTCTTTAGATATTCTTAATAGATATAACATCTTTCCATAAAGAACCATTCCTTGTTCAAATGATGAAATATGATCAAAATCAATAATCTTATAATAAGAATATATTTTCTTTGCTTTAAAATTCTTCTTATTCTTTAAGATCTCTTTATTTTGAATAAATGTTTTATAAGCTTTTCCTTCTTTAATATAAGAAATAAAAGAAGGGAGTTTATCACTACAATCAATATCAAAATAAGTCGCGAGTAATAAGCCTTTTTCAATATTGCGCATAGGAACCTCCCTTCTTTAACTATTATTATTCATTTTTTAATTTAGAGATAATTTTTCTTTCTTTTTCTCCTAAAGGAGCTTTAAATTCTTTATTTGATAAATAACTTAATGTACCTTCAACATTATTGAATCTAAAGATATATGAATGAAGGAATTGTCCTTCATAAGAAAATTTCTCTTTAAAATATTTATTTTCTTTAAAATCTCCGTATTTACTATCACCAAGTAATGGATAACCAATATAAGCCATATGAACTCTAATTTGATGAGTTCTACCAGTTAATATTTGTACTTTTAATAAAGAATATCTTTTATATACTTCTTCTACTTCATAAAGAGTAATGGCTTCTTTTCCGCCTTTAGAAAGAGGTTTAACTTCAACTTTACCTTTTTCTTCATCTTTCATTAAAGGTGCATCAACCTTACCTCCTTTAGTTACTCTTCCATTAACTAAAGCTAAATAATATTTTTCAATATTTTCATGTTCTTTAAATAAATCTTCAAGTTCTTGTAAAGCTTTTATGTTCTTTCCAAAGATAACGAGTCCTGAAGTATTTCGATCAATTCTGTGTGCAGGAGCAGGAATAAAAGCATTATTAGAAGGATCATATTCACCTTTAGAATATAAATAATTAAGAACAATATTTGATAATGTCATTCTCTTTTCTTTACTATCTCCATGAACTAATAAGCCACTTGGTTTATTAACAATAAGAATATTATTATCTTCATAGACGATATTAGGTTTATTCTTAATCTCAGTGATTGGTTTAGGCTTTAAGAATTCGTTTAACATCGCATCAGTAATATAAATTTGAACATTGTCCCCTTTATGAACAATTTCTTGTTTATTTACTCTTACTCCATTAATCTTAATATCTTTCTTACGAAAAACTTTTTCAATAAAGCTTAAAGGAGCTTCACTTAGATATTTTCTAACAAACTTATAGATTGTTTGTCCTTCTTCTTTTTCACTAATTAATATTTCTTTCATCGGTCTATCCTCTTAGGTATTATAGCATACTTAAAGGCGATTTTTATTAAAAATTACTTTGACTTAAATATTAATATAATGTAGAATTAATAACGCATGGAGAAATACCCAAGAGGCTGAAGGGGCGGGCTTGGAAAGCTCGTAGGCTGGTAACTCGGCGCAAGGGTTCAAATCCCTTTTTCTCCGCCAGTGGAAATTGATGATTTAGTTTTAAATCATTGTATATAGAATTTACATTCCTCCTTAGTAGTGAAAGAAATTTCACTACTTTTTATTAATTATGACAATTACAAAATAAAAAATATACGTCAAATTATTACACCCATATAAAAGAAAAAAGATAATCAAGATACAAAACTTATTTTGTAAATCGATTATCTTTTTATTTGTAAATCCACCAATTTTCACCAGAGGGGCTTCACCCTACTTTGTATGATAAAAATAAGAGGAATAATAATCTTCTTAGTTTTTCTTTTTATATTAGTTGAATATGGTAATTATTATCTATAGACCCTTTGTTATATTTTTCATTCAACATTAATTAATGTAGTTTATAGCACAAATTAAAATTGAAAATAATCAAAAATAACAGTTATGACAACAATCGACGAAATATTCTAAGTAACATTAATTTACCTCGTTTCCCTTTAAATAAAGAGTAATCACACAAATATGAGTAATTTTTAAGGGAAAATACCCACAAATGTTTGGTTATTCGCTTAATTTTTGCTATTATTTAAGGGAATTTAAACAGAGGTAAGTAAATGAGGACTTTTAATTATTCTAAAATTAAAGATAAAAAATGGGATTCAGATATTCTCGGACTTATTGCTGCAATATACAAAGAAGTAGGCAAACAAGAGCTTTACTTAAAACAAAAGCCTTATAAACTTGATAAACTTGTGGAAATAGCAAAAATTCAAAGTACAGAGTCAAGTAATGCCATTGAAGGTATTGTAACAACAAGCACTCGTATTCGTCAGCTTGTAGAGCAAAAGACAACGCCAAAAAATCGTAATGAGCAAGAAATTGTAGGATATAGAGATGTGCTTAATGCAATACACGAAAGTTTTGATGCAATTCCATTGACGCAAAATTATATTTTACAACTCCATAAAATGCTTTACGCTCACATACAAAATCCTGCTAGTGGAAGAACAAAAACTATGCAAAACTACATTTCTGCAACTTATCCAAATGGGCAAGTTGAAATATTATTTACACCACTTGCCCCTTATGAAACACCATTTGCTCTTGATAAAATTTGCGAAGAGTATAATAGAGTCATTGGAAATGCAGAGTTAGAACCACTTATTGCAATTCCTGTGTTTATTCACGATTTTTTATGTATCCACCCATTTAATGACGGAAACGGAAGAATAAGTAGACTTTTGACAACCCTTTTACTATATAGAAATGGTTTTTATGTCGGCAAATATATTTCACTGGAAGCTAAAATTGCTAAGAACAAAGATTTATACTACGACGCTCTCCGTGATTCACAAGATGGTTGGCTTGAAGGAAATGATGATCCTGTTCCATTTATTAAGTATATTCTAGGAACAATTTTATCTGCTTATAAAGATTTTGAAGATAGATTTGCCTTAGTTGAAGAAAAACTCTCTGCTGAAGAAATGGTTAGACGAGCAAGTAAAAACAAGATTGGTAGATTTAATAAGCAGGACATACGAGAACTTTGTCCAACTCTATCAGATAGTTCAATTGAGGGGGCACTTAAAAAGTTAACAAATCTTGGAGAATTAAAGAGGGAAGGCAAAGGAAAATCTACTTGTTATTATAGACTTAATTAGTTATTCAAAATATTATATTTTCAATGCAATAATAAATTTATTTATTGCACTTGTAAATCATTGTATATAGAATTTACATTCCTAGTAGTGAATGAAATTTCACTACTTTTTTGTAATTTAGATATGAAATGAAGTCTTCTATTTATCTTAACGCTACTTTATGAGCGAAATCGTAAAAAAATTACGATTTCGCTCAAATATGTAGATGATTCTAACAAAAGATATGTTCATCACTTAAAATCAAATCATAATCATAGCCATCAGGCATAGTTGTTTCTTCATTACTAAAGCTATGTTTACGTAATTGATGTTCTGAATAAATTCCTTCTCTTTTAGTAATTATATCTATCATTTTTTCTTTATCTATTTTTCGATCATATTCATCTAAAATATAATTATTAGGATCATTAAATAATTCTATCCAATCATCTAATGAATTAATTTTCTTATCTAGAAAAGAAAACTTATATTCTTCATTATTTAAATTATATGTACAAAGTAAAAATCTCCAGCCAAATGATGATTTACCGATATGTATTCTTTGGAAGAAATCTTTATTCATTTGTTCGATATTCTTGTAATACCTATAATTCCACACATATCCATTTTTTAGTTCTAGAAAGAAATCTTCATCACAACCAATATTATATTTAATATTATCTTTATATTTTATTTTTCTAATTAGATAATAATTAGTTCCCATTATTATTTAGCTCCTCATACATTATTAATATTTGATTTACCATAATTTTAATGTCTCCTTAACTTTATCATTTGACAAAGATTTAAGTATCTTAAAATTAATTGTTGGCATATGAAATTTCTTTAATATTAATTCATAATTATCTTTAAAGAATTCATTAAATACTCTATTTAATAATTCAAAGATATAATTAGAAGACCAACCACCTTTAGTTTCAATTAATTTATAATATTCTTTTTGAATATGTTCTTCGGTTAGTAACAAGATAATATTATATTCTATAGGACAACTTTCTTTTTGATCAGCATTTTTTATTCTCAATTCTTTTTTAGTTTCTAAGAAATCTTCTGTTAATATTTTAGCCCATGTTCTACGTCCATATTTATTAACATAATCATAGTTTTTAATTACTATTCCTTCACCTAAACCTGATGTAAGTAAATACTTACCAGTATCGTTTAATAAAGCTTTTAAATCATCGATTGATGGATTATCTATTTTCGCGATTAATGGTATTATATCTATACCTTTATAATCTTTTAATTCATTAGTCCATATATCGTAATTAATATAAGATAACGTTTCTTTATCAAATACATCAAAAATATAAAATTTCTTCCAAGCATCTAAATTATATCTTCTAATCGTATGAGGAACTAACCATTCCCCATAGATAATATAATTAGGATGCTTTTTTAAATAAGCAAAAATATTATCATAAGTAGAATTAGGATTACCTTTACTAGAAGAAATAATCATCATAAAATCCGCGTTATCATTAAGAAGTGATAATTCTCTTTTTCTTGATCCAAATTTCAATTTTTTCTCATCATCAGATAGATAAATACATCCATTAGTTCCATCTATTTTATATGTTAAATAGCATGTACCATTTAATATACCTTCTACCTCACTACTACCTAGTTTTTCAATATGTTGGTATGATTTATATTCCATTTTTCTTTTTACTCCTTTTTTATAAATCGGTATAGTAAAAACAACTTGTAAATATTCAAGTTTAAAAACGTAATATAATTGCAATTATAATTTTAGTTTTTTGTTAATTTTCAAATTCTCTTTTTATATGTTTTAATACTCCTAATTTAGAAGCATATTCATATAATTTTTCTTCATTATAATATTTCTTTTTGTACACGCTTAACGCATAAGCTTTAGTTTCTATTGTATAATTATCCGGCTTAATGAATAAATCACAGATACATCTTTCTTTGTTATAACATCTAACTTTGTTATTAAAAGGTGTTTCGATCAATTCGCCTCCGAGATTATAAGCATCATTTTTAACAAATCTAACGCTTAATGAATCTTTCTTCTGAATTTTGGTACCGTAAGGAACAAGTACTTCGTAATCTTTAATCTCTCTATTTTTCTTTAATAATCCATTTAAGAATAAGGCTGTATGTCCTCCATAAATAATCTTAGAATATTTTAAATGCATAATATAAAGATAATCATTATGACCAACATTAGTAATATATACTCCACGAGATATTTTAGTTAATTTATTTTCTCTTACTAATCTAGTGATATAAATAGTATCAATGTTATATTCTTTAATAATATTTTTATATAGATAACCGTTATTCTCATTTGCGATTTCTATAATTCTATCTTTGTTCATCTTGTTCCTTTCATACTTATAGTATATATTATTCACATTAAATTACAACTATTATCTCAAATTAGTATTATAGTTTTCTGAATAAACACATTGTAAATAAAAATACCACAGATAAAGTGGTATTAAGGTTATATTTTATTTTTTTACTAGTTAATGTGTATTAACTGCTTTTTTTATACCTTCACCGCAAGAAATGAATGAATATTTATTTATTCTTTATCATATTTTTTAGAATTAAAATTTAAATAAATCATCTAGAATTATCGAATTCGAAAACGAATAATAATACTCATTCTTATAAATATCACAAGGAGATATAGCATCTTCGCGGTGGAGCGCGCATTTTACGTATTCACCGCAAAGTTGTAGATAAAATTATGTTTTCATTTACCCTCCAAATAAAAACAGCTGTGATGAATCACCTAAAATAGGTTTTCACCGCAGCTATGTTATATTTTTTTTATTAGTTATAAAGTTTTATACCAACAAGATGATACTGCTTGTAAATATGTTTCTTTATCTTTATCAGTAAATACGGCATAGATAAAAGAAAGCATCGTAAATATCGTAGTCAACTTTTCTTCATTAGTTAAATTAAAGAAATTAATAAATTTTTTCTTTTCATTAGTTTCTTCATCGACAAAAATACGTTTTTCTTTTTCTTTAGAACCATGATAACCTTTAGATTCTAAATTAACTAACCATAAGATATGTTCTAATACCTTCTTATCTTCCATTAATGGAACAGCTTTATAAAAGCGTAAAGGTAATTTAACTTTTCCATTGATTAAATTAAGTAAGTAATAAGAAGCAGATGCTTCTATTGTATTAGTTAGTACACTTAGGATCTTTTCTAATAAAGCAACAATATCATCTCTAAATAGATAAGTATAATAATCTCGATCAGAAATAGAATTAATTTGAATCTTATAAGCTACTTGTATTACATTATCTAATCCTAATTGGAATTTAATCGCAAGTGCGTCAATATCAGGCCATTTAGGATAAGATAAGCTACGGATGTTCTTAATAAGTCTTTTCTGTTCAGTAGTAAAATGGGCTAAAATTTCATTACCTTCTAATTTCTTAACTTTGTTATTTAAAGTTGCGATATCTCTTTGTAAATCAGTAATAATACTCTTTAAATGATTTACTTCACCTTTACCTAAGCCTGCATCAAATTTTTCTTTACGAAGCTCATCTACTTTAGTCTTTAATTTTTCATTTTCTTTAGTAAGTTTTACAATTTCATCATCTTTTTGCTGAATTACTTCATTTAATTTATTTTGTATTTTATTTGTCTTGTCATATGATTTCATACGTATAATCCCTTGTATATAATTAAAGAGAGAATAAAATATTCTCCTAGTTTTCAAACTATTTTAACACTTAAAAGGAATATTAGCAAATACCCTTTTTATTAGTTTAGATGATAGTAACCTTAATTAACGTAGTTCAAGTAAATAAGATATTCCTATTCCCACCGCGGCAGAAATAATAATAAATAAGATTGAATTAATTCTTTTCTTTTTAATAACTAGATAAACTATATAAAGAACTAATAACAAAGAAAAACAAATAATAAAAGATAAATTAAAATTAAATTCGTTTAAAGAACTAAACCCGATCTCTTTATAAAATAAGCTTAATCCAGCGACTAATATTAAACCAATCGCGACTGGTTTTACTCCTTCTAAAAGACCTTTAACATACTTATTATCCATAATCTTAGAAAGTAAACAAGCAATGAGTAAAATAATAATAAATGAAGGTAAAATAACTCCGATAGTCGCAACTATCGCTCCTAGAACATTACCTTGTGAATAGCCTACAAAAGTGGCTAGATTTACTGCGATTGGTCCTGGAGTAGATTCAGCAATACCAATAAAAGAATATAAATCACTTTCTTCTA
Organism: Acutalibacteraceae bacterium; assembly: GCA_963610315.1. Lineage (GTDB taxonomy): Bacteria > Bacillota_I > Bacilli_A > RFN20 > CAG-449 > UBA3210. The sequence goes on from CAVDMV010000011.1 coordinate 38,692, forward strand.
ACCAAGAATGAGAGACACATGTTTCCTTTAATAAAGGAATCATCGCGTAACCTCCTCCAAAAGTAAATAAGCCTATTTTAAAGAATTCAATAAATAAGAGAAGATAAATCATTGTCTTTCCTCCCTTACTTTATTTAAAGCATTAACAAAAATACCTAACACTCCTCCAATTAAAATACAATAGATGGATGAGAAATTAAGGTTAAATAATTCAACTAAGACCATTAAGATAACAGTGGTAACTAAGATAAGAATATTAAATAACTTCTTCTTCATCTTAATAATCATATTAATCGAAGTTGATAAGATTAAAATACTAACTGCTGCATTAATTCCAATAAATGCGTATTTAACGGCCTTTATACCCATGAATTCATGATAGAACAGGGAAATTACTAAGATAATAATAAACGAAGGCATAACGACGCCTAAAGTGGCAAATAAGGCACCTAAGAACTTATTTCTTTTATAGCCTACGTATGTAGCTAGATTTATTGCAGTAGGTCCTGGAGTAGATTCAGCGATTGCGACAATATCTAAGAGTTCATCGTTAGTTAAATATTCTCTTTTTTCAACTACTTCTTCTTTAATTGAAGGAATCATCGCATAGCCTCCTCCAAAAGTAAAGAGACCTATTTTAAAAAAGAGACAAAATAATTTAATTAGTTCTTTCATCTTTTTTTGCTTTCTTTCTTTGTTTTAATTTATCTTTTTCAATCTTACGTTCTTCTTTTCTCTTTAAAACTATTTTTAAAGCTCCATCAATATAAATATCTAAGACTTTATTAAATGGTAAAGAATTCTTTTCTGCAATAATAAATAAAGTTTCTAATGGAATATTTAATTCATTCTTATATGAGATAAATTGTAATCTTTCACCTAATTTATAAACTGCTTCTTTAACTTCATCGACCGTATCAAATTTATAATCGTTCGCGATCTTTTTTGAAATTAATACTTTTCTTTTTTCATTAAAGAAGTTATGGACTAGACGGAGGATAAAAGCAATAACTAAAGCTCCTAAACACATTGAAAGTAATGCTACTTCCTTAGGAACATATTTCATAAATTCATATAAATCTCTCCATCCGCCGTTTGCTTCACCAATTAATCCGACCATGATGTAATAAACAAGAGCATAGATACAAAAAGGAATTAAAGCAATAAAAAGATCTTTATAAGTAAGGTGAACATCTGATTCAATAAAACAGAATAAAAGAATACAAGAAATAGGAGTAACAATGTGCAATAAGAAATTATTTCTTGAGATTGCTTCTAAACCAATCATTGGGACTAAGATATTAACTGAAAAAAGAAATACTAAAGTAAGCATAATCGTTCCAGCATAAAGAAACTTAATAGCCCAACGAGGTGTGACATATTGATATTTTCTAATGCCGGTTATGGCGTTAGGGATAAGTAGTACGCAGCCAATGGAAGCGACAATATTTGAAATAGTAGTAAAAAATTCTAATACCTTAATTGATCCCATCTCAGGAAAAGCATCACTAGGCTTCATAAGGAATCCCCAGATAATTCCTGTTAATGAGAATATAAAAACGATAATACTTGCACATAAAGCAAGGATAGATCGATATGAATAAAATTTTTCAATTTGAGTTTTGTTAGATAAGTTCATAGTGCACACCTTTTTCTAACATTCTAACAAAAATGTAAAAAATTATAAATGATAGATAAATAATTATTTTAAAAACTCATTTTATTTATGTTATTAATTTTTCATTTTATTTTCTTCTCATAATCAAGATAGCAGATTATAAAACATTGCTTTAGTGAGCATTTTTAACCCTTAGTTACGAGAAACTCGCAAATGAAGGTATGTTTTTGTTAAATAAAGCCAATAATTGAGGATATTTTAATTTTAAGTTTGAAAGAGAAGAGGTAGTGAATCTTTTAGTAGATTTAACCTCAATTACATTTATTTTACCTTTTATAAAAGATACAAAATCTATTTCGTAACGGTTATCATTATATTCAAATGTATGATAGTTAGCTCCTATTACATGCAAAACAATTAATATAGTATATTTTTCTAAATGAAATTGCTTTGAATAGTCTATAAATGTATAAAAATCCTTTGAAACAGATGTAATACTATATTGTTAATCAAGTTAGGTACTAAATAAAAATCTTAGAACAAATTGAACAATGAAAAATTCTTCCCGATAGCTGATATTATAAGAAACATTAATTTAGAAAATTTGTTTCATCATATTCAATTTTTTCCTTACCAAACTGGTTTTATTTTATCTTGACACTTTCATTTTAATCCTTTTCGCAAATTTTATATAACTTTTGCGACAAATATTCAATAAACAAACGTTGAAAATCCCGGCCTCAACAAGCCAACAAAATAAGTAATTATTCATCTTATGCTTACTTTTAATAAGAATTCATTAATAATATATTTAATTTTGAATTACTTTTATTATGGTCTTTCTTTTTCAATATCTGAATCAATTGGAGAAGTCTTTTTTAGATATTCTAATTTTTTATATGTTTCCATTTTATTAACTTTCTCTTTTTTAGTTGAATTAGGAGCTTTAATAATAAATGGATTACAACCTTCATTTATTACAGTTCTTGCATATGTTTCAAAGAAGGTTTGTTTTGTTTGCCCATACCTTCTAAAATAGAATCTAGTTCATTATAGATATCATCATCTAATCTAATACTAATTGTTTTCATTTTAGATTTATCCTTTCTTTAAAACTAATTGTGAATTCCTATATATAAGATTGCTTATTTGACAAATATAGAGATTTTTACAATATTTCTTCAAAATAGTTCATTTTTTAATAACACTGTGCAAATTATGCTTTTTATTTATTCTTTTGTTTTAAATAAAAGAAGGTCTTTAGTCTATCAATTTCTCTTTTTAATTCTTCTTCACTAGGTAAATATGTTTTATATTTTGCCGCATATAATTGATTATTAATATGAAGAGACGAATATCTTGCGACATCTTCATCAGTATCAGAACATAATAATATACCAATGGTAGGATTATCATCTTCTTGCTTTTCTAATTCATCATACATATGAACATACATATCCATTTGTCCAATATCTTGATGACTTAGTTTCCCTGTCTTTAAATCAATTAGGACAAAGCACTTAAGGATATAGTTATAAAATACTAAATCTATAAAGTAATCTTCTTTTTCAGTATGAATTCTTTTTTGTGACGAAACAAAAGCATAGCCTTTTCCATACTTCTCAGTTAATTTTTTTGATTAACTTTTTATAATTTCTAATCCATAATTTTCTTTTCTAGTATCTTTTAATTCTTCATCATGAATTCTTTTACCAAATCATCCAATTTCTTTAATTAAAAGAATATTTACAGATTGATAGGCTATATTTTTTGATTTTACAATTAGGTTTGAAATATCATTAAATATATCATCACTTTCATTTGTAGTAGGTAATGTTGGCAATTTAAACAAGTCTTCATCGACTTTACCTGTTAATAAATCAAATTCAGTAAGAACTTCATAACTAGGATTAAAATGTCCATTCTCAAGTCTATTTACAGTGGTAAAATCAATACCTAATTTATGAGCAAGTTCAGTTTGTGTGAGATTATTATCTTTTCTATATTTTTTTAGTTTATCTTTAAATTCCATATTATCTACCTTTTTTATTTAAAATATAGCATAAATGCAATATATAATATAAATTAATGAATATTAATCAATCCAATATCTTATAAAATTAGAAATATCATTGTTAACAACAATTATTATTAATAATCCTATTTAATTTAGAGTGATACTGTTTCAATTATCTCTTTCCATATTTGTTCATCACACTTTTTACAAAAGCTCATTCATTAATCCTCCTTCATAAATATTTTTATAAACAATTGGAGGATATAAAGAGATATATTCTTTAACGCGATTAAAATCCACATTTGTTTTTATAATAAAATCTCTTAACTTAGATTTATATTCCTCTCCCTTGAGTTCAGAATATTTATTAATATCCTTCATTAGTTCTAAAAATTGTAATGATGATAAATTTTCATCGTTAATTTTACATATCGGTTTATAAACAATAATAGTATAACCTTCAATATTTTGTTTTCTTTGCTTAGTAGTTGCTTTATTTGATGTAGCTTCTATAACTGCAGGATTTTGAGTAGTAAAACCATACATATTAGCTAAAGTAAGACCTGAATAAAATCCATTTTTAAAATCATTTAAATATACTTTATCTACATATTTATCAATAGATACCTTTCCTTCAGTACCTAAAATAGTCTTATATCTTTTAAAATAAACACCATTATATAATCTTACTAATATTCCATGATCAGTATATCTTTTTAATTCCTGTCTTAAATAATTTTTACTCTTACATGGAATCTCATCTATAAATATAGGTTCTCCATTTACATAACTATCAATAATTGAATTTAAATCCATAACCACACCTCACAATATTGAAATTATATATTTCACGATTATTACATCATCTATTTTAAAAATTAAAAGTGTGATAGTATTTATGTATCTTTTTTTATAGATTAGTCTGTATGCAATTGCATTGAAGTACACATATAATAAGTATAGAAAGAAGATAATTATTATGGCAATCACAAATTTCACTATTAGTTTAGATAGCGACTTAATAAAGCAATCTGAAGCAATGTAACATGAACTCGGAATAGACTTATCTACCGCGATTAATGTATTTTTACGTAAGTCTATTGCAGTAGGTGGTTTCCCATTTGATGTTAGATTGGAAGAACCTAATAAAGAAACATTACTCGCTCTTTTAGAAGCTGAAAAGATTTCTAAAGATCCAACTGTAAAAGGTTATTCCTATGTTGAAGAAGCGCTAAAGGAACTTAAGAAATGAGTAAATTAGAAATTAATTGGACAACTTAATTTAAAAAGGACCATAAGAAAAAAGCTATAGATGAATAACACCTATAGCCATAATATTACTTTTTCCAGTTATTATCTTTTAAGAATTTAACTGTTGCTTCTTTATCCATTGGGGCACTTATAAAGTAACCTTGGAAGAACTTAACTCCATGTTCCATCATGTAATTAACAGATTCTTCATCTTCTACCTTTAATGAACAAATATCAATCTTGTGTTGAGAACATGTTTCAACAAGCATTTCATTAATCTTACGATTAACGAATGATTCTTTACCTTCAAGTAAATCACTTGATGTAATCTTAATCATATTAACATCACGTTTTTCAAGTTTCATAATGTTATTTGAATCAAGACCGAAGTGATCAACCGCGACTTTAAAGCCATTCTTTCTAAATGCATTTAAAGTATCTTCAATTGTCTTATATTTTTCATATAAAGCATATTCTTCAATTTCAATACAAATCGCGGAAGTAGGAACATTATTCTTCTTACAGATATCACTAAATTCATTAACAACATTAGTATTTAATAATTGTTTAACAGATAAGTTGACGCTGAAGAAGATATTGTTCTTTTTAAATAACGCGGCATTTTCATTATAATATAAACATATCGCAGTTATTTCCCATTTACCTACCCAGATGATATCACCTGAATTTTCAAGAACACTTAAGAACTTGTTAGGTGAAAGAACGCCGAGGGTTGGATGTTCCCATCTAATAAGAGCTTCAAAAGAAACGATTTGATTTCTTGCATAATCAACCATTGGTTGGTAATAAAGAGTAAATTCTTGTTTCTTAATCGCAGATCTAATTTCATTATAATAAGCGACGTTTTCTTTTTCTGTTTCATCAAATTGAGATGAATAGACGGCATATCTCTTATTTTCTAACTTATGGTTCATATATAACGCTAAATCAGCTTTAGAAATTAAATCTTCCGCGGATACCGCATGAGATGGATAGAATGAAATACCTAAGTTACAAGCAAAGCTTGTTTCAACGTTCATACCAGTGACTTCAATTGGTTTTTCAATTGTATCAACAAGTAAATCAGCAAAACTATATAATCTATCTTTAGAGATTTGACCTCTTAAAAGAATGATATATGAGTCAGAGTCTTCGTTATATTCAGCGAATATACCATTTTTAGGAAGAATGTTAATAACATTTTGAACTAAGTGTTCTCTTAAAATCATCGCATTCTTTTTACCAAAAGATTCTTCGAGTTCACTAACATTAGTTAATTCAAAGATGAAGACGCTTGCTTCTTTTGATAAACGATATGTTTTAATAAATGAATCTAAAGCTTGTATAACACCTTTTTTGGTCATTAAGCCTAGATCTACTTTCTTGTTTAATCTTTCTGCCTTAATGCGTTTAAATTCACGGACAATCGACCAAACAAGCAATCCGGATAAAAGTATAATAACTACGACAATAACAACTACGAATACTGGATTACCAGCTTGAACACCAGTTTCTTCGATTAAAAATCTCATAATTATTTAACCTCCTTTTTTCTTTTGATTGATAATGCTTTCTTTGCATTTTCTTTAGTAACAGGTTTAGAGAAGTAATATCCTTGGATATTAGTGCAATGACGTGTCTCTAAGAATTCAATTTGATATTCATCTTCAACACCTTCTGCAACTACTTGTAATGATAAGTCATTCGCGATATTAATGATATTTGTAATAATACTACGATATGCTTTATCACCTTTAATGCCATCGATAAATTCTTTATCTAGTTTAATGACATCAACTGGTAATTCTCCTAAATATTTTAATGAGGAGAATCCCATACCGAAGTCATCTAGATATATCTTAATACCGAAGCTTCTAAGATATTCAAGTTTAGAAATGACATCAGTCATTGATTCAATTAAGTAAGTTTCAGTAATCTCGACACATATAGAAGAATAAGGAACATCATATTCTTTATACATATTAACTAGCTTTTGGATAAATCCTCTTTGAGCGAGTTGAGCAGGAGATACGTTTACTGATACATGTAAGTAAGGATCATTTAATTCTTTCATCAACTTAAATGATTCTCTTAAGGTAAATAAACCAATGTCATTAATTAAACCAGTCTTCTCTGCGACTGTAATATATGTAAGAGGAGACTCATATTTGTATTTAGGATTATTCCATCTAATTAAACATTCAAAGCCGTTTACTTTATCGTCTTTTAATGAATAGTTAGGTTGGAATACAGCCTGAAATTCGTTATTTTCTAAACCGTGCTTAATATCATCCGCGACACGTATATCTTTTGAATATATTTCTTCTAGACCTTCATCATAGATCTTATATGAATGATCTTTGACGTTTTTTGCGTTATCTGAGGCTAGTCTTACCTTATCAATGATACTAAGTGGGGTTACGTGATTTCCTCTTATTTGATTTAAAGGATATAAACCATAGACTACTTGTAAATCCATTTCTTGTGAAAGGACTTTAGTTGGTTTCTTCATCTCGTTATCAAGACGAGTGAAGAATTTATTTAAATCGTGATATGTATCTTTAAATTCATAGATGAAAGCGAAGTTATCATCTTTGATATTATAGATTTCATATTCACCAAGTAATCCTTTTAATTTATTTAAGATTTGAATATTAATTAAAGATAGGATTCTTTCTCCATAGAGTTTAGATAATTCATCTTTGTTCTTATTGTTTACATATATTAAATATTTATTCTTTGTATCTAAATTAGTATCAATTAAATAATCATTTAATTTATGAATTAAACATTTAATATTGTATATTCCATATGTATCATCTTTATAAAGTTCAGCATTTTCTTCTTCATTTACTTTAACATTACTTACTACTGTAACATCAGAAGAAGTTTCTTCACCAACTAATTGATAACCATTAGATAATTTAAGAATAGTAAATTTAATATTCTTACTTTCACCTTGTTTATCATCAACTTTCATTGTTAATGAAGGATATTCATTTAATAATTTATCAATTAAGTTCGCATTACCATCTAGTTCAAGAATTTCAAATCCTCCTAGATAAGAAGATCTTACTCCTAAAGAAGAGAACTTCTTATTCATTGAGATAACTTTACCTTTCTTATTAACGACTAAGACGTAATGAAGATCATCTTTAAAGTCTGCGACTAATTTAGAATTCTTCTTTTTCATAATATTGTACGTAGATAATAAAGAGATTGTAAATAAAGCCATAAGAGCGATAATACAAGCTCCATAGATATAAGTTACATATCTTACCGCACGATAATATGATGAAACATAACTATCAGTAATAAGGGCATAAATATAAAGTGAGTCGCTTGAATAATTATTATCAAGTAATGACGCATGACCAACTAAATATTTATTACCCTTAATAGTTAGTAAGCCTACTTTATTTTGACAACTATCGATATATGTATTTAATGAATTAACATCTTCATAATTATCAAATAAAGATGAATAATAAGTGATTGACTTATCAAATGTATTAGAAACAATATAGCTATTCTTTGTTAATATTAAATAAGAAGGAGAATAATCCGTTCCTAAAGAAGAAGTTAATACTGTTTCAAATGATGAGAATGATTCTAAAGCGAATAAATGGATCTTACTTCCTTCAAAAGAGAAGTTATAAAATATTGTTGTTTCTTCAACGACTGGAGTATTAAAGATATAACTTGAATCAACAATAGAAAGTTTTTGGCTGTATACTCTTTCTTTAATGTTGATCTTATCAGTCTTAAAGGAGCTAGTTTCAGTATTAGAAGAAGTTAATAATGTATATTCATTAGTATCTTCATTAAAATAACCTACTCCATAAATACCATCTTTATTAAATTTATTATAAAGAGAAGTAAGTGAAGAGGAATTTCCTTCTAGAGAATAAGTAACAATATATTTACTCATCTCATCATAACTACTCTTTGTATAAGCATTAACGTAAGTTGCCGTTTGAGCAGTTATCTCATTTATATTCTTTTTAGAATTTGTTTCGATAATGGAATTGACAATAAGAAAATAACCAACAGTTACAATTACTGAAGAAATAATACTAATAATTAAACATATTATTGCACTAGTCTTTTTCATGATTATCTTCTTTTCCTAATTCTTTTAATATTTCTTGTTTTGCTTTTTCTATTTCTTTTTCTCTCTTCATCTTTTCTCTTAAGATGAGAATGTTTTTTGTTTCCATCGCGATAATCGCGAAAAGAATAACAAAGATGATGAGGAAGATCGTAATATTGGAAGATTTAAAAAAGCTAAATATCTTTCCAATCGTTGGATTTATTGATACTACTTTGCCTAAGAAATTACTTTCAGAGACTAAGTAAGTATCTTGAATAGGGTTATTATCACCTTTAGTTATAAGTGAGTTAGTTAAACTATCAATACCAATAACACGGTGAGTAATAACTTCTCCATAAATCATTTGTGATTCGTCAATACAATAGAAAGAGATTATATCATTTACGTTAATAGATGAATAGGCTACTTTCTTAATAATGACCATTTCTCCTACATTAATCGTCCCTTCCATAGAATTAGTCGCGACGACCATAAAGTAATAACCGAATAAACATGTAGGAGTGTTAGTTGCTAGTCCTATAATAACTTTAATTATTATATAAACTATTAATGAGCATATAATCCCTAAAAGAATATATCCTATTATTTTTCCTAACTTCTTTTTATTCATTTTCATATTAGTTATTTGTTTAAGTCCTTGAAGGAAGGTACTTTTGTTTCTTTACCTTGTCTACCAGAGGAAGATTTTCTTAAGAAAGCAAAACGTGCATTCTTTCTAGTTGAAGCATCAACGCTTGGTTTAGTTTTAGTGTCACTATTAAAGGTTGGTAATACTCCATCATTACGTTCATTAATTTCTTTAAATGAAGGTATATGTTCATTACTTTCTTCTATAGCGTTAGTATCTTCTTGAGGAACTTCGTCTTTAGTTTCTTCAACTTCAGTAGGTTCTTCATAAGGAACTTCTTCATTAGTATCTTCTACTTCATTAGTAGGAGTAACTTCTTGAGGAATATCTTTTCTAGCTTCAGAATCTTCATTTACTTGAGGAATAGTTTCTTCTTCAACAGAAGGAACTTGTTCTTCTACAGTAGGAACTTCTTCGTTAACTGGAGTTACTTCTTCGTTAGTAGGAGGAACTTCTTCACTTTCTTTTAACTTCATAGCTTGAAGTTCTTTAAATGATGGTACTCTAGTTTCTTTACCTTTATTACGTCTAGCTTTATGTAATAAGTTAAATTTATCATTTGTAGAACTTTCTTCACTTGGAGTGACATCTGTTTCTTCAGTAACAATAGGTTCTTCAACTGTAGGAGTAACTACTTCTTCTACTGGTGTTTCTTCTTCTAGTTTAGCCTTATTTTCCTCATTAAGAGATTGTAATTCTTTAAATGAAGGTACTTTATTTTCTTTTCCACCTTTTCTTCCTTTTGATAAATTACGTAAATATGCGTATTTATCAATAGATTTATCTTCTTGTGGAACTTCTTCGGTAGTAGTAGGTTCTTCAATAATAGGTGAAGAAGTATTTGGGTTTTCTTCTTCAACGTTATTATTATCTTTATTTAATTCCTTAAATGAAGGTACTTTATTTTCTTTACCAGCTTTACCTCTACGAGCGTTACGTAAATAAGCATATTTATTAGTTTGAGGTTTAGCTTCTTCTGTAGGTGCAGTTTCTTCAGTAGTAACATTATCTTTAACTTCTTCAGTAGGTGAGACTACGTCATTAACTGGAGATTCTTGACCTTCAGTAGCTTCATTAAGTTCTTCTTCAGGAATAACTTCACCATTTTCAAGGCGTTGTTGTAAGCGATAGAGACGTAATTGTTCTTCTCTCTTCGCTTTAAGCTCTTCTCTATATCTCTTATCTTCTTCTTCAAATCTCGCGAGATCTCTTTCAGCTTTCTTAAGCTTTTCTTCCATCTTCATAAGATCTTGTTTCTTAAGATAGATGATTGTTTTATACATTGATCTAACACGTTTTAAATATAAATAACGAGCTTGTCTTTGTTCTTCATAAGGTGTTGTTTCTGGAGGTAATTTCTCTTCAAGAGATTCAATAATTTCTTTTTGAATTCCATTTTCAATCTTTTGCATACGTCTATAGACAGTAACAAAGGATTTATTATAAGAGATACCAGCATTAACATCCTTAGTAAATTCTTGTTTATATTTCTTTTTAGAACGATTATAAAAATATTCAGAAATAGTAGGATCTTCTAAATCCTTACCTTCTAATTTATCATGATCGCCAGCGATAAGGTTTCTAACGTTAATAGGAGCCTTTTCTTTCTTATACTTATATGGTAAGAGTTCATATGTTTCACTTCTTTCCATTTGGTTACAGGAAATAAGTGAATAGTTTAAGATAAACATATCGCATACATCTTGAATAAAGGTATTATCAAAAGTAAGGTCTTTATCCATTAAGTCAAGATCGATACCAAGTTGACGATAACTATCTAAGAATTGCCATAATTTAAGACAAGAATTGTAGTTAACGCTTCCTTGAATGATATTAGTCTTTAAAATAGGTGGAACGACTGGTTTAGAATTTCTCTTAAGTTCAATATAGAACTGAGAATTCATAAAACCACGAATATAGTTTCTAATCGTTTCAATATCTTCTAGTAATTCAACATTCTTTTTAGAGATTTCATCGTTAATTTCATTTTTAACACTTAAATCAATGGTCGCTTCAATATCATAATTTCTCCATTTAAAGGTTGATTTAGCGTTTAAATGGTCTTTTTGATATGACTTAACTGAATCTAAGATAGAATTGTATCTTAGTTCAATAAAAGCCGCGAGTTTATTAATAAGAGTCATTACAAATCTATTTTCATAGATGATAATTGTATCTTCATATGTAGTAGAAAGTATCTTACTAGGGACGATAGTTCCATCGTCTCTAATTTCTTGAACATTTTGTACATGACTTGATAAGTGTTGGACTGAACGAGAATTAATTTTCTTAGCCCTTTGAATAGGTGCGACATCTTCAATCGCTTCCATAAAGTTTCTTGGGTTTCTAACAATTGCTTCAACATAAGTTAAATTATTTTTAATAACTTCAATCCAAGTTGAGTCAAATGTTAATTGTTGACGAGATCTTTTTTGATATACTTCTAATTTACCACCTTTAATGGCATTAAGCATTTCTTTATAAAAAGCATCTTGAGATTTCTCTTCGACTAATTCTAATATATCTTTATAATATTCTTTTTCAACATTCTCTGCCATAATCTACCTCACTTACTAAGATGCAAGTTTTAATAAATCACGTAAGTATGCGATTGATTCTCCAAATGCGTCTTTACCAAATAATTTTTGAAGTAATGCGATTAAACCTTCTAATTCTTGTTTTAAGAATGGTAAGTTTAACGCTTCAAACTTCTTAAAGATCTTTGTACAGATCATATAGTCTAAACCTTCTAGTTCTGTGTTGCCACATGCAACATAGACTGGAACGAATAATTTAATTTGTTTTAAAATACGGTTACCAAAAGCAATCTTGAAATTGTCTTGTACATAGATATCAATCTTTTCGATTGAGTCTAAGCTCTTCAATGAGATTGGATGAGCTTGTGCTGCTTCGTCAAATATCTTTTGTAAGTAATCATAAGATAAGTTAATTGGTTCAGTAAATGGTGCGTCAAAGTATTTCGCTCTTTCGTTGAGGTAAAGAGTTACAGCTCTATCGTAAACCTTATCAGTAATTGTAAATGTAGAGTCATCTTTGTTAGCAGTACCAATGTACCAAACATTTTGTGGAATAATTAATTTACCATCTTCTAAGTGTTTAGGATCACTTTCTAGTTGAGTAGGAACTAAGTCAATTCTCCATTCACTCTTATCAGGCATTTCCATGATGGATAAGAATTCTGCGAAATAGTATTCAATACGGGCTAAGTTTAATTCATCAAGAACGATTAAGTTAACATCTTCTCTATATGAAGCTTCGTATAGAGCTTTTAAGAAATCTGTTTCATTAAATTTCTTAGTGAATTCATTTAAATATCCTAAGATTTCAGTTCTATCTCTCCATGAAGGTTGAACAGAAACAATTGATGCTTGGTTCTTCATGAAACGAGAGAAAGCATATGGTAAGGAAGTTTTACCTGTACCAGAGATACCTTCTAAAATGATGATTTTAGATGTCGCTAAACCTGCAAGGAACTTAGAAATAATTTTCTTAGAATAATATAAATGTAATTGGCTTGCAGCATAGTTAACGAATTTATCAACGATTTCTGGTAGTCCAATCATTTCGTCACTTGACATAGGGACTAAATACATACCATCTTTATATTTTTCATCAACTAAAGCAAGTTTACTAAATCTTGATGTAGATTCTACTTCAGTAGTTTCTTCTTTAGTAGTACTTGCTGTTCCTTCTAATGAAGTTGCAAAAGTGCCTAATTCTTTTTCACTGACTAGATCATCTCCATCAATAATATCTTTATTTTCAAAACCGCCGAGTCTTAAAGATAAGATCTTATCCTTTTCTTTTGTCATACGCTTAACTTCTTGTTTTAAGTTAGCGATTTCAAATAATAGGTCTTCTTTATCTACTTCTTTCTTTCTAAATTTTAACCATCTACGTAAGATTTGAACAATCTTAATGATTAAGAGAACAAAGAAAGCAAGTGTAATACCATCAATAAGAACAAATAATATCCATGATACTACAGTGAAGGTAGATGAATAAGAACCAATTAATTGGAAATTAGTTATATGATTTCTAACTAAGATATCTGCGAATGCATTATATAAATATACGAAAAAATTACAAAATTGTTTCCATAAATTATACATGAATTCCAAATAATATTGGGCGAATTCATTCATTTTTGAATCCCTCCTTAAATTTAAATTAAAATGTAAAGTTATTAAGAAATATTAATAACTTGTAAGTTTGTTTTTTTATTAGTCACCTGTTGTTGATGTTTTTGTTTGTTCAACTGCAGTAAATGTAACACCAAATTCACATGTTTGTTGAAATACAGTATTTGAGCAAGCGTGGTCAGTACCATCGTACCAAACATACATTGATGTAGTTCCATAATAGAATGCCTTATCTTCTGTATATACTGCATTTAATGGTTCAGTAACTTTGTGTTTATTATTATCAGATAATAAAGTGCAATTATATTGATCACCCTCTAATGGAGAATCTGGAACTAATTTATTCATTTGTTCTTTGTTATAATCATCATCAGTAGTTTTAGCGATTCTATAAACTGAAGCAGTAGTAGCGTTATTATCTTGGAACGCAACTCTAATTACTTTGTCAACAGTTTGTATATCTTGGGCTAAATTAGTTATTGTATTACCATCTTTATTAGTAACATTAAGACTATTTTCTTTTAATGCAATATTAACATCATAACCAGTGGAAACTCTATATTTAAAATCTATCTTATAATAATAAGCTGTAGTAGATACAGTACCTTGAGTTGTAGAAGTAGTTCCATAAACATGAGTATTCTCATATTTTTTAACTTTATCTGCATTTATATTATCATATTGCCATGATTTATTAGATATAGTATTATTGATATTTACTTGTCTAAAACCACTTGCGACTGTCATGCTAGCTGCATTACCAGATTCTTCGCCGTCAGTAGCTGCAGCAGTAACGCTAACAGGAGTAATCATTTCCCATTTTGCATCGTCTTTACCTTTAATAGTGAAAGTTTCAGAATAAATTTCTTGTGTTTCACTTGATTTATCTTCATCTTTTAATAAAACAGATGAACCAGTTGTAACAGTAATGTCTAAACCAGTTAAATCAGCATTTTCACTCATTAAGAACCAAGCAAAGGTACTACCAACAGAAGAAACTAACGCTAAAGACAATGTAGCGATTGATAAGAGCAATTTTCCTTTCATTTTTCTTTTCATTTTTTAATTTCCTTTCGATAACTATCTGTTATCTTCACGATCTAATAAACTTTCGATGTATTTTTGTAAGCTAGCATCAGCTTGTTCTTGAGTTAAAGAACCATCTTTGACTAATGCTTCTAAAGCTTGTTTTCTATTTGAGATTTGTTTTTGTATAGGATCTAATCCATCTTCTACGAGCAATGTCTTTTCTTGTTTATATTCTAATATTGTCTTTGTAAAGCAGATGATCTCATATACTAAGAATATAATACATGGACAAACTACTACAACAAAGAATCCAACGCTAGAACCAAACCAAGCAAAGACTACACCTGCACCAGACCAATGGCCTGTAACAACAGCTAGTACTTCGTTAGAATATACAGTTGCTTTACCTTCTGAAGTACCCATTTGAGCGTAAGGATTATCACCTTGAGTTACATATAAAGTTTGATTACCAACAGTTGAAGCAGAAATAATTCTATGCGAAATTAATCCTGTTTCACTCGTACCTGATAATTGTCCTTTATAAGTAATAATATCTCCAACTTTTAAGTTCTTTGCTTCTTCTGTAGAAAGAAGTTTAACAAATACCATATCATTCTTCTTAAATGAATCGTCTTTATCTCCATTCATAGAATCAGATAAAACATTGACATATCCATATCCGAAGATATTTGGTATTCCACCTGAAGATTTAGCTTTTAGATTGGTGATTGATATAAATAATACAAAGATGATTACAAGTCCAAAAAGAACATCGCCAACAATCTTTAAGATTTTTTTAATGTTAACCTTCTTTTTATTTGTTTCTTCTTTTATTTCATCCATATCATCACTCTCCAAACAATACATCTTTAAGGCCTAATAGCCTTATATTAGATTAATTTGTCTTTGTTAGTTTTTAGTATACTAGCATATACTAAAGTTTACTTGAGTTTTTAAAGCTCCTCCGAGCATTTCTTGGCATTCATCAGTATCCCATCCGTCTAGCCACATAACAATGGTAAACTTATAGACTTCACCAACTTGGAAGTCAGAGTATTCTGTAGAAAATACTTGATCACCACTAAATGGTACTGTTGGGCCATAATCATAAATCCCATCAGTGATAGTTTCAACTGAACCATCATCTTTAGGTGCGGCATAAACAATGCCGTCTTCTTTATTGTCACTATCTTTGATAACTAATACTCTAAGAATCTTTTGAATATCTTTTCTACTTTCTGTTAGTGACATTTCCATTCTAACATCGCAATCAATCGTACCTGAATTAACAAGATAGAATGTGTAAGCTAAATACCTACCGTCTTCTGAATTGTGTGATCCATCAATAGATCCTATATCGTTAGGAATATAAGAATAATCAGCATCAATACCTTTACCTAGTGGCGCGGCAGTAAGTCTAGTCGTAAGTTGTTTCTCATTTGAGTTGTCATATAGTGATATACCGGCATCGTACATACCTTTAATACTAATGACAAAATTACCAACTTGTGTTCCATAATAAGTGAGGAACACAATTAATGCGATAATTGTACCTACAACTATTAAAGCTCTAGTTGTTACTTTTTTTCTTATCGAGTAACGATAATATTTATCGATAATACTTTGTTTAATTGTAACCCCCTCCTTCATAAGTTGAGTGTAGATTTTCAATCTTAAAAATAATTACAATAACACACTGTAACAAAACAATTTTATTAAAATCAATAATAAAAGTAAAGTAAATTGACTATTTATCTCGGTTGAAAGCCTTATTTTAAGCATATTTACTTTACTTTTATTATTTATTATATAAATAACTATTTATTTTTAACTAAAGATTGCATTGGTACATGAGTAATCTGTTCCATCAAACCATACATAGATACTTAATGATCCATATTCAAATGCTCCATCACTTGTTGTAGTTAACGCTGTTGAATTGGTGATTGTTGCACCTGTTTCATCAAGTCTTGTTAAACCTGATTTGTATTCAGATTTTCCTGTATAACCAAGGGCTTTTAATTCTTCCCAGTTATAATCAGTTGTTGCTGCTTCTGCGACGAGGTATTCTTGGCCTTCTGCTTTATATGAAGCATCTGTCATTTGATTACCAGTAAGTGTTACTGATTTAGCTTCG
>CAVDMV010000012.1:0-51706 GCA_963610315.1 Acutalibacteraceae bacterium
TATGAATAATAAATTGTTAAAATTATTATTGTTACCTTGTTTAATCTTACCTAGTGTTTCGTGTGGTAATAATAGCGATGGATTTAAACAAGTAAGCCATGATGAATTTGCTTTAAAAGCTATTAAATGCATTAACGAGCCAGATACCTATAGTAAAGTAATTATGAATGGAACTTGTGAAGTTTATGAAAATCATGAAATTAAAACAATAAATAATGCAATAGGTATGATAAATGAAAAAGAACTTACTATTGAAAATGTAAGTCGTGCTGAAGATGATGACTTAATTTATTGTGTTTTACGTATGGATTTTACCCCTTATTATTATATTTATGCAGCTAATGAAAATTATACTTATTACGTAAATGATACTTCGTGTAGGATTGAATATGATGTGACTTTTTATGGCTGTTCCATAACTCAGTGTGGTGAGACATACCATAATATAATATCATGGAATAATTATGGACTTTTAGACTATTTTGAATTTGCTTTTACTAGATTTGGTGATAATATCATTCGCTGCGTTCTTAAACTTAATTTTTCATATGAATAAGGGGGCATAAATATGAATTCAAAAATAAAAATTTTATTATTACTTCCATTTTTGATGTTATCTAGTTGCAATAATGTATCCTCTCATGACGATTTTGCTTTAAAAGGTATTTCTTATTTGAAAAATTCCCGAAATAAAGGTCATTACTCAGTTATTATAACCGGAACTTATGATAAATTAGAGACTAATGCTCATTATGATTTATGTTTTGAAATGTTTCATACAGGAGCCGCTTTATATTATTTAGATAAAAATTGTCCTGAATATCTAGAACTATTAGTTAATTATATAGAAGGAAATTGTTTTCTTAGAGATTATATAATTTATACTACTAATTCTAATATGAAAAAATATTATGTAAATAATGATACGTTAAAAGTTGAAGATTATTCTATCTTTGGAAATAGTTCTTATACTGATCATTATATATGGAATAGCGATGCATTATTGACTGAAATGAAACATTATTTTAAAGATGAAAATAGTGATAAACCTATTGCAATCGCGGATATTACTATCGCTAAAAAAGATTAATAAAAAAGAACTTCAATTATAAATTTAGACGATTAAATTTATTTTCTTGAAGTTCTTTTATTTATGTTTACTTTATTAATTTTGTTTTATTTCTTCTTTATTGTTATTAGTATCTTGTTGTAGCTTTTCTTCTTCAATACGCGCTTGTTCTTCAGCACTTTCATAAGCGTCATCACGTTCTTCGTCGTATTCATCTTCAATTTCACCGACTAATTCTTCGATGATATCTTCCATTGTGATTAAACCATAGACTTTATTACCATTTTTAACAATAGCCATATGTTGATGTTCCTTTTGGAATGTTTTTAATAATCGACAAATTTTAATCGTAGGTTTTGTATATATTGGCTCAATAATTATTGATTTTAAATCTTGTTCATCGTTGAGTAACATTTCATAGAATTCCTTTTGATAAATAATGCCATATATAGAAGAAATCTTGTTATTTCTTGCAATTGGTAAACGAGAGAAATTATAAGTTTCAAATACATCTTGAATATGTTCTAGTGAATCAGAGTCTTTTACGAAAATGACTTTTTTATTTTTTGTCATAATATCTTCGACAAGTAAGTCACCATAATCAATCGTATTTAATATAAGATTTTTTTCAACATTAGTTAAAATGCCTTCGTCATGAATATTATCGACGAGAATTTCAAATTCTTCTTCAGTCATCGATACTTCTTCTTTGACTTTGAAAAGCTTTTTAACTCCTCTAGTAATTAATTCAAATAATGCAGTGATTGGATAAAATACATAAAAAAGTACTGTAAGAGGATAACTTACAATCATCGCAAATTTAATATTTATTATTTTTGAAAAAGTCTTTGGTAAAATTTCTCCAAATATAAGAACAACGATGGTGATTATCGCAGTACATAATCCAGTTGACCATCCTTCTTCGACGAAGATGACAGTTGCGATTGATGTTAAAGCAATGTTAACTATATTATTTCCAATTAAAATTGTAGAAATAAGTTTTTCATATGACTCTTTTAATTTAAGTGCCATTTTTGCAGTCTTTTTTGTTTTCGCTAAATTCTTCATTCTAATAACTGGGAATGAAGTATAAGCAGTCTCACTAGCTGAGAAGAATGCTGAAAGTAGTAGTAAGATAAATAATACAATAAACAATATCGGGTGATCCATATCGGTTCAAAATACCTCCACAAAAAATATCATAACATATTTAAAAAAGTTTCTCAATTCTATTTTACATGTGTTAAAATATTTGTGCTTAGGAGAAGCAATAAAAATGAAATTTTTAAAGAAATTATTAACATCTTTATTTGGTAGATTAACTATCTTTGGATTACTCGTTATAGTCCAAGTGGCTTTTTTAGTTTACATCGTTATTACCTTTGAAGAATATTCATTTTATGTTAACTTAGCTGTCTCCTTTTTAGCGATTCTTGTCGCGTTAAACTTAAATTTTAGATATATGCCTAATGAAGCAAAAATATCTTGGTGTACATTATTAATCTTTTTTCCAATCTTAGGTATCGTAACTTATTTTATGTTCTCTCGAAACTATGTTTCCTATAGACAAAAAAGATTGTTTTATAACTTTACAAAAGAAAATGCTTTCTATTTAAGAAATAAGACATATAAAAAAGAAAAAATCGGTGAAAAGATTGATCGAGTTCAACTTGGTCAACTTACTTATCTAGAATCTTTTAATGCGAATAAGGGGTATACTAAATGTAAATCTACTTTCTTTCCAAGTGGAGAAAAATATTTTGAAGATCTTCTCATTGAATTAAAAAAAGCAAAGAAATTTATTTTTATTGAAACATTTATTATTGAAAGAGGCTATATGCTTAATTCAATCTTAGATATATTAAAAGAAAAAGTTAAAGAAGGTGTTGAAGTTAGACTTATATATGATGATATCGGCTCAATTAAAACAGTCGAATCTTCTTTCTATAAAAGATTAAGAAAATTAGGAATAAAAGCTTATAAATTTAACCGTTTTATTCCATTTGCTTCTGCCGTTCATAATAATAGAGATCACCGTAAATTCTTTATTATCGATGGAAAAACTGCTTATACCGGGGGATGTAATATCGCGGATGAATATATTAATAAAGTAGAACGTTTTGGTTATTGGAAAGATACGATGGTTAAGATTCAAGGACCTGCCGTTGATTCTATTACAGTCTTATTCTTAACTATTTACATGCTTATTTCGAAAACTAATGAAAAAGTAGATATCTATTTACATCAATATGATAAGTATGATGAAGAAGGGATTGTTTGTCCATATGGTGATGGTCCTAGACCATTTTATCGCGAATATATCGGTGAAAATGTCATTGTCAATATGATTAATCAATCAGAAAAATATGTTTATATAACGACACCTTATTTTATTTGTGATGATAAAATTAAACAAGCGCTTATTAATGCTTCTAAAAGAGGAGTCGATGTAAGAATTATCGTTCCTCATATCCCAGATAAAAGATTAGTATTTGCTTTAACGAGATCAAACTACGCAAGGTTACAACGAGCTGGAGTTAAAGTATATGAATTTGAAAAAGGTTTTATTCATGCTAAACAAATGGTGTGTGATGATAAAATTGCCCAAGTAGGAACGATTAATTTAGATTATCGTAGCTTAATCCATCATTATGAAGACGCCGTTTGGTTTGCTTCAAGTCCTGTTATTCAAGATATTAAGAAAGATTTTTTAGATACTTTCCCAATATGTATCGATATGACTGGACATAAGCAAAGTAAATTTGCCCATTTTTTATGTAAAATAATTGAAAACTTACAACCATTATTATAGGAGGAAAGAATATGTTAGTTAAAATTTCAAAAGAAGTAGAAGAAGCTTTAAAAAATAATGTACCTGTTATTGCGTTAGAATCTACCATCATTTCTCATGGTATGCCATATCCAAAAAACGTTCAAACTGCTTTAGAAGTAGAAAGAATTATTAGAGAAAATGGCTGCGTACCCGCGACTATTGGTATTATTGATGGAACTCCAATTGTCGGTATGTCACCTGATGAAATTGAAAAATTTGGTTCAACTAAAGGAATCTTAAAAGTTTCTAGAAGAGATTTACCAGTTGTTATGGCAAAGAAAAAGTGGGGAGCAACAACAGTTTCTACCACAATGATTCTCGCTCAATACGCCGGAATTGAAGTCTTTGTGACCGGTGGAATTGGTGGAGTTCATCGACATGGTGAAGTAACTATGGATATTTCTGCTGACTTACAAGAACTCGCACATACTAATGTAACAGTTGTTTGTGCAGGAGCTAAAGCTATCTTAGATTTACCTAGAACTTTAGAATATCTTGAAACTCAAGGTGTACCAGTTCTTGGCTATAAATCAGAAAATCTTGCAGCATTCTATTCAAAAGATTCAGGCTTAAAACTTGATTATAAGATGGATGATGCACATGAAATTGCTGAAACAATTTTCTATAAACGCGCATTAAAATTAGACGGTGGCGTTTTAATTTCTAATCCAATTCCTGACGAATATTCTTTACCTAATGAAGTTATTAATAAATATATTGATGACGCATTAAATAAAGCCGATGCAAATGGCATTAAAGGAAAAGATGTTACTCCTTTCTTATTAAAAGAAATTGCTGATCAAACTAAAGGAACTTCATTAGAAGCAAATATTAAACTTGTTTATAATAATGCTCTTGTTGGTAGCTTAATTGCAAAAGAATTAGCGGCATTAAAAAAATAATATGAAAGAAAATAAAATCATCTTGAATAATTTAGAGTCAGTTGATCTTAGAGAATGTATTAAAAATGAAGACTTCTTAAGAAAAGAAATTACTTTTCTTGAACAATCAGAAGATTTAATTATTAAAGACATTAAAATTACTGACTGTAAGTTCAATAATGTTGATTTTTCTAAAATAAAATTAATTAACGTTGATTTTGTTAATTGTATTTTTGATCATTGCTCACTTATTAATGTTAATTTAACTAAGTATGGTGTTAATAACTTATATTTTAATAATTGTAAGTTATTAAATATCCATATGGATCAAACTAGTATTAAGAATCTAACGATAATTAATTCTTCTTGTCGATATCTAAATTTTTCTTTTTCTAACATCAATAACTTAACTTTAAAAGATAGCGCGATTAAAGAATCATTCTTTAATCAAACTTATATTTTAAATTCTACTTTTGATAATTTAGATTTAGAAGGTAGCGAATTACTCAACATGAAGATTGATGCTTTAGATTTATCAACTTCAAATATTGCCAAAATAAAAATCAATGCTTATTCTTTAAAAGGTATGAGCGTCAACGCGAACCAAGCGATTAATTTAATAACAATTTTAGGTGTTAAAGTAAAATAATTGATTTTTATTTATCGATAAAATATAATAAATTAGATTGTGAGGAACTAACTTATGGGTAAAATTCTTAAAAAGTTAATTTTAGTAACTTCTCCACCTGCTTGCGGTAAAACTTATATTTCTAAAAAACTTGCCTCAGCACTAGAGCACGTTGTCTATTTAGACAAAGATACTTTAATTACTTTATCAAAACAAATCTTTCTAGTCGCAAATGAAGAATATAATCGTTCTAGTGATTTCTTTGAAAAATATATTCGTAATGAAGAATATTACTGCGTTCTAGATTTAGCTTTTGAAGCAATTCAATATGAAGATTTAGTTTTAATTAACGCCCCATTTACTCGTGAAATAAGAGATATAGAATACATGCACAATCTTGAAAAGAAATTAGAAGATATGGGAGGAGAATTAGTCGTCATTTGGGTTAAAACTTCTCCAGAAGTATGTAAAGAAAGAATGATTGCTAGAAATTCTGATCGTGATACTTGGAAACTCGCGAACTGGGATGAATACATTAAAAGATGTAATTTTACTGAACCAGTTGGAATAAAAAACTTCATTGTATTTAATAATAACTCTGATGAAGAATTCGCTAGCTCAATGGAACGCATTGTTAAATATTTACAAGACAAATAAAAATCTCAGGTTTAATCGCCTGAGATTTTTTTAAAAACAAGTTTTAATTAGAATAAATTAGCTGTAACAAATAATCTTGTATAATCAGTACAATAATATTCAATTGTAGAATCTTTAGAAACTACGTCTTCTACTTGCGCATTAGTCTTATCTAATAATTTATCTAAATAATTATATGCGTCTTCTAATGAAGTAAAGTTTTTTGCGTTTACCTTGTTTTTGTTAATGATGCCGTCTACTGTATATGACATATAATTCATCTCCTTTTTAATTTATATTTCGTGGTCTTTTCCTTTTGACCACATATATATAATTATTTTTCAAACTAAAAAACAATGTAATTTATTGTGATAACGTTTACAAAAAAATGTAAGAGATTACAGAAACCCTTTACATAAAAATTCGTTCGAAAAAACAAGTTATTTAATAATTTTGAACATGAAAAAAGAAGGTAAAAATTTTTAACCTTCCGATTTTTTCCTGACCTAATTTTTAAAATTCATAAAATATGGCTATTTTAGATTAATATTTATTTTCTAATGATTTTATTGTAAACAATTGCGTATTTTTCTAAGTTATCTTTCGCATATATTACATATAAATAAACGCCATTTTCAATTGGAAAATTGCGATATGGAATCCATTCTGAAATAAATGTATGCTTAGTTCCCTTCTTTGAAATGATTACTTCTAAATCAAATTGAATTAATGTTGAATCATTTTTATGACTACGAACATTTTTTACAATACCAATTTTTCTTATACCTAATGCGTCAAGCGCATCTAATTTTTTACTTGATAATATTTCTTTATAAATGACGTAAATCCCTGTAATGATGAAGAATAAACTAACCAAGCTTAATAAAAGAATAATAAAGATATATGAAGTATCGTTATTAACCGCGGATTTAATTGAAGAATTAAAGATGATAAATAGACTTATAAAAGCTCCTAGAATTCCAAGTCCTAATAATAATAAGATAATACCTGCGATAACACCTTGATATTTTTTCATTTTTCTTCACCTCGAAAGATATTTTAACAAATTAATAAACATTTTAAAATATAAATATATTTTAGACACATGTAAAGAATTGTAGTTTTTATTGACAACACTAGTTAAGAGTGATACATTATATATTGATAAACTTTTATCAATTAAATGATGACATTGTTTATTTGGGGTAATAACATATGGAAGAAAATAATAATAAAAAAGAGCTTATTGTACTCATTTCGTATTTAATTAAGCATAACGAATCACATAATAAGGAATTAGATGAATTAGCTTCGTCTTTAAAAGAAGTTAATGTAGAAGCTTACGAAAAAGTTTTAAATGCTTTAAAAGCATATAAAGAAGGTAATTCTTTTTTAGAAGAAGCTTTAAATTTATTAAATTAATAGGAGATAATTTTTATGTGCTTATCAACAATTTATAAAGATAAAATAGATGATAGTAACATCTTAATGAAGAATGTTATGTCAATTGAACTTGATAAAGATTTACTTGTCTTTACTGATTTAATGGAAAGAAAATTAAAAGTTAAAGGTAAACTTTCTAAAGCTAATTTAGTCGATGGATATGTAATAGTTCATCTCGAGGATAAATAATATGGCTAAACCAGTAATATTAGCCTTTTGTGGTAAAGGCGGAGTAGGAAAAACTTCTATATCAGCCTTAAGTATACGTTTACTTCATGAAGCATATCCAAATAAAAAGATTTTAGCGATTGATGCGGATCCTGCGATTGGTTTATCAACTGCTTTAGGAGTTAGTTCAGGTTCAACTGTCGATGATATAAGAAAATTATTTATTGAACACGCTTCTAATGGAGATTCTAAACAAGCTTTAGAAATTTTATCAGAAGCAAAATATCAAATCTTTGATGCATTAGTAGAAATTAATAATATTTCTTTTCTCGCCATTGGTCGACCAGAAGCGAGCGGTTGTTATTGTAAAGTTAATGCATATTTAAAAGAAGTCATATCTTTAATCGCGAATAATTTTGATTACGTTGTGATCGATGGAGAAGCGGGAATTGAACAAGTAAATCGAAGAGTGATGGAAAAAGTAACTCATCTAGTCTTAGTTAGTGATGCTTCAAAGAAAGGTATTGAAGTAACTAAAACAATTAAGAAAGTCGCGCACGATCTAGTAATGTATGAAACCGATGGATTAATCTTAAACAGAGTACATGAATTTGTCGATGTAAATAAATTAGATTTAGATTCGTTAAATTTATTAAGCGTGATTAAAGATGATAATGAAATGATGTTATCTGATGTCGAAGGTAATTCAATCTTTAGTTTAAATAAAGAGGCGGAAATTACAAAAAAAGTAAAAGTGGCCTTAGAAAAATTAGGCGTACTTTAGGAGGCAAAAATGAAAGATTTAAAACATTTATATTATTTTGAAAAATTACTAGAAGATGCGAATAACGAACTAGTAAGAAAAGCTAAAGAAGATGGCTTAAAATGTGTTGGTAGCGTATGTTATCAAGTTCCTGAAGTTTTACTTAATTTAAAAGGAACTTTCTCCACACGTTTAAGAGCCCCACGAACTGGTTCATTAGAAATGGGCACTTATTATATGACTTCCTTCCTATGTGAATATACTAGAGCATTACTTGAAAGAGCGATTGAAGGAGGCTATCAATTCCTCGACTGTTTACTCGCACCTGATGGATGTACAATGATCAATAGATGCGTTGAAAATATGGAATTATTAAAAACGATGCCTCAAGAAAATTTCTTCTTTGAATATCTTGAAGTACCGATGAAAGCCGATGAAAATGGTCTTTCTTTATATGTTTCAGAATGCCGTAAGAAAGTATTAAATTCGTTACATGATCATTTTGGTATTGATGTAAGTGATGACGCGTTACGCGAAGCAGTTAAAGAATATAATAAATTATGTCGCTTAATTACTGAAATTGGTAATTTTAGAAAAGAAGATAATCCTCGTATCACTGGTTATGAATTCCATATTATTACGATGTGTACTTATGTTTGCCCTCATTATTTATTACTTGATAAATTAGAAGAAACGCTTGAAGAAATTAAAACTAGAGTTCCTGATGAAAAGAAAAAATATCGCGCAAGAGTAATGGTAGTCGGTTCAGAAGTTGATGACGTCGATATGATTAAACTTATTGAAGAATCAGGCGCGGAAGTTGTCGCTGATCGATTCTGCTTTGGTTCTTTACCAGGTCGACAAGAAATTATTCTTAACGATAAAGATGATGTACTAACGCAAATTTGTTCATTTTACATGTATAACTGCATGTGTCCACGTCATATGAATATGGATAAATTTAGATATAGAAAAGAATATGTTAATAAAATTGCGAAAGAATATAAAGCTGATGGAATTATCTACGAACAAATGAAATTCTGTGATCCTTGGGCTTATGAAAGAATGACAGGTACGCATATGTTAAGAGATGAATATCATTATCCAGTTTTATCAATTGATCGACCATATGCAGTGGGTAATTCAGGACAAATTAGAACGAGAGTTCAAGCTTTTGTTGAGAGCATTGAAATTAAGAAAATCCAAGGAGGGAATAAATAATGGGCAGTAAAGTTGGTAGTGAACCATTAGGTAAACTCTATAATGGAAAAAGAGTAAGAAAAAGAAGAGAGTGGCGTGGAGTTGTTGATACAGTTTATGACTTTAGATGCTGGCTCAAGATCATGTTGATGCTGTCTAAATTCATCGTTAAACCTAACAATTTAAAAGGCTTCTTTAGATATAGATGGATGTTAAATTATCTCGCAGTACCAATGATGATTGATAAGCATACAACTGGTTTAAGAAAAGAAGCTTTAAGAATCGCTCATACTGAATATGATCTAGTCGCAGAAGACGTCGCTCAATTATTAGGTAGAGTCTTTAAAGCAGATAAAAGATGCGGAAATAATGAAAAATTCTCTAAGAAAATCGTTATTCTTGATGAAAACGAAATGTTCCATATCATGTGTGGCTTCCCTAATTTATATGCGGTAAGTTGGGAAACCGCGGCAGTTTACGTCTCTGTTTTGCTTAACGGAGGCGCGGTAACTCATTATCTCGATGTCATTCAAGAAATGGGTTTACCAGGTGACGTTTGTCCAATGCCGGCAGCCGAAGCTGGCGCGGCCATTGATGAAGATATGCCAATTTATGGAGCATGCGCAATTCAATGTAACACCACTTGTGATGGATCGTTATTAGGTAACGGCATTATGGCAAAGAAATACGAAGAATTTGGTATTCCTACTTTCCAAATCGCGGCTCCTTTACGTCATACGGAAGAAGGTGTTCAAGAATACGCGGCACAAGAAATTAGAAATGCGATTAAATTCATTGAAAAGCATACTGGTGAAATATGGGATTGGAATTATTATTTTAAATGCGCAAAACGCTTTAACATTGAAAATAGACATCGTTTTGGTTGGATGGAAATGTCAAGAACAATGTATCCTCAAGTATTTGGTGCAAACTTAGCTTTATATGCTGAAACGACTTATATGGCTGTTGCAGGTAGAGCAGATGCTTTCGTTAAAGCTGATGAAAAGATTACTAAACTCGCTCAAAAGGCCTTTAAACGTAAGGCACTAGTTTGTAAAGAAAATCGTCATAGAGCGATTATCTGGGGTGTTCAATCTCAATTCTATACTGATTTCTTACCTTGGTTACAAAATTGTTGGGGTATCTTACCTTTAGTTGATATGTTATCTTTAGTTTATTTTGATCAAATTTCTGAAGATAATAAAGAACAAGCAATTTATGATATTGCAAAATTATATCAAGAGATGATTATGAGAAATAGAACTCACGGAGGTTATGAAGTTTTACTCGATGACTTATGGAGATTCTGTGATTATTATAAAGCTGATATGGTCATTCTTTGGGAACATATTGCTTGTAAGGCGTTAGATGGAATGCATGGCTTATTTGAAGAAAGAGCGAGAGAACATGGTATTAGACTCATCTGGGTTAACCACGATTTAATGGATCCACGTGTCATTTCAAAACAAAGTATTAGAGATGATGTTAATAGATATATGCGTTCAATTATGCGCGAAGAACCAGTTGATCCAAGCTTAGAAATTATAGATGATGCAAATTCATGGTAGGAGGAAGAAAAATGAAATATTTTGGTGGATGTGATTCCGGTAGTACATATACAAAATGTGTTATTATCGATGAAAATGGAAAAATGGTGGCTAATGTCACTTTAAGAAGTAGAATTAATTCAGTTTTAAGCGCCGAAGATGCGTTAAATCAAGCAATTTCTCAAGTAGAAGGACTTTCTTCTCCAAAAGATTTAGCTTATTTAGTTGGAACTGGTTATGGACGAAATAAAGTTCCTTTTGCAGATGAAAATATCTCTGAAATTTCTTGTCACGCGATGGGCGTTCACGTCACTGATCCTAATGTCAAAGCAATTATTGATATTGGAGGACAAGACGTTAAAGGCATCGCGGTTGATAAAGATGGCACAGTTTTAAATTTTGCGATGAATGATAAATGTGCGGCAGGTACAGGTCGATTCTTTGAAGCAATGGCTAGAGCCTTTGAAATGGAATTACCTGAATTTTCTAAATTAAGTTTAAAAGCAAAGAATATTATTCCTATTACGGCTCAATGTACAGTATTTGCCGAAAGTGAAGTTATTTCTTTGGTTGGTGAAGGTAAACCAATGGATGAAATTGCCGCGGGTATTGAATTCTCGGTAGCTAAGAGATGTTTCGTTATGGCGAAAAAAGCTGGGGCGACTGATAACATCACTTTAACTGGTGGATGCGCGAAAAACGATGGTTTAAAAGATGCGATTGAAAAAGTATTACATTTAAAAGTTGTTAATTTACCAATTGATCCTCAGTTAATGGGAGCCCTCGGCGCGGCAGAATACGCACGTCAAAAAGGCCTTGCTGGAGGAAGATAATATGATTATTGGCACCGCTTTAATTGTATTGAGTTGGACTTTATTTCCATATTTAAATTGGTATTTATGGATTAGTATTGTTTGTACTATTCTAGGAGGAATAGGAGTATTCTTTGGCTTATTGTTCGTCGTTTATTTCTTTAACCTCGATATGAAGTTAACCGCCTTCTTAGAATCTAAATTAATTAAAATCTACGATAAAAGGAAGAGAGAACGTAAAATTTAATTATGTTTATTTACGATGAATTAATTGAAGAAATAAATAAAATCAATTCTTCTTATTCATTAAAAAAGTTAGATCTTAATTTAGATAAAGTTTTTAAAGAAAACGATAATCAGTTAATATTTAAAGATGATAAAGCTTATGAATTAGGTGGAGGAGTAAATAAAGGTATCAATATTAATTTAATCACTGAAGAAGAATTAAAAGACGAAGTTCTTCTTATTGGTGAAAATCTTAATAAGATAAATAAAGATTGTTCTTACGCGCGAATTACCTTAGGAAGCGTTGATTCATCATTAATTGGGAAGGGAAATACCTTATATAATGATATTAGAAAATTTGATTATGTAAAATATCATTGTTCGTTAGAAGGAATAATGTTACGTGAATCAACATTTTCAAAAAAAGAAAGCATTGTTATTTCTAAAGACTTTTTAAAGAAAGATAAGATGGATTTTTCAACGCTAGGTAGTTATTTAATAAAGAAATATAAAGAATTACCATTTGTTAAGAATGTTAAAATAATCTTTATTAGTCTAAATGATTATCAATATGATGAACTAAACGAAATTGTAACTAAGAGTGAAAATATTACTAAAGCACTTGATCATTTAATGAATAAAGTAAATATGGATTGTCATTCTTGTTCATTACAAGTTATCTGTAATGAAGTAGAGAAGAAAGTAAAAGAAGATTTTAAGGTAGAAAACTAGGCTTTTCTACCTTTTTTCTATATATAAAAATTTAAATGATTTATAATGAACTATGGTGATTAAAATGAAAAAGAACAAAAAACTAAAAATTACATTATGGATCTTAATTCCTCTTCTTATTATTGGAGGAGTAGTAGGAGGATTTTTTATTTACGTTAGTAATTATTATCATGCATTAGAATATGTTAATAACGAAAATGTCGAAAAAACTTCTTATTATGGATATGATATTTATTCTAAAAAGAATGAAAAAGCTGATGCTTTATATATCTTTTATCCAGGAGCGAAAGTTGAAGCAAAAGCCTATGTTGGTTTAGTAGAAACGATCGCTTTAGAAAATATCGATGTCGCACTTGTATATATGCCGTTTAATTTAGCTTTCTTTGGTATTAATGAAGCAAGCGACGTCATTAATGATAATAAGAATTATAATTCGTATTATTTAGGTGGACATTCTTTAGGTGGGGCAATGGCTGGAAGTTATGAAGCAAAAGATACATCTAATAAGATAAAAGGATTAATTCTTCTAGCAAGTTACGTTACCGAAATTCAACCTAGCACAGTAGAATGCTTAACAATTAAAGGTAGTGAAGATAAAGTTTTAAAACAAGATAAATATGCGGAAAGCAAAAATTATTTTTCTTCTCGTTACGTTGAATATACAATTGATGGAGGTAATCACGGAGGATTTGGTAATTACGGACACCAAAGTGGTGATGGAGAAGCAAGCATCACTAATGAAGAACAATGGAAGATAACCGCGGAAAAAATAAAAGCATTTATTAGTTAAAAAATAATTGACATTACATTTATTTTTGATATGATATTATTATGGGAATAGGAATTATTCCTAAAAGGAAATAGGTATGACAAAGAATAAAATAGAAATTTTAGAAACAATTAGAAATTCAGATAAACATTTATCAGCAGAAGAAATCTATTTTATGGTAAAAAGTAAAAATCCTAGCGTTTCTTTATCAACAGTCTATCGCAATTTGGGGTTATTAGTCGATGAGGGTTATATAAAGAAATACGAAATTGATAGTGAAGGAAAATGCATTTACGATAAAAGAGTCTACGATCACGCACATGCGGTTAATGATGAAACTAATGAAATTATTGATATCATTGATGATAATTTAATTAAGACCCTTAGTTCCTATGTTGATGGAGATATTACTTCATATAATTTAGTCATCCATTTTTCTAAAAAATAGCCAATAAAATGAGGAGGTAGTTATGGCAAAATATCGTTGTAAAGTTTGTGGTCAAATCGTTGAAATTCCTGAAGGAGCAGAAAAAGTATGTCCAGTATGTCATGCAGGAGAAGATAATCTAGTTCCTTATGTTGAAGAAGATAATAAAGAATTATCTTGGCCTACAGAACACGTTTTAGGTATCGCAAAAGATGTTGATCCAAAACTCGTTCAAGCATTAAGAGATCAATTTAATGGTGAATGTTCTGAAGTAGGCATGTATTTATGTATGGCAAGAGTTGCGAATAGAGAAGGTTATCCTGAAATCGCTCTTGCATTAGAAAAAATCGCTCATGAAGAAGCAGAACACGCGGCAAGATTCCAAGAAATGCTTGGTGAATTAGTTACTTCATCAACTAAAGCAAACTTAGAAAAGATGCTTGCAGGAGAAAATGGAGCTTGCTATGGCAAATTAGATATTGCAACAAGAGCAAAACAACTTAATTTAGATGCAATTCATGATTCTGTCCATGAAATGGCAAAAGATGAAGCACGTCACGGCAAAGCTTTAGTTGCATTATTAAATCATTATTTTAATAAATAAATTTTAATGCGTATTAGGAGGGATTTATGCATTTAAAGTTTTTAAATATTATATTTGATTGGAAATAAACATGAAAACAGCATTAAAAATATTAGGAATTATGTCTTTATTATTATTAATTACTATTTCCTTTCAATTCGGTTGCAGTAAATGTAATGATACCAATTTAAAATATATTGAGAAGCAATCTAAAATAAAGTACTTATCTAATGGTGATTAGTTTATTATTATAACGGTGTTAATAAAATTGTTTCAGACGGTTATAAATATTATATTATAAAATTTGATCATAAACCTTTAGATTTATTAGAACAACAAAATAAACCTGAAAATGATAATAGTCGATTGTTTGAAGATAACTCTAATTTAGACATCGAAAAGAAGTTTGAACATGCAATTAAATTTTTAAAACAAAATGATGATTTTCAGCCTCAATATGCTATAAATTTTCTACATAGTTATGCATATATGACAAGTTGTGATCCTTATTATGCATTTTATGACTATGATATTAATGTATTGTTCTTATTATATGAGACAAGTTTTATGAATTAAAAAGCCTTCAAAATTGAAGGCTTTTGTTCGTTTAATTGATATTTATAATGCAATGTTATAAATACAAGTTGAAGCTAAGGTAATCATTGTAAAGAGGATGGTATTAATGAATACTCCTAACCAAATTGAATGAGTTTTTTCTAAAGTTCTTCTTTGGATGATACTCATAAATATGAGTGTTAAGATTAATCCTTGTACTAAGATTCCATTTAATGAGAAATTAGGATAAGGAGCAGTTCCTGTATTATATAAAACTCCATATTGATAGAGTAAGAATAATGCAGAAGGTAAAGTAATAATTGCTATCGCTAATAAATCAGCTTTAAGACCTTTTTTACCTGCAGTTGCGTGAGCAATCGTAATACCTGAACATAGATAGAAGATAAAGAATAAAGGCATATATTTTAAGGCTGTAACAAATTGAATATTGTTAATATCGTTAAATGCATATGTATAAACTCGGTAATCGGTCTTAAAGATGATTTTTGTTAAGAAAATAACGAGCCATGCCCCTAAACAAACGACAATTGCGATAACTAAATTAAAAATAACTTTTCCAAAACTTGCTTTTAAACCTAAATGACAAATTTGTCGATCTTTAGAAATGAAGAAGTAATTAATTAATGTAAAGATTAAACCTAGTAGAGAAGAAGTAATTGCCCAATAAACGATAGTATTAATACTTGGCGCGGACCAGTAAATACTTCCTGCAGTAATAATACTTGTTCCATCAGTAACTAACCATTTAAAGATATAAGTAATGAGTCCAATTACCGTAATACCAACAAAATAATGTCCGAATAATCCTTTAGTTTCATTATCATCTTTATATAAGGATTTAATAACAATATAAGCGATACCGAGTCCAATAAGTGCGACTAATAAAGTATAAAGAATTACTTTTGAAAAATTTATTGCTAAATCTAGTCCGCTTCGATTCATAAATGGAACGATTAAGTAGAAATTTAATAAGATAGAGAAGAGAGTAACAATATTAGAAATAATCTTTCTTGCTTTAGAATTCTTTTCAACTGGAACAATTTCATATTCATCAGTAGTCACTAAACAAGTTATTGGAGCTCTAGTTAAAAGGTTGGTTCCACCTACTAATGCTCCGATTAAAGAAAATAAACCAATACAAGTAAATACTTCTTTTAACCACCAGATTTGTCCACTTTTTTGGACAATTCCATATGCTGCTGGAGAATTTAAATTATGTAATTGTAATTGATAAGTAAATGCGTGATCATAGAATTCAATCATTCTTCCGGTAGCTTCTGGTGACCAAGTATTATATGGGTGATCACCACTTACTTGATAGATAATTCTTTCACCATATCCTGAAATAACACTTTCTTCTGTTTCATAAGCTGTGTTACTAGACGGATCAACCTTATAGAATGTATTAGCTTTACCTTTTGAAGTTAAGCCTAACATAGAATAACCTACTTTATCAGAAACATAATCTTTTTTAATAACTTCTTTATCATTATCGTTATCAAAGAAGAATTCATCAAATTCACCAGCAATAGTTCCACATGTTCTATTTTTATAAGTCATATAAGTAGAAGAATAAGTTCCACCTGAATAAGCTTGAGTATAGAAATCGACATATCTAAAATCTGCACCAACGGCAAGAGTTGCGACGATTTTTTGCGCACTAGACATATGGAAATCTAATTCGATTTGATCGAGTGCAGTGGCAAGTTCACTTGAAAAACCACCCATTGAGTGACCAGAAACAGCAATCATTCCAGTTCCATCACTAGATTTAAGAACGTAATCTTGTGAATACATGTATTGAACTGCATCATATACTGACCAAGCGTAGAAATTAAAACTTGATGGAGTATCCCAAGTAGAATCACCATGATCATATTGATCAAATGCGAAGACGACATATCCTCTTCTAGCCATTTCAATCGCTGGAGCTTCTTCAAATTCTTTTGAATTTAAATAGCCATGAGTTAGGACGATACATGGGGCAGGATTGTCTTTATTTACGTTTCTTCCTTTATAAATATAACCTGTTAATTTAGCGTTGACTAAACCGTCTTTATTTTCACCAATTGATAATCGATATGGTTTAGTTGTTGCATCCTTATAAGTTCTTTCATAGAATTCATCCATATCGATGGTGACTTCATTAACTTCATAGCTAAATCCACCTGATTGAACTAGTGAAGCGAAGAAAGAACAGAATAGACAAACAATTAAACTAATGATTAAGAGTCCTGATGAACCTTTAAATAGTTTTTTTATTTTCATATTCCCTCCAAATGTTCGCGTATGTAAACGCTTACATTTAAATAATACCAAGATTTTTGTTTTTATCAAGATAGAAATAATAAAGAAAATTTATTAAAATTAAAAAAAGTTAATATTAACTATTTTATTGGCTATTTTGTTAAATTGATAAAATTATACTTATTAGGAGTCCTTATGAAAGAAATTAATTATTTAAAAGAACATGGAACAATTGAATTAATCGCCCCTTCTTTTGGCTGCGTTACTGAACCTTATAAAACTAGACTTCTTTATGCGATTAAGAATTTAAAAGAAGATAGCTTTAATGTTGTGGAAGGAGAAAACATCTATCTAGCTTTAGATAAAACTAGATCAAATACTCCTAAAAAGTGCGCCTATGAATTTAATAAAGCATATTTAGATCCTTCTATTGATGTCATTATCTCAGTTGGAGGAGGAGAAACGATGTGTGAAATTCTTCCTTATGTTGATTTTAAGACAATCTCAAAAGTAAAAAGTAAATTATTCATGGGTTTTTCTGATAATACTAATTTAACTTATACCTTAACTACTATCGCAGAAGTTTATTCTATCTACGGTGTTAATGCCGGGGCTTTTGCTTTTAAACCATATGTTTATTCTACTAAAGATAGTTTAGATTTATTAATGGGCAAAACAAAGAAGGTTGAAGGTTATCCTTATTGGGAAAAAGAAAAATTTCCTGAAGCAAAAGAAAATCCATTATGTGAAAGTAATTATTCGGAAATAAAGAAGATTATTACTTATCCTAAGAAAGATGAATTATTTTTTGAAGGTCGTTTACTCGGTGGTTGCCTAGATTGTTTATTAAATTTATGTGGCACACGATTTGATAAAACTAGAAGTTATATTGAAAAATATCGTGACGACGGGATTATCTTCTTTTTAGAAAGTTGTGAATTATCTCCAATTGATATTGAAAGAGGCTTATTTCAACTTAAAGAAGCTGGTTGGTTTAAATACGTTAAAGGTTTTATTATTGGTCGACCTTTAGATTTTGATTCTAAACCTTTCGGGGTAAGTCATATTGAAGCATTTAAGAAGAGCTTAAAGAAATTTAATGTTCCTTTATTAATGGATGTTGATTTAGGTCACTTCGATCCATCAATGCCAATAATTACAGGAGCGAAAGCAAAAGTAACTTATAAAAATAAAAATATTATTATTGATTATTTAGATATTTAGTATTATTAAACTCAAATGTAAAAGTTTGAGCTTTTTTAATAAAAAATTAGATAAGATAAAATTGAAAGTATTTACATAAAAAATAATTTGTAAAATTTCATTAAATTCTTTAACTTTTTATTTTTAGGTCTATAATAATTTAGTGCTTAAAAGGAGAGAAAAAAATTTTATGGACTTTGTTTCTGTATTATTACCAATCGCATTAATATTACTTGTATGTAAATCCTTAGCTATCATCTGCCGTAGATATGGCCTACCACAAGTCGTCGGTTACTTAGTAGGTGGTATCTTACTCGGTTTAGTAAGATTAATTCCAACAATCGGAAGTTATATCTTTAGAGATGATGGACTTGATGGACTAGGATTTCTAGCAAAAGTTGGCGTTGTATTAATTATGTTTAGTGCAGGACTAGAAACTGATTTAGGAAAAGTAAAATCTACTGGTGTTAAATCAATTTTAGTTACTCTTGCCGGTGTTATTGTCCCAATGGGACTTGGCTTCTTAGTTACGATGTTCTTCCTTGAAGGAGGATATTCTAATATTGGTGAAAACTATAAAGAAGCGTTATCTTATGGTTGTATTTTAACTGCAACAAGTGTTTCAGTTACGGTTGCAACTTTAAAAGAATTAGGAAAACTTGATTCAGAGATGGGAACGTGTATTGTTTCCGCGGCTATTTTAGATGATATTATCGGGGTAGTTGTTCTTTCACTCGTCTTAGGTTTAGATGGCGTTACTAGTGGAACTAGCGCAACACTAGTAAAAGTATTTAATTCTTGGAATATGAACCAAGCTGTTTCATCTGTCTTAGGTATTGTTTTATTCTTTGTTATCTTTATTCCATTTGGTATTGTTCTTTGTAAATTCTTCCAAAAATTATCAAAGAGATATGATCATCATAGAAGAATTCCAGTATTTGCTTTAGCTATTTGCTTTACTTATGCGTGGATCGCTGAAGAAATTTTCGGTGTCGCGGATATTACTGGTGCCTTCTTAGCTGGTATCTTATTATCAAGTAACGTCGATAAAGGATATATTGATCGTAGAACTGATATCTTTACTGGATTCTTATTTGGACCTGTCTTCTTCGCGAATATAGGTATTACTATGAGTTTTGATAACATTGATGGATCGTTTATTTTACTCGGTGTCTTATTTGTTATCGTTGGTATTTTAGGTAAACTCTTAGGATGCGGACTAGTGGCTAAAGCTTGTGGTTTTAGTTTAAAAGATTCTTGTTCAATCGGTGTAGGTATGATGGTTCGTGCAGAAGTCGCTCTAGTTTGTTGCGAAAAACTTAAATCGGTAGTAAATCCTAATATTACAACTTTCGTTGTCGTATTAATCTTAGTTACTTCATTAGTCGCACCAATCTTATTAAAATTATTAAATAAACCTTCTAATGTCGATACTGGAGTTACTCCTCCATTAAACTAAAATATTAAAAAGATGAAGATAGCGTAACGCTATCTTTTCTTTTGATGTATAATGGTTGTATTCGTAGGTGTGAATATGACAAAAACTTTAGACATGACGAAAGGAAAAGAGTGGAAATTAATCGTTACTTTTGCAATCCCTATTTTCTTTTCAAATTTATTTCAATCTTTATATAACATCGTCGATTCAATTATCGTCGGTAACTTAGTTGGTAAAGAAGCTCTTGCCGCGGTTAGTTCATCTGGTAATTTAATCTATCTTTTTAATTCGTTTTTTATTGGTCTTTCTTCAGGAGCTGGAGTAGTTATTGCCCGTTATTTTGGCCAAAAAGATCATTTGAATATGCGTAAAGCAATTCATAATGATGTCTTAGTAGGTTTAATTGCTTCAGTTATACTAACATTTGCCGGAGTCATGTTATCTCCATTAATGCTTCAAGCGATGGATACGCCGAGTGATGTAATTGATAAATCAATCGCTTATTTTAGAATTTATTTTTTCGGGGTAGCTGGTGTAATTTTATATAACGTATTTGCCGGAATTTTACAAGCTTTAGGAGATTCAAAAAGACCATTAATCTTTTTAATTATTTCTTCAATTTTAAATGTCGGTTTGGATATCTTTTTTATTGAAGTATTTTCTTTAGGCGTTGAAGGAGCCTCTTACGCGACTATCATCTCTCAATTTGTCTCGATGCTTTTAGCTTTCTTTTCTTTATTAAATAAGAAGACGATATATCATTTATCAATTAAAAAATTAAAATTTGATTTACCTATTTTAAAAGAGATTCTTTATAATGGCATCCCTTCTGGCATTCAAAATTCAGTTATTGCACTAGCCAATGTATTTATTCAAAAGAATATTAATTCATTTTCATCAGCTGCGACTGCAGGATGTGGAGCTTATTCAAAAATTGAAGGTTTTGCTTTTTTACCAATCACTTGTTTCCAATTAGCTCTTGCAACTTTCGTTTCGCAAAATTTAGGTGCAGGGGAACTAGAAAGGGCTAAAAGAGGATCCCATTTTGCGATTATTACTTCATGTATCATCGCTGAATGTATCGGTGTTATAAATTATTTCTTAGCCCCATATTTTATTCAAATGTTTGTTTCAGGTGATAGTGAAGATATTGCTGAAGTTATTTCTAACGGGGTAACAGCTCTTAGAACGGTATGTTTCTTTTATCCATTACTTGCTTATGCACATTGTACAGCTTCTACTTTAAGAGGAGCCCGTCACGCTTTAGTACCAATGTGTGTGATGCTTGGCATTTGGTGCGTATTTAGAGTTGCTTATGTAACATTTATGATGAATGTTGTCGCACATGAATTATGGCTACTTTATACCGCATATCCAGTCACCTGGGGTATATCAAGTATTATCTATTTCATTTTTTATCATTTTTCGCATTGGGAAAATAAAAAATTATGGCATAAAGTACAAACTTTATAATTTATAAGTTATAATAAATGTAGTTTTCGGACTACTTTTATTTTGTTTAATTTAAGGAAGATTATTTATATTAATCTTGAGGTGAGAGAATGAAAAATAAAATTTTAAAAACATTAATCTTAACTAGCGTTTTATTTATTACTTCTTCTTGTAGTTTTATTCTTGACTTTAATAGTTCAAATGACAATGATTCGTCATCTACATCAAGTGAAGTAAATGATAACATTAATTCACAAGGAAATTATTATGATTTTACTTCTTCAGAAAAAGAAGCATTAACTAATAAATTTGGCTTTTCCATCCCATTTATTACATGTAAATCATATAATTTAGAATATGATCAAAAGGATGATGCGTATTACTACGTCGCTAAATTATCTACAGTATCTAGTTCTTTATTTAGGAATTATTATAACAAATTTAGCGCTAATTATACTTACGTTCAATCTTTCTATTCTAATGGAGTGGAATGGTATGAATTCACTAATAACGGGGTTGTTATTTTACTAACTAATTATATTAGTAATGGCTATCAATTTGTCCAAGTAAGCATGTACGTACAAGGTAACGAAGATAAATCAGGTGTTATCACTAATCATTCAAAAGGTTTACCTACTGGAACTAATGGAGTTTATAATGTAGATTTTACTAAAGGGATAGTTAAAGATGTCCATGAACAATATCAATATGAAGATGGATGTCCAACAATTACTGAAAGTAATAAAACCTTAAATGTTTTAGTTATTCCAGTAGAATTTAGTGATATAACCGCGGAAAGTAAAGGCTATACAATTGAAAGTATTAATACTGCCTTAAACGGTGATTCTTCTACTTTAGATTATTATTCATTAAAAGATTTCTATTATACTTCTTCTTATGGTCAATTAAATATCAATTTTGATATTATGGATTCATGGTTTAAGCCAAGCCAAAATAGTTCTTATTATAAGAATTTAAAATTTAATTATGGCTCTTCAACTTTACAAGATGGTGAACAAGTAATTCTAGATGAATTCTTAAAAGCATATGATTCAAAAATTGATTTTTCTAAATATGATTCCGATAATAACGGAACTATTGATGCAGTTGTGATGATTAATACCTTAACAATTGATTCAAAGAATAATTTCAATTGGGCATTTAGATATTGGAATTATTATCTAAATGGTAATAATGAATTTTATACTTATGATAACGTAAGAGCTAATGATTATTTATGGGCTTCATATCAATTCTTATATGAAAAAGGTTCTACTGGTTTATATACTAATAAAACTCCTACAAATACTTATACTTTCTTACATGAATTTGGTCATGTACTAGGTTTAGATGATTATTACGATACAACTGGAAAAACTAATGGACCGTTAGATTCTCTCGACATGATGGATTCAACTGTTGGTGATCATAACCCTTATTCAAAATTTAATTTAGGTTGGATTACGTCTTCTCGCTTAGTCACTGATGAAGTAACGCTTGATTTAACAAGTTATGTTGAAACTGGTGATACTATTATCATCGCGAATGATTTTGATGAAGAGTTAGGTGCATATCAAGAATATTATGTCTTAATGTATTATAAGAATGATAAATTAAATTCTAAAGGTGGTTATTTTGATAAAGAAGGTATTGTTATGTACCACGTTAATTCATCTTTAGTAAAAGAAGAATATTATGATACTACATATTATGATGTCTATAATAACAATTCTTCTTATACTAATTCATCAGGATATGGAACACAAAATAATTTAGTTGAATATGTTTATACTACTTCAAATGGTTATGTTCATACTTTAGGAACTACTTCTTCTAGTAACGTAACTAACTCCTATGGAGAAAAGATTCCTTTTACGTTCCACGTTGATAATTTAACTAGTGAAAAAGCAATTTTAACATTTTCTAAAAATAACTAGCAAGGAGATTAATCCTTGCTTTTTTTCTTCTAATAAATAGTTTCTTATGATAGAATACCTTGGAGGTAAAAGACGTATGGAAAATGAAAAAATGAGACTACAAAAAGCGATGTCACAATTAGGACTTTGCTCAAGAAGACAAGCAGAAACTTTAATTGATGAGCATAAAGTAAAAGTTAATGGACAAATCGTACTAGAAAAAGGTGTCTTAGTTTCTTTGAATGATAAAATTGAAATT
This sequence comes from Acutalibacteraceae bacterium, assembly GCA_963610315.1. Taxonomy (GTDB): domain Bacteria; phylum Bacillota_I; class Bacilli_A; order RFN20; family CAG-449; genus UBA3210. The sequence goes on from CAVDMV010000012.1 coordinate 23,808, forward strand.
ATTGGTCAAGAAAATGTATCAAAAAAAGAAGTAAGTACAAAAAAAGTTACTTTCTTATTTAATAAACCTTTAGGGACAGTATCTTCTAGTAAAGATGATCGCGGTAGAAAAACAGTTATTGACTTCTTTAAGGATGAACCATATAGACTTTATCCAGTAGGTAGACTTGATTATAATACTTCCGGAGCTTTATTAATTTCTAATGATGGAGAATTAACTAATTTAGTTACTCATCCTTCAACTCACTTAGATAAAACGTATATTGCAACTATTGAAGGAAGAGTAAAAGAAGAACATTTAAAAGAACTTGAAAAAGGTGTTGTTTTAGAAGATGGACCAACTGAACCAGCTGAAATAAAGGTTATAAGAATAAATTCTCTTCAATCAGTTATTTCTATTACAATTCATGAAGGAAGAAATAGACAAGTAAGAAGAATGTTTGAACATTTTTCTTATCATGTAAAGAATTTACATCGTGAATCAATTGCTTTTTTAAATCTTAATGGAATTGAAAGAGGATCATATCGTCCTCTAAGTGATATTGAAGTAAGAATGATAAAAAATATCTGCTTAAATAATAAGAAAAATAATGTAATTCCATCTTATAAAAAGAAATAGAAAATAAAAAAGACCTCGAACGAGGTCTTTTATAATGAATTTTCTAAATCTAATAAGAATTCTTGATAAGAGGTATCACTAGGAAGACGGAAGTCTCCACGAGGAGAAAGTCCTACTTCAGAAATTTTCGCACCGTCAGGAATACAAGAACGTTTGAATTGATTGTTGAAGAAACGTTTAATGAAAGTGATTAACCACTTCTTAATTGTTTCTTCTTTAAATTCATCTTTAAATGTTTCTTTAGCGATTTTATATATCTTTCTTACTGACATATTTTTATAAACAAAATGATATAAGAAGAAATCGTGTAGTTCATATGGACCAACTAAATCTTCTGTTAGTTGAGAAATTTCTCCTTCTTTAGGTGGAATGAGTTCAGGAGAAATTGGGGTACCTAAAATATCTAATAAACAATCTTTAATTTCAGGAGTGTTCTCGGCGATAACTCTTGTCATTTCTTGAATGAATGTTTTAGGAAAAGAACAATTGACCGCGTACATTGACATGTGGTCTCCGTTATAAGTAGACCATCCTAAAGCGATTTCTGATAAGTCACCAGTACCGATAACAATGCCGCTGACTTTATTTGAATAATCCATTAGAACCTGTGTTCTTTCACGCGCTTGTGCGTTTTCAAAAGTGACAGAATGATCGTTAATATCATGACCAATATCTTTTAAATGTTGTGTTACTGATGCACCGATATTAATTTCTTTTAAATCAACTCCATAATAAGAAGCAAGTTTATAAGCATTATCTTTAGTTCTTTGAGATGTACCAAAGCAAGGTAAGGTAATCGCGTGAATTCCTTTTCGATCTAATTTAAGGATATCAAAAGCTTCAACACAAGCGATTAAAGCAATCGTTGAATCAAGTCCTCCGGATAAACCAATGACGACATCCTTGCAGTGGATATGCTTTAATCGACGGGCAAGAGAATAACCTTGCATTTTTAAAGCTTTGTATACTGTCTTCTTACTTTTTTCTTTATCTTCATCAATAAATGGGTATTTTGCATATTTTCTTGATAGAGGTACTTCTTTTAAATGACATGAGAAAGGAATAATCATAAAGTCATCATGGTTAACGTCACCTTGGGAATTATTCATAATTTTTGTGATGTTAATGCGGTCGATATCAATTTCTCCATAGATTGTATTTGATTCAAATAATTCTGATTCTTTAATGATTCCATCAGGTTCGGCGATTATATTATGAGAAGAATAGATGACGTCTTGAGTAGATTCTGAATATGATGAGCTTGCATAGATATAACCGATATTATTTTTTCTAGCTTGCATAGAAACTAGTTCTCTTCTAATGTCTTCTTTATGAAGCGTTTCATTACTACTAGATAAATTACATTCAATCGTCGCGCCAGCTAAAGCATGATGGGATGATGGAGCAATACCCATCCATAAATCTTCACATATTTCAATACCAACTATTTCATCAGTAAAATATGAGTTTCTAAAGAGTAATTTAGTGCCAAATGGATATTCTTTGCCGTTTAAAGTAATATAAGAATTACCTTCTAAAGGAACTTCAAAATATCTTTTTTCGTAGAATTCTTTATAATTTGGTACGAATAATTTAGGTACAACGCCGAGGATTTTACCTTTGTGAATGGCTAGTCCGCAGTTAAAGAGTTTTCCATCTTTTTTTAATGGAGCTCCAACAACAACTAGTGCATCAACATTTTTTAATTCTTTACATAAAGTTTCTAATGATAATTCTACACTTCTTAATAAAGTATCTTGATAGAACATATCGCCACAAGAATAACCAGTTATAGATAATTCAGGGAAAACGATAATTTTTGCATCATTCTTATAAGCTTCTAAAGTGTTTTTAATAATTTGTTTAACGTTTTCTTGGACGTTATTAATCGAAACATCAAAGTTAGATGCAGCAACTTTAATAAAGCCTAAAGGATCATCTTGAGGTAGTAAACTAACTTTACCTCTTTTTTCTTTAACTACTTCTTCTTTAGTTATTTTCTTTTTTTCTAATTTTTCATATGCTTCAATTGACATTACGACTAAATCAGAATAACCATTTTTAGTGACGATAACTGGTTCATTCTCTTTATGACAAAGAGAAGAAATTTCATTTGTTTTTCTAAAATCTGTAATTGGGATAATTTTGTTCATATTCTTAACCTCGATGGCATTATTATATCATAATATAGAACAATGTAATATGTTTACTAATTTATTTTCTTAATATATAATATTTCCGGGTGAATTTATGAATAACTTTAACTTAAATATTAACGAACTTAAATCATATATTGATATAAATAAAGATCAACTAATTATTCTTCCAGATGGATATTTTATTATTTCTAAAATAATATCTTATCTAAAAGAAAATTATCAAAAACTAGGTTATGAAGAAGGTATCATAATTAATGATGAATATATCTTTTCTTCTTCGATAAATGAATTAATGAATGTAAATTATGACTTTAATAAAATTTCAATAAATAATAATTTAATAAAAGAACAAGAAATTAATTTATTAACTAACGGAAAATATATAGATGCATTTACTAAAGCGAGATTTAATTTAGTTTCTTTAATTGATATTAATGTTAAATTAGGAGAAAAGATAATTAATGTTCCTTTTATTAGTGGTAGAGACTTAACTAACACACAAGAATCTTACATTATTTTATTTCCTACTTTTAATAATGGTTTTATTAAAATAAATGAGTTAACTTATTTAGGTTATATCAATAATATGTATTATGTTAAATCTAATTTTAATATTAATAATGCTTTATTTGGAGTTTTATCTAATAGAAAAGATAATCGTTTATTAATTAGTTCTAAACTTACTAAGAATCAAATCGTTATTAAAACGATTAAAAAGAATGAACAAGGTGTAACTAAGAAAGCTAAAGAAATTAGTAATATCCTAATGAAAGATTTTTCGCTTATTCTTGATGAAACTGAATTAGATAATGAAAGTGAATATATAAAAAAAGGAATTCCACTTATTATAAAGATCGGTCCAATGAATATTAAACATAATTCTTTAACATTTATTTCGTCGGTTAATGATTATAAAGAAAATATTTATGTTTCCATGGATGAAGATATAATTTCTTATATCCATAAATTATTAAATAAAATTGAAACTAATTTGTACTATGAAGGAATTAACAATCTATTATCTAATAACGTTAAATGTAAAACATTTGTTGAATTAGTTACCTCATTAAATAATAATAAAATTTCTAAAGCTGTTATATGTGATAGTGAAGATTGCTTAAATAAATTAGATAAGAATAAATATTATCTTTTAGAAGAATTTAATCAAAGAATGTTTTCTCATACATGTATTTTCTGTGGGAAAACTGGAAAAAGAATTGTTACTTTAGTTAATAAATCAAATGATTAATTCGATTTTAAAGGCTTAAAATTGACTTTGTTCTTAACCATATCAAAAATAAGATGAAATTTATAAAAAAAATGTTGATTTAAGCGTTTGATAGTGGTAGACTTAAAAAGCGACATGGAGCAATACTCAAGTTGGTGAAGAGGCGTCCCTGCTAAGGACGTAGATCGGGTAACTGGTGCGAGAGTTCGAGTCTCTCTTGCTCCGCCACTTCTGTGGAAGTCTTGGACCAGTGGTGTAGCGGTTAACATGTCTCCCTGTCACGGAGAAGATCGCGAGTTCGATTCTCGTCTGGTCCGCCATCAATTTTGCAGGTGTAGTTCAGTGGTAGAACACTAGCCTTCCAAGCTAGCTATGCGGGTCCGATTCCCGTCACCTGCTCCATATGAGAAATCAAGTATTGATACATAGTTATCAGTACTTTTTTTGTATTCTAAGGGTAAAAAAGGCTGTTTTTGATGAATTTTAACCAATTGACTGGTCATCTGCTTAAAAGGTGGAAGATGATAAAGGTAGTTCTAATTCTTATTTTTTTACTGATGAATATGCAATAAATTCAGTATATGATTTTTTAGAATCTGCTCATGCTAATCCTAAAACGATAACAAAAGACTTAAGTGATTTTGATAAAATAATTCTTTTTATTTTATTGATGTTGACAACAAAATTTTAGATTTTAAAGTTTACATTTATGGTATAACTTCTTATTTTTCATATGACGATTTAATCAGAAAATTTCCAGCAGATTTTTAGTCGACTTTTATAACACTTGTTGATAATTTATCGGATTATATAATCAAGAATTAAAAGGGACATTAGAGATTTTTTAATGCACTATAATCAAAACGTATAGGAGAATGAATTATGATTGAAAGTTATTTATTAGAATATTTCCTAGCTTTCTATGAAGAAGGTTCTTTACTTAAAGCAAGTGAAAAACTTCATGTATCTCAACCTTCCTTAACTAGGGCGATGCAAAACCTTGAATCGAGCCTTGATATAAAACTTTTTGATTGTAACGTTAATAAAATAACCTTAAATGAAAATGGTAAAGCAATCGTTGATTATCTTAAAGATATTCTCGCACTTAATAATTTACTTGAATTAAAAGCTAAGGAACTAAAAGAAAAGAATTCTTTTATACGTATATCGATGACCGCGCCTGGAGTTATGTATTTTTATCCTTATTTCTTTTTTTGGTAATTATAATCGTTATAAAAATAAAATATGTGATAAAGAAACCTGCATTAAAGAAGTTCAAGAAGGATTAGTTGATCTTACATTTATTAACGAGAAGATTTATAATGATAATTTAATTTGTGAAAAAATATTTGATGAAAAATTATTTGTATGTTTTTCTAAAGAACATTTTCTCGCGAATAAGGAATATGTGACATATAAAGAATTAGATGGTCAATCTTTCTTACTTGGAAATGACCTTGGTATATGGGATGAAATAGTTAGAAGAAAACTTCCTAATTCTAATTTTTTTACCTTAGAACAAAAAAGTTTAGGAGAGCTAGTTAAATATTCTTCTATTCCAAGCTTCCAAACAAATATCAGTATGAAACTTGATATACGTGAAAGTAAGGTTAGAGTAAAAATTGTTGATAGTGAAAGTGAATTACCTTTTTATGCGGTATATCGACCAAATAAGAAGAAAATATTTGATTTAATTAAACTTTCTAGATAAAAATATTTAGATTGTTTTAAGCCTAAATAATGTATAAACTTTAATTAAGCAATAAGGGTTAAATTAAATATGAACAAAGAAGAAAAAATACAATTAAATATTAGAAAATTATGTCGAGAAAGAGTACGCGGTAAATCAATTGATATTTTATTTGAATATGGTAAAGATATCTTAACATCGAGCTATTTTGAACAAGAAAAAAATTTTCCTCAACATGGTGATTTTAGCGTGTATGAGCATTCTATTGCCGTTACGATACTTGCGATTAATTACGTCAAAAAGAATCGTATTAGCGTTGATATTTCTTCTTTAGTAAGAGGTAGCCTTCTTCATGATTATTTTCTTTATGATTGGCACGTAAAACCTCATCCTAAACATCATGCGAATTTACATAGTGAATATGCATATATTAACGCAAGCAGAGATTTTGAACTAAATATATTAGAACAATCAATTATTAGAACACATATGTGGCCACTTCATTTTTTCTTTATTCCTTCAACTAGAGAGGCGTGGATTGTTAATGTTTGTGACACTAAAAGTGCGCTTAAAGAAACGCTTGGTTCAAAAAGAATAAAAAAAGATATCGCTCTAATAGAAAAAAGAATTGAGGCATATAAAAACGGTGAAGAAAATAAAATGACTCAAGACATATTAAGACTTAAGCCACAGTTTTAGGAGTATATTTAAATACTCCTTTTTTATAATAAATAATATATATCGTTGTAATAAATATACAGCAGACTAGCCAAGATAAAGGTTCAGTAATACATTCTCCAATAAAGCCTAAATTAGGAACCCATACTAAACCAGATATAATTTTAAAAGTTAATTCGATTGTTGAAGAGATAAATGGAATTATTTTTCTATTTAATGCTTGTAAAGCATTTCTAATGATGACTAATATTCCTTCAAAGAGATAAAAAGGAATAGTGATTTTAATATACATTACTCCATTAGATATAATTTCGTCGTTATCACTATTAGAGATTAAGCGACATAATGGTTCTTCAATTAAATACATAAAATAAATTAATAAGGTCCATAAGAATAAAATAAAGCAAGTTTTTATTACTCCTTCATTAGCCCTTTTTATATTTTTAGCCCCATAATTTTGGGAAACAAATACTGAACAAGAAGAAGATAAAGAAGAAGCTACTTGAAGAAGAATTTCAACAACCTTTCGACCAATTGTTCTTCCAGCAATGATATTACTTCCTAAGGCATTTACTGAACTTGACATTACTATTCCTCCAATAGTAAAGACTGAATTCATTAAGCCCATCGATAGACCAGTAGTTAAGATATCTTTATATACTTTTGCGTTAAATTTAGTATCTTCTTTTTTTATTCTTAATAAAGGATAAGTTTTATAAATATAGATAATTAAAATAATAATAGAAATAAATTGAGCGATGATGGTGGCGATAGCCGCGCCTCCTACTCCTATTTTTAGTATAGCCATAAAGAATAAGTCACATAAGATATTAATAATGCAACAAATTATTAATATATAAATCGGAACACGAGAATTACCTAACGCTCTTAAGATACCACTTAAAGTATTAAACATCATCATGGCTAATATTCCTAAAGCAGTAATAAAATAATAATCTTTACTCATAGAATAGATTTCACTAGGAACATTAATCCATTTAAAAACTATATCAATTGTCGATATAACAGAAATTGTAATAAGAATTCCTAAGATTAAATTAATAACGATAATACTAAATATTGATTTTTTAATACCATCAAGATCTTTTCTACCAAAATAACGAGATATTATTAAACTAGCTCCATTACCAATACCGGTAGTAAAACTAACAATTAAAGAAGAAATTGAACTAGTTGAACCAATCGCACCAACAGCGATATCGGAAATAAAATATGAAGCGATAATAGAATCGACAAAATTATAAAGTAATTGGAAAATATTACCTATTAATAAAGGTAAAGCAAATAAAAGGATAACTTTATAAACATTACCTTTAGTCATATCTGTAGTTGCGTTCATAAATATTTTCCTTTCTTTAGACTAAATAATTATAATATGTTAACTAAAAGAAAAAAACTATTACTTTATAAAGTAAATCCTTTAAAAGTAATAGTTTAGTTTTTATTTCTTTGAATCTAATCTAAATTTTTCTAGTCCTGCGGTTGTTAAAGGATGAACGAACATTTCTTTAATAACTTTATAAGGAATAGTAGCGATATCAGCCCCAGCTAAAGCAGCTTGTTCAACGTGAGAAGTATTTCTTATACTAGCTGCGATAATTTCTGATTTATAACCATAGATTTCTTTAACTTTTGCGATTCTTTTAATTAGATCAAAACCATCATGGTCATTATGATAATAATCATCAACTCTACCCATAAATGGAGAGATAAATGTTGCGCCTGCTTCCATAGCTAGAAGAGCTTGAGAAACAGAGAAGATAAGTGTGACATTAGTTTTAATACCTTCCTTTGAAAGCATTGAGCAAACTTTAATTCCATCACTAGTCATCGGTAATTTAATCGTGATATTAGGATTATTATGACAATTTTTAACTATTTCATGAGCTTGTGCATACATGTTTTCTGCGCTTGATTCTTCTACTTCTGCCGATATTGGACCATCGACTAAAGATAAAATTTCAGTGATGACATCATTTAAAGTTCTACCACTTTTTGCAAGTAAACTAGGATTAGTAGTGACTCCTTTAATAACTCCGAGTTGTGCAGCTTCTTTAATTTCACTAGTTATTGCTGTATCAATAAATATTTTCATTTGTAACTCCTTTTTTATTAAGATTTATGATCTTCTTCGTAATCTTTTAAAAAGATATCGATTTCATCTTCTGAATATACTTTGATGTTTTGTTTTACTAACATTCTCGTAAATATTCCTTGACCTTCAATTAAAGTTTTTGAAAAACTACCGTCGTAGATTTTTCTAACTCCGCAGGAAGGGGATTTTTCTTTTAATATCGCATATTTAACATTATTTTGTTTCGCTTTTAATAATTCTTCTTTAGCCCCTTTAACAAAATATGATGTTGTTTCTAACCCTATACGATTATAGACAAGTCTATCTTTAATTTCACAAGGAATTCTAGGAGTTGGTAAACCTCCAGTTACTTCAGGACAAACAGGAATTAATTCAAATTTATTTTTTAATTTAATTACAACTTCTGAAGCATTGTTCTTACCATTATATTTACAATTACTACCTAGTAAACATGCGCTGACAAGTATTTTTTCCATAAAGATCCTTTCTCTTAATAATGCACCTATAATTATAAAGCATTTTTATAATTTTAATAATAATTTTAAATTGTTTTAAGAAAATAAAAGCTAAGAAATAACTTCTTAGCGATTCATTTCTGTATTAGGATCATAAACTAGTAAGCAAATACCGGTAATTAATGTACCTGTTAAGATACTTAATATACCTAAACCTACTGGTTTCTTTTCTAATTTATTTAATTTTACTAATGTTAAGATATTAATGATTGCTCCAATAAGAGCGAATGCACCCATTACTGCATATACTGCTGTAACTGCACCTACTGCTGCTTGCATATCAGCTTGGCTAGCTCCTTCTTGAACGAACATTTTTATAATATCAGCATTATTTGCTTGTAATAAACCTACCATCATAAAACAAATAAACATACTTCCTATTTTACCAATAAGGCCTAATATACTTAAAACTCTAATAGCTGTTTTCATATATTTTTCCTCCTTTATGATTACATTATACATATATTTGTTAACATTACAACACTTTTTGAAAAAATAATTACATTATTGTTAATTTTGTTAATTTTGTAATTTTTTTCTAATAATATCTTTTACTTAGCTTTATAATTTTAGTAGTGAAATATCTCGAGGTAACAATGAAAGAAATTAAAACATTAAATATTAATGGTAAAGACTTAATCTTTAATATAAATTATGGTTCAAGAACTTCTAATAGTTTTAGAAGTGTTGGAGGTCAAATTTATATTACTATCAAAGAAGGAACAGATATTAATAAACTTAAACGTAACTTAGAAAGAGTTTTACCTTATTCAAAAATTAAAAAATATAATTCTGAATTATATATTGGTGAAGATTATTTAGATTTATTAGGAACAAGAAGAAAGTTAGTTATTTTAAATAAAAAACAAATTAGGACTTCTCCAACTGATATAGTTTATTATTCAAGCGAAGAACTAGAAGAAAAACTAAAAGAGTTTGCATTAGATTTATTTACTAGAGAAGTAAGAAAATTTGAAAAAATAATGAATATACCTATTGAACATAAAGTTAGAGTATCAAATATGGTATGTGCGATTGGAACTAATAATATTAGATTAAAAAAGATAACCTTAGATTTATTCTTAATCCATTATTCATTAGAAATAATTGATGCGATAGTAGTTCATGAATTAGCTCATTACTATGAACAAAACCATTCACAAGCATTTTATGATATAGTCTATAAATACTGTCCTAATTATGATATACTCGATAAGAAAATAAAACTAGGAGTAAGAAATTAATGAAAGAAATTACAAGTGCATCTAATCCTTTAATTAAGGATTTACTTAAATTAAATAAAGTTAAAGAAGCAAAAGAATTAAATAAAGTTCTTTTAGAAGGTGAAGACCTTTTAGATTTAGCTTATCTTCACAATACCTTAGATTTAGTTTTAACTTGCTCTAATGAAAATAGATATGAAGGAGTAGAAACAATCTTAGTTCCTAAATTCATCTTAGAAAAGTTATCTTCAAATAAATCAACACAAGATTATATTGGTGTCGCACATTATGAATTTAAAAATGAAGTTAATGGAAGAAGACTAGTTTATCTTGATGGAGTTCAAGATCCTGGTAATGTAGGAACAATTATTAGAACTAGCTTAGCTTTTAGTTATGATGGGATTGTTTTATCTAATGATTCTGCTTCTATTTATAATACAAAAGTTATTCAATCTTCTAAAGGAGCGATTTTCTCTTTACCTATATATCTAAATACTTCATTAGAAGAATTAAAAAATGATGGGTATCAAATTATAGTTTCAGCATTACATAATTCCATTCCATATGAAGATTTAAAAATTCAAAATAAATTTGTGATAGTCTTAGGTAACGAAGGTCAAGGAGTAAAGAAAGAAAATATTCTTCTCGCGAGTAACGTCGTTAAAATCGATATGGATCATATTGATTCACTTAATGTAGCTATTGCTGGAGGTATTCTTTTAAATCATTATAAGAAGATGTAATAGTCTTCTTTATTTTTAATTATATATTTTAAAGATAACGAACAAAACTTTATAAATTGTTCATTATCTTTTAGCTATCGACTTAAAATCTTTTAAAAAGTAAAAAAAATATTTTTATTTTCCAAAAAAAATGATATTATTTAGGTAGCAAAATTATCGAAAGGTAATGACGCAAAGCTAGAGGGCCTTAAATGGTAGCCAGTTGCATTAATTGTAATAGGCTTTCATTTAAGGCCTTTTACATTTGTAATCAAGAGAGAGTTAACTTACCATAGTGATATAGTACTAATCACTGAGATCAAATTATGTTTGTTATTTAGTTTATTAAATCTAGCTAAATAACTAAATAACTTTACTTAAGTTATAATTACTATTCGTACTAGTAACAAAAAAAGATAAATAACTGTAGATTTTCAATCTTAAAAAACCTTAACTTAAGAACATAATTTGACTAGCCCTCGAATATCTATTAATTTATTGTTCATTACTTTAAAAATAATTTATATTTCTAATTTCCGGTAGAAAATAATTTATTTATTAAAGATAGAACAGTGAATTAAATTAACACTCTCTCTTTTTATTTTATTATTTAATTTTTTTGATGAAAATATTATTATATAGTTATAAATGATACTGATATATATATATATATATCGATATAAATAATCTCGGTATTATGTATCATAACGCATATCAATATCATTTCTAAATATATAATTTAAATTGAGGAGATTTTTATTATGCATAATAAAAAGATGAAAAAAATTCTCCCTATTGCTCTAGTTGCGTTGTGTGCAATAGGTACAGGAGTTGGTACACTTACTTATTCTTGGTTTGTTCAACAAGGTGAAAATAGTAACGCTTCTTTTACTGCGGGTTTAGTTAATTATACTTTAACTACAAGCTTAACAAGTACTAATAAAATTGTTCCTGGCGTAAATATTATTTCTGGAACTGACTCTGTTAAGTTTACTAACGCTTCAACCATCGCGACAGATTTAAGAGTTAAGATTAGCTATGAATTCACTGACGGAACTAAAACTGTTTCTCAAGGTAATATTCCTGATAATACTAGTGATACATTATATAAATCTGGTACTATTGGTGATTCAAAAGCCATTTTAAGTTTAACTGGTATTGATTCATCTTCTACTTGGACAGCGACAACTTTAAATAGTGAAAACTGGTATTATACAAAAGCAACCGATGGTATTGCCGCGAATACTCCAGTTACCTTATTTGAAGGTAAAACAGGTTCAGAAGTTAGTTTAATCCTCAATGGAGAAATAGCTGGTAATGCTTATGAAGAATCAACTTTAAAATTAACATTTACATTCCAAGCAAAACAACATGATGGTGTTACTTGGGAAACTATTAATAATTACACATCATTTGATTGGTCAACAGGTTTAGGTAGTAAATCATCATCTTAATTAATTAAAAATGAATAAAAAAATCTTAAAAATTGTTTTAAATGTAATATTAGTTATCATTTTAGTTCTCTTGGTGCTTTTATTATTACTACCTCTATTTGGGATTAATAATAAAGTAGTTGTTTCAGGAAGTATGGAACCTAATATTCATGTAGGTAGTTTAATCTATATTAAACAGGTTAATTTTAATAACTTAAATGTTGGTGATGTTATTACTTATTCTTTAGGTGATACAACAATTACTCATCGAATTATTAGTATTGATTATGATTCATTAACTTGTGTTACTAAAGGTGATGCGAATGAAAGTATTGATTTAAGCGCAGTTTCTTCTTCACAAATAGTAGGTAAGGTTTTCTTAACTATCCCAATATTTGGTTACATCGTATATTTTATTAAACAAAATTTATTTCTTATCATTGGTTCAATAATTACAATTGCATTAATAATCGTATTAATCAAATTAATTAAAAATTATAAAAAAGAAGGTTAGGAGGAGGTGATTGAAATGAATAAGAATAAGATGAATAAAAGTATTCTCGGTATTGTTATTTCAAGTATTACTTTAGCTTTGTCTTGTCTCCTTGTCGTTTCAATGACCTATTCTTGGTTTGTTATTAATAATAATGCTTCTTTAAGTGGCATTACTTTATCGACCGGTAATATTGATGCAAGTTATAAAGTTTATAAAGCGGAAGGCTTATCTTCTACTTCTTGGACTGAAGTAGAACAAAATAAAGATGGAAGTTATGATATTTCTTTAGGTATTCCTTATCCTTCAAAATATCAATTCTTCCGTGTTGATATTTCTAACAATGGATCTTATGCAATAAATATCTTATCTAGAATTACTAGTTATACTAGTTCAAGTAGTGAAACATATTATTTTAGTGATTATGTTGAGCTAGCTTGTAGCGCAACTAGTTCAGTTGAAAAAGATTTAAAGAAGTATTCAAAAGAAAATACTAGTTTAACATTTATTAGTTTTTCAACTAATAATGAATCTAACGTAAGTAACATGGTATATAAAAATGATGGATTAACAAAGGGTAATACTATTTCCTTCGTTTTTAGCGTCTACATCAATGAAGAATGTCCAGCAAAATTAATGAATAAAGAATTTAAGATTAACGGAATTAACTTCGTTCTTTCAGTTTAGGAAGGTGAAATTATGACAAGGATTAATAAGAAAGGACTACTAATTATTATTTGTCTACTTGCTTTATGCTTTTCTTTTTCTTTTGGCTTTACATTTTCTTATTTTACTCAAAGTAGTGATTCTTCAACTACTTTTACTGCTGGTAAAATTGATTTTAATATGGAAAAGATTAATTCTTCTACCGAAACTACAACTTTAACAAGTGATTATTTATCGCAAAAATTAAGTTATGTCAGTTATGTAGATGATGTAATTAATAATAAATATAATTCTTTTAATTACATGGTTTCTTATATTGATATTCAATTTAAAAATACTTCTGATGTTGATATTAATTTAGATTTAACTTTAGATTTTGTTTTTGCTACTGCACAAGAATGTTCTTGTGTTATTTTAGCTTATACTGATTATTCAAATATTACTGATAATTATGACTATAAAGCTAAGTTATTTACTTTTGACGGCGTAACTACTAAAACTGATCATAAAGCAAAAATGTTAACTACATATAATTTATCTTATATTAACGATAATAAGACTTTAAGAGTTAGCTTATTTTCTAATAGTGATACTTTTAAAATGAATTTAACTTTATCTTATCGTTTTGTTATGCTTCTAGATTATGATGAAGCTAATGTCACTAATAGCTTTGAAAGTAGCGATATTAATTCATTTAGTCATAGTTATAACTTTAATTTAGTCGCGACTTTATCGCAACACCATGATTAGGAGGGCGTATTATGAAGAAGAAAAATCTTTTATTAATTCTAATCGTTCTATTATCAGTATCTTTTATTTCTACTTCTGGACTAAGCTTAGCTTGGTTTAGTAGAACTAGAGAAGTTAATAGTAATTCTTTTACTCCTGGTAAAATGGAACTTAGTATTGGAACTAACTTTGATACTAGTTCTGATAGTAATGACACAACAGAAAGTTATGTCACAAACGGGGTCGCTATCTTATCAGCGAATGATAAGATTTATGATAAAGATAAAGAAGGTACGTTAGATTCAACAAAATATGTTGATAATACTAATACTAATGCGATTAAGAATTTTAAAGTAGATATTAATGTTAGTACTTCAATAGCTTCTGTATTAAAAGTTCATGTTAACTTTAATACTATCTTAGAAAAGAGAAGTTATGATACTGGTAACGTTTTAGGAACAGTTACTTCAATCTTTGAAGAAAGTGTTACAAAAAGATTTAATCCAGATGCAACCTTAACTACTCCTGAAGGAGGAGAAACTCCTTGGGATAGTTCTTCTTGTAAATGGGCATTTGATGAAGTAAATAACACCTTCTTTTATAAAGATGTAATTACTAAAGATTACAATGGCACTTTATCTTTTATTGGAAGTGGTAACCCAATTGAAGTAAATACAAAATTAACATTATATTATCAAAATTATATTTGTAATTGTAATATTAAAGTTGAAATGGTCCAAGTTAATCGTTATTTAGCGTTATGGGGAGAAAATTCTTCTTATCCATCTTCTTGGCCAAAGGCAGCTAGTAATTAATAAGGAGGTAAATACATGAAGAAATTATTAAAAAATAATAAATTCAAACAAAGTATTATTGTTTTTACTACCTTATTTTTATGTTTATTAATGTTTTTAAATGTCACATATTGGGGACAACAAGTTATTAATAAAGTCGATGAAGTTGTCGCGGAAGATATTGATGCAGTTTCTTTTAATAATAAATTTGATTTTGATTCTTCTTCAAACGGAACTACTTATACTTCTCGATATATTTATTGGAGTGATTTTATTAACGATATTGATGAAGATTCAATAAAAGTTACTAATAAAAACATAACCATCACAAGTAATAATAATTATACTTATGGACATTCTAGTGACGATAATCATAAAATTATCGTTTTAGAAAATGCTTCAGATTATATAGCATTTGCGAACAAGTGTGTTAGTGAAGACGCGAATGTACGTCAATTTTATCTTAATAACCACTATGTTTTAGGAAATAACATCGATTTTAATAATACATCTGCCGTTGAACCAATTGGTAATTATAATTATCCATTTACTGGTATATTTGATGGCCAAGGCTTTGAGATGAGCAATGCTACTTTAGTTGAAATTAACGCTGCAACTTCAACTGATGGAACTACTTCTTCTGAAAGTTATTTAAAGAAATATTCTGTCGGATATACAGAAAATGATCCTATCACTTATTATAGTAGACATAGTTTCTTCGCGTATAATAACGGTACAATTAAAAATTTAGGTAATATTAATCCTGTCATTGTCCAAAAGACATCTTTTGCAACTATCGCTGATAACCAAAACGTTGAATCGTATGCTTCTTTACTAGTCGGTATGAATATGTCTAATGGTGTTATTAGTAACGTATATACAATTGATAGCATTGATTTTGGTAAAAATATTGAAGAAAATACTTTAGGTATTACTCTTTCAGAAGGTGCGATTAGTGGTCTAGTTGGACAAAATGAAGGAAGCGTAAAAGATAGTTACGTTATCGCAGATTATTTATTTTATTACAATAATGAAAATATTATTCCTGTTGATATTCAACCAGTAGTTGTTACTAATTCAAATAATGGTACTTTCAGTGATGTTTTTTATAACGGAACTCGTTATACACCTACTTCTAATGGTAGTAGTGATAGTAGTTATGTTAGTAAAACTGTTACAGGTGTAACTGGACTAAAGTTAGATAATGATGTTAGTTTTACAAATTATACATATTTTACTAATAGTACTTCTTGGTACCAAAGAAAAGAAGAAACTTCAAGTGAATATGATTATCCAAAACTTGTCGGAATTAGAACTAATAATGAACAACGTCTTTCTTTAACTACACCTTATGATTTTATTTTAATGAGTGAATTAATTAACGATACATCGACGATTTATAACGAAAGAACATATTCATTAGATAATAGTATCGATATGCGTAGCTTATCGAAAGATATCTTTACAACCATTTCTAATTCATTTAAAGGGACATTAATGTCTTCTGGAACTAGTAATTATTATGTTTATGATTTAATAATTAATCCTTCTTCTAGTACTAAAGATATCTCAATATTTGAAGAACTTGAAGAAGCGACAATTAAAAATATTTCTTTTTATAATACTTCTATTTCTTTAACCTCATCTTCTAGTGATACTTATAATGTATCTTTATTAGCTAATGATATTAAAACTAGCGCGACTATAAGTAATGTTCAACTTCATGGTAACGTAACTTTAAGTAATCCTGGATCAACTTATTTTGGTGGATTTGCTTCTAAAATTAGTGAAGGTGCTTCTATTGATATTTCTTCTTGTTCAGTAGGAGGATCTTTTAATGGGGGAAGTGTAGTTACTAGTTCAACTTCTTATGTTGGTGGTTTTATTGGCAACATCAATAATTCTACTTCTAAAGTTAATATTTCTAATTCATTTAATGAAATGAATATTGTTACTATTGGCTCTGCATCTATATCTAATAGCGCGACTGTATATACTGGTGGAATTATCGGTTATGGTTATGTAAATAATATTGAAAAAGTAGGTAATAAAGGTGATATTACTTCTAATGAAGAAAGTAAATATCCTGCTTTATATTCATATACCGGCGGTATTATTGGTACCTTAATTGGTTATTATCATGATTTAATTGAAAATACTTATGGCTCATTTAAACAAGTAACTAATGATGGAAATATCATTTCTTACGCTTATTCTACTAGTCAACTAGTTGAAATGTCTGGCTTTGGTATAGTTTCTTTTTCGTCAAATCAAACTGATATCTCAAATAATCTATTTTATGGAATTACTAATAACGGAAGATTAACTTTAACTAATAAAGGGAGTATCGGTGAAGTAAGCCAAACATTAGGTAGCGTTGGTTTCTTTGTTACTCCTGGTATTATTGTTAATAATACTTCAGTTACCATTAATGGCTTATACAATAATAAAGATCAAGATATTGATATTCCTCTTTTACCAACTTATGCACCTAATTTATATACAAATAATTCTTCATCATATTCAATTAATTTATCTAATTCATATAATAAAGGTAACTTAAATTTTTCCTTAAGTAATGCGGATACTAATTTACATCATTATTATTTCGGTAATACTTATGGTAATTATATTAATTTTGATTGTATAAGAAATGAAGGTTATTTATTCTTTAATATCAATTATTCGATTTCTAAAACATTCCAAAATAATAGTAAACAATTTGTTATTGCGGGTTTATTCCTTGAAGTAAGCGATGGAAAAATCGCGAAAAACTTATATAACGGTGGTAATATTGTTGTAAATCACACTGATTCTACTAATGCTTCAACTGTTTATGGTATTTTATATATTGGTGGCATTTGTTATAAAAACGCGAATAATAGTGCAGTAAGTTCTACTACTTACGCTTCAAGTTGGTCGAGCCAAGATGGTATTATGATTCCAAGTTCATTAAAAGGATCTTTATATAATGCCGTTAATAACGGAAACATCTTTGTTTATGATACAGTCGGCTGGGGAGGAACAATTAGAATTGGTGGTATTGCGGTAGCAACCACTAGTTTAATTTCTGATGCGGCTAATTTAGGTAATATTGAAGTTAATGCAAATGTTACAACAGTTTCAGGTAGTGGTTTCGATGATGTTGCAGGTCAATTTGAAATCGAAGCTTCTGGCATTGTTTTCTTACTTTTAAATATGGAAAGTAATGGATACGGAGCTTTAAAAGATTGCGTTAACTACGGAAATGTTATTACTTATAATTCAACTACTACTTTTGTTTGGACTTTATCTAGTGGAATTGTTGGAAGAAATGATAAAGGTGAATATGGTAATGATGCTACCGGTATTACGTATAATGGATGGGCCAATAGAATTGAATATTGTATTAATTATGGCAATATTTATGCTTTAAATAAATCTTCCACTTCTAGTGAATGGAATCAAGCTACTGCTAGAGCAAGTGGATTCTTAGGATGTGGATTATTATCCATTGTTAATTCAATTAATTATGGTAATGTTTATTCATCTGGTCAAGCTGGTGGAATTATTTGTTATACTAGAACTAATGCATATAGTTCTCCTTCCTTTATTTATATTGCTAATATTATTAATTATGGAATTGTTAAGAATGTAACTTCTTATTCAGTAACTTGGAATAGCGGTAATGCACTTAGTAAAGATAAAATTAGTTCTTATATAGATTTATGTAAAGTTACTATTTCTACTAAAACTAATGGTTCTTCTTTAGAAAATGCAACAGGCGGAATTATGGCGCACTTTAGACCTAATTCTACTTCGACTGATACAACTTTTGCGATGTTTATTATTTCTTGTTTATATAATTTTAGTGATGTTAATTTAGTAGGTATTGTTTATATGCAAAGCAAAACTTCTTTAAGTTTAAGTGGTACCGCAACAACTAAAAAGTTAGTTGAAGGTATGGGAACTACTTATTCTTCTGATTCTTCACCTACTCCATTTAATTCAACAACAAGGAATTATAAATATAATGTTCCTAAATATACCTATGATGCAGGTACGAGTGGTATTTTCTCATCTAGTTTCCCATTAAATAATGAAAGCTTTGATGATGGAACAGTAACTGCTCAATATATTAGTGATTATATTCGTTATGTTCCTTATCAAAACGTTGGAGGATATAGTGAATCTTCTTCTACCGGTTTAGCGAGTAAATTATCAATTTCATCATCTAAACCTGGTATTTACGCATTAAGTTCATCTCAAGGTGTTGCAACTGGTATTTTATTACCTGAAAATATTGATCTAGATAGTATTTCTCCTATTAAAAGCGATGGAACACGTGATACAACGTGGTGTGGAACAACTAGTGAAACAAATTCAATTAAATGGAAAATAAGCTTAGATATGTTACAACAAAAGAAATCAATGGCTTCGACAATCTTTGATGGTGAATTAGAGGCTACTGATACTTTTGGAAATACATACACCTTAACTGATCCTATTATTGATCAAGATAATAAAACGATTACTTTCTATGTCGCAGATAATGATGCTGGTAAATACGACGGGATTTATACATTTAATTTTGTTAGTTACGCGCCTAATGCTAAAAAACATGAAGAATTAAATTCTTCTAAAGCTACATATGATACAACTAGTAGTGAAGACCAATATGTATATTGTTATTCACAAGCTTATAGTAAAGATGATGCTAACTTTAATGGAGAACTTTATTATTCAAAATATCAAATTATAGTTATTAACATTGATGATAATAAGACTATGTCAGTTAGTTCTATATCTATTGATGGTAGTTCTGCGACTTATACAACTTCTAGTGATACTACTACTGTAAGTACTACTATGCAAAGTGGAGCGAGTGGAAATATTTTAATTAATTTAACTACAACTAATATCGCAGATGAAACAGAACTAGCAAAATACGTTACTATTTACCGCGTTAATGATTCAGGTAAAGAAATTGAAGCTTATTCTTCTTCGTCTACTTCTTCCTTATGGACATTAGATGAAACTAATAACGGTGTTGTTTCAGTAACTAGTACAACTGATGTTTATTCTAGTGGAACTGCTTCTATTAAATTTACCGCGACAAGCTTAACTCGTGGTGGAAAATATCTTATTAAAATATCCTTAAATGATACTTCATCAACCTATGTTAATATTGTCTTTACAAAAAATAAATTAACTACCGCATCTATTAGTAATATGGTCTTTAATAATAAAGTTGTTTCTACTTCTTCTACTAGTGCAACTTCTACTATTCCATTTGGTACTCCAATCAATGTAAGTGACTTTACTGATAACCCAGTTGCAGGAACAACTTATTTCTGGTATCCAAATACATTTATTGGATATAGAACGCCAAATAATACTCCTTTATATGATGGAGATGAAACAGAAAGTGTAGAAAAGTCATATTATGTTACATTTGAATATGAAACACAAATGATATCTATTATTCCTACTGATAGTAGCCCTGTTGTTTATTCGTATTATAGTTTAACTAAAGATGCAGATGGTGATTCTTATACTTTAAGCATTCCTAGTTTAAGTTGGTTACCTGATTTCAGCGTAACTTATACAAAAACTAGTGATAATAAATATAAACTTTTATTATCAAATAAAAAGTACAGCGGTTCTAAAACTGAAAAAGATGTCGCATTAAATTATACCGGCG
This sequence comes from Acutalibacteraceae bacterium, assembly GCA_963610315.1. Lineage (GTDB taxonomy): Bacteria > Bacillota_I > Bacilli_A > RFN20 > CAG-449 > UBA3210. Next base: position 44,555 of record CAVDMV010000012.1, read on the forward strand.
GAGATATTATCGTTAATGATTTTAGTGATGAAGCAGAAGTTGAAAAAGCATTAACACAAAGAACCTTATTTAAACCAAATTATTTAAGTTCTTTATCTTTATCAACATTTACTAATATTCGTACGATTACTTATTCTTATACAATTAATGCAACAACGAAAGCTAAAACACATAAATTTGTTTATACTCTTCTCGCGGAAGATGGTTCTTCTACTTCAACATTCACTCATACTATTACTGAAGAAAGTTCTTTAAATGTTACATATTTATATGTTGATGGAACTAATAAGAGTGATGAAGATAATACTAATGATAGTTATGATGTTTCAATTGAAAGAACGGCCACTCCATCAATTCTTGTTTACTATGATTTAAGTAAATATTATATTCATGATAATTGCTTAACGTTAAGTGCAACTTATAGTGAAGATGGAACAACATTTAAGGAAGATAAAACTAAATGTGAAGCACATATCATTAATAATAAGTACGTTGTTCTTGACTTTAATAGTGATGATCCGGGTTATATTAAGATTAATTTAACTTATACTAGTGAAGATAATCGAACTGTATCCTTCCAAGAAGTTCTTATTACTAAGGCAAAGAGTAGTATTTCTTTATTAAAGAATATATCTTTCTCTAGTGATAATAGTTTAACTGTTCAAAATACGATCGTTGATTATGAAGAACTTACTGAAAGCACATATGATAGTTATTATAATACTGCATCAAATAGAAGAATTAATGTCGGTGTTAGATCTGGAATTAACTATGGTTCCTATAATGATAAAAAAGCTTATTATATCGCAGGTGAAGTTAGTGATACTGATGTTAGTTCTTATAAACCAACATTTACGCTTCCAACTGGTTCTACAATTTATTTAGTTAATTCTGATGGAACTCTTTCTGGCGACGGAACTATCACTAGTGACGCTTTAAAATCTGATTATACTAACTCAAGTGATAGTGATTTTAAATTCATTCGTTATCGTATATTTGCGGAAGATTATGTTGAAGGCGATACAACTTATGGAAGTCACTATACTGATTATTATGTAGCAGTCGTTGATAAAACTTATACTGTTAGATTTAATGTTAATGTTAAGTTTGATTCATTAGAGACTCAAGCAAAATATTATACAAGTAGTAAGTTAATATTTATTACCTTTATTAAATATGAATATAATAAAACAGAAACTGATATTTCTAAGTTAAATATCGAAAACTATTCAACTGCGATTTCTTTCTTACAACAAAGTGATGTTAATAATAAAACAGGTTATTATGATTCAAGTAAAACATTTAAAGAATGTTCCTTCCCTTCAAATAAGTCAGGTATCTTCTTAATTAAACTTGATTTATTAAATGGTTATACATTTACTTATAAGGTAAATAATACTACTTATGCAGCTGATAAACCATTTGAAGCAAAGGCGTTACTTGTCCCTAGAAAGTTCACGGTTGATATAACTATTTCAACAACTACTTCCTCTACTACTTGGGGAGAAACTTCTTCAGCAACATTACATTAATAAATAATAATTAAATTAAGCTGATTGAAATGTTAAAATCTTCTTTATTAATTCAATTATTTAAATTGAATAATTAAATTAAATAATATATTATTTATTTATCGGCGTAAGAAGATAAAAGCCTAAGATAAGCTATTAGAGAGTTTCTCACGAGGTGAAAGAGAAATTAGATGAACTTAGAAACTAATCACTTCCTAGCTAGATTTCTGAATTAATAGTAAGAAATTTCGTTTTATCACGTTACGATATTCGAGGTGTCTAGATAATATCTAGAAACTAAGGTGGTACCGCGTTATTTATATAACGTCCTTAGAAATAAGGACGTTTTTTAGTTCTTAAGGAGGATTTATGGAAATAAACAAAACTTTATTAATGGGTAAGACTAGTTTTGAAATGAGAGGTAATCTTGCTCAAAAAGAACCACTTATGTTACAAAAGTGGGAAAGTGATGATGTATATCACGCTTTATTAAATAAAAGAAAAGGTGCAGAAGAATATATGCTTCATGATGGCCCACCATATGCCAATGGCGATATGCACTGCGGCCATATGTTAAATAGAATCTTAAAAGATATTATTTTAAGATATAAAGGTATGTCAGGATATTCCGTTCCTTTTTATCCTGGATGGGATACTCATGGTTTACCAATTGAAAATGCAGTAACTAAATCTGGTGTTAATAGAAAAACTACTCCACCAGTAGAATTTAGAAAGAAATGTGAAGAATACGCGAAAAAACAAGTTGAAAGACAAATGGCTCAAGTTAAAAGACTTGGTGTAAATGCTGATTTTGATCATAGATATGTCACATTAATGAAAGAATTTGAAAAAGATCAAATTCATGTTTTTGCTAAAATGGCACTAGATGGATTAATTTATAAAGGATTAAAACCTGTTTATTGGTCTCCTAGCTCTGAATCTGCACTTGCTGAAGCTGAAATTGAATATGCCGATGTTAAAGCAACTACTATATTTGTTAAATTCCAAGTTGTTAATGGAAAAGGTGTTTTAGATCCTAATACTGATAATTTTGTCATTTGGACTACTACTCCTTGGACAATGCCAGCTAACCTAGCTATCTGCTTAAATGAAAAATTAGAATATGGTCTTTATCATACAGAAAAAGGTAATTTAATTTTCTTAACTTGCTTAGAAGCTTCTTTAAAAGAAAAATTAGGTTTAAGCGAATGTTCTTTAATTAAAACTTTTAAAGGAAAAGAACTAGAAGGTATTACAACTAAACATCCTTTATATGATCGTGAATCAATTATTATCTTAGGTGATCACGTTACTGCTGATGCAGGTACTGGTTGCGTTCATACTGCGCCTGGTCACGGGGCTGATGACTATATTGTTGGATGTAAATATAATTTACCTCCATTCTGCCCTGTTGATGAACACGGCAAAATGATGAAAGAATGTGGAGAACGTCTTGAAGGAAAATTCTATGAAGACGCGAATGAAGAAGTCTTAACTTGGTTAGAAGAAGTCGGTGCTTTACTCCATAAAGAAACAATCGTTCACTCTTATCCACATGACTGGAGAACTCATAAACCAGTTATCTTTAGAGCTACGCCTCAATGGTTCTGTTCAATTGATAAGATTAGAAATAAATTATTAGATGAAATTAATGAAGTTAATTGGACTCCATCTTGGGGTAAATTAAGAATGACTAATATGATTAAAGATCGTGGTGACTGGTGTATTTCACGTCAAAGAATTTGGGGTGTACCACTTCCTATTATCTATAATGAAGATGGAACACCAATCATGGAAAAAGAAGTCTTTGATCATATTGAAGAATTAGTTGGTGAATTCGGTTCTAATGTTTGGTTTGAACGTGAAGCTAAAGATCTTCTTCCTGAAGGTTATACTAACGCTCATTCACCAAATGGCAAATTTAGAAAAGAAACTGATATTATGGACGTTTGGTTCGATTCAGGTTCTTCCTATAATACATGTATTGATAGAGGATATAAATTCCCAGTTGATTTATATCTAGAAGGTAGCGACCAATATAGAGGTTGGTTCAACTCTTCATTAATTATTTCTACTGCAGTAACAGGACACGCACCTTATAAGAATGTCCTTTCACATGGCTTTATTTGTGATGAAAAAGGCTTCAAGATGTCTAAATCTCTCGGTAACGGGGTTGATCCAAATAAGATTATTAATGTTTACGGCGCGGATGTTTTAAGACTTTGGTGTGCAAGCGTTAACTATCAAGCTGATGTAAGAATCTCTGATAACTTAATTAAGAAAGTTGGAGATACTTATCGTAAAGTTAGAAATACATTTAAATTCTTACTCGCTAACTTAAGTGATGGTGAAGATAAATATTTCGATTATGAAAAAGACGGCGTTAAAGAATTTTCTTTAATTTCTCAATATGTTCTTGCTACATTAGAAAAAACTAAGAATGATGTATTAGGTTATTACGATACATATGATTTTGCCAATGTTTGCCAATCATTATTAAACTATATTACCGGTGATTGTTCTGCTTTCTACGTATCAGTAATGAAAGATGTCTTATATTGTGATAAGGTAGATTCACCAAGAAGAAAAGAAGCTCAAACTGTCTTATATTTAATGACTACTACATTAAATAGATTATTCGCACCTATTTTAGCTTTCACCATGGATGAAGTTTATCAAAATATTCCAGGACATAAAGAACAACATGTCTTACTCGAAGATATGCCAAAAGAAACTCACGTTTATAGTGAAGATTTAATTAAAGAATTTGATACTATTAAACTTGTTCGTGATGATGTCTTAAAAGGTTTAGAAGAAGCTAGAACTAATGGAATTATTAAACCAAGTGGTGAAGCAAGCGTTACATTTAATCCATTAAAGGGTAAAGATATCTTTAATAAATTTACTAAAGAAGAATTAAATTTATTATTCGTTGTTTCTGATTCTAATATTGATGATAGTGTTGAAGGAGCAAGTTTTGATAACGTAGTAGTTAATGTTAAACATCATGAAGGACAAAAATGTGATAGATGTTGGAATTACTTCAATGATTTAAAAGAATTCCAAGGCTTCCATGTCTGTTCTAGATGTTATGAGGTAATTAAAGATGAAGAATAAGGTCGTTAGTTGGCTTTATAAAATTTTCATTGAATATTATGGACTTGTAATGATTTTATTACTCACCTTAGACTTAGTTTCTAAGGGAGTAATGGAATCTGTCTTAAAGACATATGGAACTTTAACTGTTATTCCTAATTTCTTTGAATTTAGTTTAGTTTATAATAAAGGAGCATTCGGAGGAATGCTAGGAAATGACTTTGGTCATATTCTATTAATCATTATTTCAATCTTAGGAAGTGCGATAATGATCTATGGCCTTATTAAATACCGTAAGAAATTTAATAAAGGTATGATTATCGCTTTAGTTATCGCAATTCCAGGATGTGTTGGTAATTTAGTTGACCGCGTCATTTATTCTAATAATGAATGGAGAGGAGTTATTGATTTCTTCCATTTCTACATAAAAGCAATTAAATTTGATTGGCCAGTATTTAATGTAGCTGATATGTTACTCGTTATTGGTATTATCGTCTTTATTATCTTCTATATATTTTATGAAAGAAAAAACGAATTAGCGAAAAGAGAAGCATTAGATAAATTAAACGAAGAAAAGAAAAAAGAGCTCGAGGAACAACAAGTTCAAAAAGAGGAAAATAAGTAATGGAAGAAAAAGTAATTATTGTTGATGAAGAAAATGATAATGTCCGTTTAGATAGTTTTTTATCATCTTTAGATGAGGCTAAATCTCGTTCTTACGTTCAAAAAGCGATTGAAGAAGGTAACGTCAACGTTAATTCTAAAGTAGTTAAAAAAGCTTCTTTTAAAGTCTTTGAAGGTGATGAAATTCGTTTTACTTTCTTAGAAGATAAACCTCTAAATGTTGTTTCAAAAGATATTCCAATTGATATTATTTATCAAGATGATGATTTATTAGTTATTAATAAACCTCGTGGAATGGTTGTTCATCCTTCTAATGGTCATTATGATGGTGATACTTTAGTAAATGCCTTACTTTATCATATTAAAGATCTTTCTTCTATTAATGGAGTAGTTAGACCAGGAATTGTCCATCGTATTGATAAAGATACATCTGGCTTATTAGTTGTCGCGAAAAATGATGAAGCACATTTATTCTTATCTTCTCAATTAGTTGATCATACTATGCACAGAGAATATCTTGCCATATGTGAAGGAGTTATTCCTCATACTGATTTAAAAATTGATGCTCCATTAGGAAAAGATCCTAACGATCGATTAAAAAGATGCGTTGATATTTATAACGGTAAAGAAGCAGTAACTTATGTTCATGTTATTGAAAGAATGAAATATAATACTTTAGTTTCATGTCGCCTTGAAACAGGTAGAACTCATCAAATTAGAGTTCATATGCAATATATTAAGCACCCTTTAGTTGGTGATCCAGTTTATGGATATCGTAAACAAGAAATTAAAGCTAATGGTCAAATCTTACATGCATATAAAATTACCTTCATTCATCCTAAAACAAAGAAAGAAATGAGCTTTACTTGTGAACCAGATGAAGAATTTAATAGAGTATTAGAAATTGCGCGTAATAGAAAATAATCATAAGTCACTTAGGTATAATCTAGGTGACTTTTTCTTTATTTACTAAAATTTGATAATATGATATATTTTAAAAAATGAGGTGAAATTTTATGATAGAAGAAATAATTGCAATTTCGCTACTTTTTAATGGATTATCTTTTTTTTGAGAAAAATAATTTTTTCTATTTTGATGAAATAATTCCTAATGATAGTAAATATGAAGAACAAATTAATGCCTATGAAAAAATAGAATTAACTAAAGCTTTGGAGTTAGAAAAAGGTGATAGTTCTACTCTAGTTGGTATTATTGATTCTGGTATTTTTTTAAATCATGAGGACATAAGTAATGTAAATGAACAATTGAGTTTTGATTTTACTAATAATAATTTTCCTTTTGTTGATTTATTAGGACATGGAACTTCAATCGCAAGCATAATAGGGGCTACATGTGATAACGTTATAGGTATTGCTGGTATTAATTGGAAGGTTTCAATGGTTTCTTATAAAGTATCTCATAACAATGTAATGCAAAGTGAGTTAACTTCTAACGTAGTAGATGCAATTAATAAGGCTAAAGAAGATAATGTAAAAATAATTAATATTAGTGCTTCTCTTCTTAATACGGATGAATTGTATTTTGCTATTAAAAATTATCCTGGATTAGTTATTTCTTCTGCTGGTAATGATACATTAAACACGGATATTAAATTACATTATCCTTCTTGCTATGATTTAGATAATATTATTAGCGTTGGTGCTTCTTCGAGAAGTGATACTTTAACTAATTTTACAAATTATGGATTGAATAGTGTTGATTTATTTGCTCCTGACGATTATATAGAGTGTGCTTCAACTAATGATGGTGCTTTGGATACATACTTAAAAAAATCGGGTACCTCATTTTCTGCCCCAATGGTCACAGGCGTTGCAGCCTTGTTATTAAGTAATAATCCTTCTTTAAAGTGAATTAAAAGATGCTATCTTAAGTAGTGTTGATAAAATTGATGCTTTAGAA
>CAVDMV010000013.1:0-47187 GCA_963610315.1 Acutalibacteraceae bacterium
TTACTTGGTATATCTTATAACGATAAGACTTTAAAACATGATTCAATGGTTGAGATAATAAAATTATAATTAGTTAAAAATAAAAGGCTGTTAATAAATCTATTAGGTTTAATAACAGCTTTTTATAAAATTTTTAAATTAACACATATTTTTTGTCATTTTTTTGTAATAAAAGATAAAGCACGGTATTTCTAATAATGCACTTAAAACCCATGAACAAATATACAATAAATATAATGATTCAATTGTGTGGTAATAACTAAATATCGTATATACCCAAATAATTCTAAATACGCAGACACCAAAAACTTCTAATAGCATTGGTAAGAAAGTTTTACCTAACCCCCTACTAGCCGCGATAGCTGAATCCATTAAAGCTGATACAAAATAAGAATATCCCATGATTCTAAGTCGTTGTAATCCAGCCGATATAGTCGCTTCATCAGTAGTAAAAAGTAATAATGCAGGTCGACCTCCAAGTTCTAAAAATACACCAATAATTAGGCCTACTCCTAAAGAATATACTAAAGAAATTAAATACGTATGAAGAATTCTTTTCTTCTTACCTGCGCCGTAATTTTGACCGATAAAGGAACTACCAGCATAATAAAATGCCGCCATAATATCATAAACTAACGCATCGTAATTAGTTGCCGCGGAATTACCATTGACCATTGTAATATCGAATGTATTTACGCTACCTTGGATAAATAAATTCGCGACCGCGAAAATTGCATTTTGTAATGAAGCAGGAATACCAATTTTTAATAATTCCATCGTATCGTTTTGATTAGGTTTAATTTCTTTGAACTTAAGTTTAAATTCATCATTCCTCTTTGTTAAAGAAATTAAAATTAAACTCATCGATAAATATTGAGAAATACTACTAGCAAGAGCGACACCTAAAACATCTAGCCTACAAACTGCAACAAAGAACATATTTAAACCAATGTTTAAAGCTCCAGCGATCGCTAAAAATATTAAAGGTTTTTTTGTATCACCTAAAGCAGAATAAATTGCGTTACCATAATTATAAAGTGCTACCCCAGGCATACCACATAAATAGACGCAGAAATATAATCTCGCATCAGCAAAAACTTCTTCTTTTGTTCCTAATACGCTTAATAAAGGATAAGATAAAGATATACCTAAAATTGCGAATAAAAGGCCAATAATAAAGCAAAGAATAACGCCGTTATGAATGGTTATATGAATTCTTTCTTCGTCTTTTTGTCCGATAGCTTTAGCGACAATTACATTAACTGCATTACCCATACCGATCATTATACCAGTAAATAATGAAACTAATATCGAAGTAGAACCAACTGCACCGATAGAATTCTTTCCACCGAACTGTCCAACTACGATAATATCTGATAAATTAAATAATACTTGTAAGAAATTGGATAACATCAAAGGTAAAGAAAATAAGAATATTTGTTTCCAAAGATTACCTTTTGTCATGTCTAAACTTTTTGAAGCCATAATTCACCTCTACACTACACGAATTATTATTTTAACACCATTAAAATTAACTACAAGCAAATTAATCTAAAACATCAATAATTTGATATGCATTATCTTTTAAAACTTGGTCCATCGTTTTAACTATTAATTGAACAGATGAAGAAGGAAAAAATTCTACATCAATATTTTTGCTTAAAAGGCGATAATTATATTCCTTATTTTTGAGAATAAGTAAATGTTCATTCTTCTCATTTTTTAATTTTTCATAATCTTCGTAGGTTGTTTCAAAAAAGATATATCTATCAGTTTTATCTTTAGTTTTTTTCTTTAAGACGCCATAAAGGCCTCCAATATAAATGCCTCTTTTATAATAAGATGGAAATATAGATGCGTATTTTTCAAAGCTATCTTCTTTAAATGAATTATGTTCTTCTTTATCAAAATTATATGGAATTAAAACTAGATAGAGAACAGGTAATTTACCTTTATAATAATTATCTTTTAAATATGCTTTTTTAGCGTTATTAAGTTCAATAAATTTATTTATATTACTTAATCCTTTATTTAATTTATATATTTTTTTATCTACTTCTTTTTTAGAATACTCCAAGAATCCTTCTAAATCCACCTCATTATTTTTTATATAACGTTCTTGGACAGTTTTTAAAGGAATCTCCGTTTCAATTGATAAAAAGATAATATCTGCGAAAGGAATTTGCTCTCTTGAATAATAGCGATAAGAAGATTCTTTATCAATATACATTGGTTTTAATATACCAATTTGATCATAATATCTTAATGATTTAATACTTAATCCAGTTAATAATGAAAATTCACCAATTGATAACAAATTTTTATCTTTCATAGTTGACTCTCCCATATAGGGATAGTTTATCATATCTTGCGTACTAATAAAAGAGGTGAAAAATTTATGGAAATGAGTCAACATTTTAGAAAAAGAGATTTATTAAAATTCTCACTTCCTACCATATGTATGATGATTATTTCATCAATCTATGGTGTTATTGATGGATTATTTATATCAAATGTCGAAGGAGATACCGCCTTCAGCGCGGTTAATCTTATCATTCCTTTTGTGATGATTCTCGGCGTTTTTGGTTTCATGTTTGGTCAAGGAGGTTCAGCTTTAGTAAGTAAAACATTTGGTGAAGGAGATATTGAGAAAGGTAATCAATATTTTACGATGAATGTTATCGTTTTAACTATAATTTCTTTAATTATGTCTATCACAGGTTTCTTTTTAATTGAACCTGTATCTCGATTACTCGGCGCGACTGACGCGATGTTACCATATTGTGTAATGTATGGAAAAGCCTTAGTTCCGTTTGTCATATGCTTTTCTTTACAATATGCATTCCAATCATTTATGGTTGTCGCGAAGAAAACATTATTAAATTTCATATTTACATTAATCGCTGGACTTACTAATATTGTCGGTGATTTCTTATTAGTCTACGTTTTTAAATATGGAGTAATCGGCGCGGCAATTGCTTCAGGGATATCTAGTTTAGTAGGTGCATTATTACCTATCTCCTATTTAATTATCTATCGTCATAAAAACACATTAAAATTTGTTCCTACTAAATTAGAAGCTAAACCATTAATTCAATCTTCAAGTAATGGTCTTTCAGAAATGGTATCGAATGTTTCGATGTCTTTAGTTAATATGTTATATAACGCTCAATTAATGTTATATATTGGTCAAGACGGCGTTACAGCTTATGGAATTATTATGTATGTCGGATTTATCTTTACCGGCGTTTATTTTGGTTTCTCGATGAGCGTTTCTCCATTAATCTCTTATCAATATGGGGCAAATAACAATAAAGAATTACAATCATTATTAAAGAATAGTTTATTAATCTATATTCTTTTTGCTTTAGTTTTATCGACTGCCGCGATATTATCTTCTTCATTACTAGCTTCAGCCTTTATTAGAAACAACGATGCTTTATTAGAACTATCTTCTAATGCATTAAAATTATATTCAATTAGTTATTACCTAGCTGGCTTTAATATCTTCTTCTCTGCCTTCTTTACTGCCTTAAATAATGGATTTGTATCAGGATTTATTTCCCTTGCAAGAACATTTATTTTCCAAGTAATTTGCATCTATGTTCTTCCATTAATCTTTAAAGAAACAGGTTTATGGATCTCCATGAGCGTCTCTGAAGTTCTTTCTTTAGGAGTAAGTTTATTCTTCTTATTTAAGAAAAAAGATGTATATCTTTATTTTAATAATAAAAAGAATGCATAAAAAAATCACTTCAACAAGTGATTTTTTTCTTTTAAATAATTACTGCCGTCGAACAACCATTGTCTAAAGCTACTTTTTGTAATTTTAATAAAGTGTCATCATCAACAATAACTTTTCCAAATTCTTTTATACCTTCTTCTCTAACACCAAAATAACGATATTTTAATAATTTATATCTTACGTTAGATTTTATTATTTTTGAAACTTCCTTAACGGTATATTCATTTTCTTCTTCGTAGTGAGGAAGAATAACTGTTCTAACTTCTTCTAATTTATTTATTTTTAATAAATAATCTAAGTTTTTTAAAACGATATCATTATCTTTAGAAGTTATATATTGATGAAAAGAATTATTAAATGCTTTTATATCGAGCATTACTCCATCACTAACTAAAATTAAATCTTCCATCTTTTTTAAATCATAAGATCCATTTGAATCTAATAAACAAGTTAAGCCTATTTTTTTTACACGAATAAATAAGTTCTTAATAAATGAAGGATAAGTGCTACATTCACCTCCAGAAATAGTTATTCCTCTTATAAAAGGTCTAACTTCTTTAATTAAATTTAATAATTCTTCTTCACTATAATAAGTAACTTTCGGTGAAGATAAATTAGGACAAGTTTTTATGCAAGTATCACAATTTACACATTTATCTTTAGACCAAATAACTTTGTTTTCTTCATTAATACTAAGAGCATTAACTGGGCACTTTTTAACACATTTCCCGCATGAAATACATAAATTTATCGTTTCAGGATTATGGCAATAAAGGCACCTAAAAGGACAACCTTGAACAAAGATAACGAGTCTATTTCCCGGCCCATCAACATTAGAAAATGTGATAATTTTATTTACTGGAAGTTTTTCCATAAACTTTTCTTTCTAAAGCGTGACCACCGAGGGAAGCGCCTTTACCAAAGATAGTACAGTTATTAACCGATTGAGCGTTATTATTTAATTTTTCAATTTCACTCTTTTTAACTAAATAACCAGTGACTCTAACTAAATCATTATCTTCGTTATAAGCAGTAAAATATCTCATTCCAGAATTAAATGATCCTTTAATAATATCTAAGATTGCTTCTTTAGAATTAGACCAAGTTTGATCAAATTTAAAGATATCACCTACTCCACATGGGAAGAATTTATGTAAACGTGATTCAACTTTTAAATGCGTGAATAAATCTGGTTCATAACCAACTGGTATTCTACATCCTGGTGCATCATCCATTCCATCTGTATCAATACCAACTTGGGCGTGCATTTCATATTGATTATTATTACCTTCACAATATAAACCTTTATGGGCTTTTACTTGTTTTTCAATTGCTTCTAAAACTTTATAAGCTAAAGCATTCGCTTCTTCATTATGGCCAAATCCTAAGTTCTTATCTTTAATACCAAGAAGGTTATTAACGCATTCAGCAACACCGACTACGCCGACCATACCGGTAAAATATTTTTGTTCAACAAAGCCTTCTTTAACTAAGAAATTAGATTTAAAGAAAGAAGATTCTTCAACGATAAATTTAACTCTTTGGTCAATATATTCTAAGATTAAGTTAACATAATGAGGTAAGACATTATTAAAGAAGTCCTCTTGTGAAGTAGCTTCTAAAGATATTTCATATAATCTTAAACGTGGTAAAGTATATCCACCTCCAGAAATATTTAAGGCGTTATAGCAACTCGCGATTCCATAAGGATGATCCTTATGTTCTAAAGAATACATTTTATCATTTGCAAAACTTGGTTTTGCTACCTTTAACATTGAATCAATTGAGTCTAAAGCTAAAGATGTAGGTGTAATATCTTCGTTATAAAGTAAAGTAATATTAGGTACAGCAAGTTTCATTTCTCTAGTTAAATCTAAAATAATACGAGTAATTTTACTATCTTCAGGACCAATATCCGCGTGAACAAATGAATCAGGAAGTGTCTTATCAATGTTCTTTAAAAATTCTTTTAAAATTTCTTTTGTAAAAGGATTATCCGCGTCCTTTTCAAATGGTTTAAAAATACGCGTAAAGTTACCTAAATAAACAGGAAAAGAAGTAATTGAAGGAACATGATGATAAAAAATAAGTAAATTAGAACAACATTCTAATAATGTTTTAGGCTTTTCTAATTCTAAAAAAGCACATCCTTTTTCCATTAAAATATCGTAATTGGGTAAAATATATCTCGGACGATAAGGATTAAGTCCTTCGCCTAAATCACAGACTTTTCTTTCTTCTAAAGCTTTAACCCATAAAGGATTTCTTTTTAATACTTCTACTTCATTTTCAGCAAGACGGGCTAAGGCGAGAAGTTCTTGCGCATAAGTTAAAGAATTATCTTGTATGATATTCATTAGTTTTGTTTCTTCCATATAGTACCTCCGACTAATATTATCTTATCACAAAGAGACATTTTTAAGAATATGTAAATCTTAAATAGACAAATAGAAATTTTAATTTTAAACTATTAATAGTTTACTTAGAGGTTTATTATGCATTTTGATTCTACTATTGACATCGTCTTATTCGTAATTCAATTAATTGGTTGTTTATCTTTTTCTACTTCCGGGGCAATACGCGCGATTAGAAAGAAAACGGATATTTTAGGTGTGTGGATTTTAACTTTAATTGAAATATTCGGTGGAGGTCTTCTTAGAGATTTAATCATTAATAAAGAACCACCTCATATCTTTTGGGATGAAGAATATTTAGTTCTTGCCGGAGTATCTATAATTATTTCTACTATTTGGTTCTTAATTGGATATTTTCCAAAAACAGCCAATATGATTGAAAAGAAAAGACATGATTTTTGGATTTATCTTCTCGATGCATTAGGAACAAGTGCATTCGTAGTTTCAGGTGTTCAATTAACTGCATCTAATATTCCTAGTAATTTTTCTACTCTAGGAACTTATACTTATATAATTTCTTTAGGGGTAATAACTGGTATTGGAGGAGGAGTATTTAGAGACGTCTTTGTTGGAGATATTCCTACTGTCTTTAAAAAACACTTCTACATGACTCCTTGTATCATCGGCGCGGCTATCTATACTGTCTTTTATTTACACTCCTTTAATCAATATGCATCAATCTTTATTTCAATGGCTATAATGGTTACTTTAAGAGTTTTAGCCACAATCTACAAATGGAATTTACCAACCGCGAAAGGTTATAATGCATTAATAGAAAATAACCAAGATTTAACTAAAAAATAATACATAAATATTAAATTATGATAGAATAATAATGCTTTGAAAGAAGGTATAAATTTATATGGAAAAAGAAATGGATATTGAAGAACAAATTAAAATGACACTTGATAAAGTTCGTCCATTCATTCAACGTGATGGAGGAGATGTCACATTCGATTCATTTATTGATGGAATCGTCTATGTTAATTTCTCTGGTGCATGCGATGGATGTATGATGATTGGTGATACATTAGGTTCAGGTATTTCAATTATTTTACAAGAAGAAGTTCCCGGCGTAATTGATGTTAAACTCGCAAGTGAAAAGCCTGTTCAAACTGAAGAAGAAAAAAAATAAGTTAACAATGAAGTTAACTTATTTTTTATTTACTATAAAATATAAAGATTATCAATATCGTTTAAAATGGCATATCCATCATGATGGTAGACATCGACTTTGTTATAAGTAATTGGTGACTTATCATAATGAATGAATACTCCTCCAGCTTCTTCAACAACAATTTGTCCTGCCGCGGTATCCCATTCTTTCGTTCCTTCACCATATCTAAACATAACATCAGCTTCGCCACGTGCAATTAAGCAAAATTTAATCGCAGAGCCGACCTTATTTAATTGAACGATATTATGAGGATGTTTCTTAAATACTTCTAATTCTTTTTCTCCAATATGGAAACAAGATGTTAGCATCTTTAAATTAGTTTTATTTATTGAAACATGAATTCTAACTGGCTTATTACCTTCTTTAACGTAAAATGAGCCATTACCTTTTGAAGCGTAATAATATTCATCTTGGCAAGGAATAGTTACAACCCCTGCGACTACTTCATGATTATGAATTAAACCGATGTTAGTAGTAAACATACCATCTCTAATAACAAAGTCTTTTGTTCCATCGACTGGATCTACTACAAAGATATATTCTTTATTTAAACGTTCAAGATTATCTTCACTTTCTTCAGTTAAGAAACCATAATCAGGAAATCTTTCTTGAAGATATTCTTTAATTAATTTATCCGCGGCTTTATCAGCTTGAGTAACAGGTGAATTATCAGATTTAATTTCTACATCAAAATGAGTATTATAAATCTCCATAATGACCTTTTTAGCTTTTAAAGAAGCTTCAATCATCGCTTCTAATTCTTTTTCGAACATAAATATTCTCCTAAAACTTTGTCTAATTCTTTAACTACTAATTCATAATCATCTAAAGTAGATAATTTACAACCAGAAGCTTGTAAATGGCCTCCCCCGCCGAATTTAACCGCGGTAGGTTGAACTGGTACTCCTTTTGATCTAAATTCAACACGAACTTCATTATTATCACTTTCAGAGAAGAATACCCAGATAGGTGATCCTTTAATATTCGCGACAGAATTAACTAAAGAAGCGCAGGTATTATAATCTAAATCGTGTTCATGAACGACTTCCTTAGGAATAGTTAAATAGATAACACCATTTTTAGTCTTCTTATAATGAGAGAAGATATAGCCTTTAAAACGTAAAATCTTTTCATCTACTTCGTATAAGACATCATATAACTTACCGATATCAATTCCAGTACTAGCGAGAGATGCGGCTAAATTATAAGTATCCGCGTTAATTGGTTGATAAAGGAATCGACCTGAATCAGTAACTAAACCTAAGAATAAAGGTAACGCCGTTTTTGGACCAAATTTAATATTTAGTTTAACAAGCATTTCAGTAATAATTTCTGTACAAGAAATCTTATCATTAATAATAATTTCTACTGCACCAAAATGATCTTGTAATAAATGGTGATCAATTTTAACAATCTCTTTGGCTAGTTTATATCTTTGATCTTCAATACGAGCGACATTGGCCACATCAAGAACTAAGGCTAAAGAATTTTTAATTACTTCATCATCGACCTCATCCATTTCTCCAACTAGAGAAAAGAAACGAGGTAAGCCACTTCCTAAGGCATAAACTTTTTTATCAGGGAAATTTTCTAAAATAGCATTTTTCATTCCGAGTTCAGATCCATAACAATCTCCATCTGGAATAACATGACCAAATATTGTTATAACATCTGCATTTTTTATCTTTTCCCATGCACTTTTATATAATTCTTCCATTTTTCCTCCTAGAAAATAAAGAGTCCCAATGGGACTCAATAATTATTTATTAATTAAAATTCTTTTGCTTTGCCGATACAGCCAAACATTTCCATTTTAATTTTAACAATTTCTTTAATACCTTCAGTACCAGGTGCGAGTAATTTACGTGGGTCGAAACCTTTACCTTCTCTATCTTTACCTGCTTCAATATATTTTCTTGTTGCTTCTTGGAAATATAATTGGCATTCAGTATTAACATTGATCTTACAGACACCTAAAGAAATTGCTTTCTTAATCATTTCTTCTGGAATACCTGTACCGCCGTGTAATACTAATGGCATATCTCCGCATTTAGCTTTAATCGCATCTAATGCATTGAAATCAAGACCTTGCCAGTTTGCAGGATATTTACCATGGATATTACCAATACCTGCCGCGAGCATATCAATACCTAAATCTGCGATCATTTTGCATTGTTCAGGATCAGCAACTTCGCCTCTACCAACAACGCCATCTTCTTCTCCGCCGATAGTACCAACTTCAGCTTCGATAGTCGCGCCCATAAAGTGAGCGAGACATACTAATTCTTTTGTTTTTTCAATATTTTCTTCAATTGGATAATGTGAACCATCAAACATAATTGATGAATAGCCAGCTTTTAAAGCCTTCTTCGCACCTTCATATGTACCATGATCTAAGTGTAAAGCAACTGGAACTGTAATGTTCATTGATTTAATCATTGCTTTAACCATATCTGCGACAACGTTGTAACCTGTCATGTATTTATTTGCCCCTTCTGAGACACCAAGCATAACAGGAGCTTGTAATTCTTCCGCAGCAGCTAAAATTGCTTTAGTCCATTCAAGGTTATTAATGTTGAATGCACCGATTGCATAATGGCCTTCACGAGCTTTTTGCATCATTTCTTTTGCGTTAACTAATGGCATATTCTTATCCTCCTAAATATTACCTTTTGTTTATAATTTGATTATATCACAATTGATAATAAATTATCAAAATAAAGTAAATTTAATTACTTTTTTTCATCCTCATCAGTAACATCTGGTTCATATTCGGATTTTTCATCTTCATCTTCACCATATAATTCTTTTCTTTCTTCTTCGTCTAATTCTTCTAAGTCTCTATCTTCCTCTTCTTCATCGAGAACGAGAGTCTTATTATCGATAGAATATTCTTCGTATTTATGTCTTGAACGTAAATCCCATTTATTATCAATTAAGATAAAACGTCCGTCTAAAGTTAATGTAGAATAGAATTCACCAATTTTAGAATTCTTTTGGGCTTCTGAATAACCATTTAATTCGCAAAGTCTAGTCCAAATTTCTTTGAAAGTGACTCCGCCGCTTCTTGATGAGATGAGATCGTAAACAATTTCGATATTTGATTTATTTTCCATAATATAATATTCCTCCTAATTACATTTTTTCTGGAGATGTTACTCCGATTGTTGTTAATGCATTTGCCATAACGATTTTACTTGCCTTACATAAAGCTAAACGTGATGAAGTAACTTCTAAGTTATTTTCATCAATAACACGGCATTCAGTATAGAATTCATGAATTGATGTTGCAAGTTTTTGAATGTAGTTTGTAATTTTATAAGGGGCTCTAGCTATCGCAGCATTATAGATTTCTTTAGGGAAATCCGCGAGAACCTTTAATAACGCTAATTCCTTTTCTTCTTTTAAATATTTACCTTCATAATCTAGTGGTATATTTGCTCCTTTTTCTAAAACAGCACATAATCTCGCATGCGCGTATTGTGCGTAATAGACTGGATTAGAAGTATCTTTTTTACTCGCTAAATCGAGGTCAAAATCTAAATGTGTAGATCCAGATCTAGATACAAAGAAATATCTAACAGCATCAACGCCAGAAATCTCACATAATTCTTTCATTGAAACTGCATTACCAGTTCTTTTAGACATCTTGAATTCTTGTCCGTCTTTAAATAATCTAACCATTTGGATTAATTCAACATCGAATACATCACCTGAATAACCTAACATTTCAAGAGATGATCTCATTCTTTCAATGTAACCGTGATGATCTGCACCTAAGCAATCAATAATTTTAGTAAATCCTCTTTCTAATTTATCTTGGTGATAAGCGATATCAGGAAGTAAATAAGTATAAGCACCATCTGATTTAATGATAACTCTATCTTTATCATCAGTAAAATCAGTAGTTCTTAAGAAAGTTGCATCATCTTGAACATAAATCCATGGTTTTAAACTTTCTAATACATTATTAACTTTACCAGCATTTCTAATCGCGAGTTCACTAGAGAAAACATCGAATTCAACTCTAAAATCTTTTAAGTCTTTAATAATCTTGTCTAATTCTAATTTAATACCAATCTTTTTAAAATAAGCAAAGTTTTCATCATTATCTTCAAGTAACGAAGTACCTTTTTCATCTTTAATATTTTGAGCTAAAGAGATTAAATCTCCTCCGTGATAACCATTTTCTGGGAATGGATAATCGGTTTGTCCGCAGGCATGGTGGTATCTTGCGCGTAACGATAAAGCTAAATTATTAATTTGATTACCCGCATCGTTAACGTAATATTCTCTTGTTACATCAAAACCAGCTTTTTTATATAATCTACAGATGACATCACCAATCGCAGCTCCACGTGCATGACCTAAATGTAAATCACCAGTAGGGTTTGCTGAAACGAATTCAACATTATATTTACCAGGTTGCTTTGTTTTTGCATTACCGAAGTCATCTCCTTCATAACAAATATCTTTAATAACAGAAGTTAATGAATCATTTGCCATGAAGAAATTAATAAATCCAGGGCCAGCTATTTCAATCTTACTAATACCATCTTTATCTAAGTTATCAATAATATCTTGAGCGATATCCTTAGGTGCTTTATGTAAGACTTTTGCCATCTTTAAGGCAATTGTACATGCGTAATCACCATGCGCCTTATCTTTTGAACGTTCAATGATGATATCTTTTAATTCTACATCCGCGCCTAAAGCCTTTAAGGAAGCTTGTAATGCATTTTTTAATTTTGTTTCAACATCTACCATACTTTCTTTATCTCCTAACCTCTATTTCAACGATATTCCTCGATATTGGTTTATCGTGATTTTTATCTTTTAAATCAAATAAATCGTAATCTAAATAAACTTTTGAATCACTAATATCGATACTAAATGCTATGTTTTCTAGGAAAATCGAATGATTTTCATCTAAACGATAATTACATTTACAATATTCATCTTTCTTTAATGCTAATGTAAGAAGAACATTATCACTTGATTCAACGATTATAACTTTATCTTTAGAAAAGTCAATACTAACATTTAATGTTCCTAAATCTGTTTCATAGAATCGATACATATATCTCTTAGATTCAGTATCTAATTCAATCACTTCTCCTTCATAAACGAAAGAGCCAGATTTTCTTGTTTCATAATCTTTAACTGATAAAGTAATTTTACAAATTTTATTTGCCATATAATTCACCATAAAGAATATATATTAAAAATATATATTTTACAAGCGTTAATTTTTTAAATTGGTTAATATTAGGTATCTAAAAATTAACAATTTAAATGTTTTTTTAATATTCGACTGTTGCAGTATAACTAGTTACGTCTTTAACAACTTCTCCATCAATTTGTAATGCCATTGGAACATCAAATTCGACAGTGATTGTTTTACCTTTAACAATCGTAATAATATCTTTATATTTTAGGTGTTTACCTTTAAAAATAGAAGGAAAAGCAAGTAACGTACCAATTTTACCTCTTGCGCAGGTAAATCCGCAGAAAGTTAATATGTGAGATAACCTATCTTGATGAGGTGCAACCATCATTCCTCCTCCGTAATAACGGCCATTCATGCTCGCAGCTAATGCTGTATTTTTAAAATTATAAGTCACTCCATCAACTACCACATGTGCATTTGGGCCTTTATATTTAAATAATAAAAGTTTAATAACTATTGTTGTATAATTAATTTTTCTTTTACCTTTTGCCTTCATTTCATCCGCGACTCTACAACATTCTCCGTCGATTCCATAACCTATACCATTAACGAAATAATATTCTTTACCTTTAACGATGATTTTAGGTAAGAACTCGAGTTTTTTATTTAAATATAAAAGTTCATCTTCATCGAATTCATCTTGATTATCATAAGCAAAATCATTGCCTGTTCCGCAGCGATGTAAATAGAAAGGACATACCAATTCATATTTCTTATATGTTTCATTAACAAAACGATTTAAGGTGCCATCTCCTCCAAAAAGAATAACTTTATCTAATGAAGTTAATTTTGAAAAGAAGTCTTGATAATCAAGATCTTTTAATGATATTAACGTTCCTTCTTGATATTCTTTTTTCATCTTTTTAAGCATTCTTTTGACGTTCTTTTCACCATTGTTATTATCAGAAAATGGATTAAATAAAATGTAAATCATAATTAATTTTTCCTTTCTAAATCATTCTTAATTAGGTTAAATGTATATTCACTTAATTCTAACGCAGTTTTATTCATATATTCTTCATAAGGAATTACTTTTAAAACATTTAATGTCACATTTGTTCTTTTAAATGGAAAATTCTCATGAATCATATTCGTGCCTTTAACACTTATTACTACAATAGGCTTTTTTGACCATAAAGCTAATTTAAAACTTCCTGGATGGAAAGGTAATAACGTTCCATCTTTACTTCTAGTTCCTTCTGGACAAATATAAATTGATCCATAATTATTATCTAAATAAGAAACCGCCATTTTTATCGCTTTTATTTGTTGTTTTAGATTGTCTCTTTCTAAAGGAATAAAACCAGCTTTATAGATAAAAGGTCCACATATTGGAATAGAAAAATTTTCAAGTTTACTAATACAATATATCTTCTTATAGTGATATTCTTTCATGACGACCATCGGATCAAAATTAGAAAGGTGGTTAGTAATTATTATTACATCTTCTAAAGGCATATCATCTTTATTAATTATTTTTATCTTAGTTCTAGAAAAAATACACAATAAATAATTGATATTATTAACAAAGAATAAAGCAATTCTAGAAGACTTTTTTAAAGGCTTTTTAACGTCAAAACTAAGAGAAATAAAAAATAACACTACTAACATAATCACAAACAAAATAACAAATACTAAAGGGATGCTTATAATCGGTATAAAGAATAAATACCATAACGTATAAGCACTCGAAAAATAGTAAATTAGTATAGATATTATAAGTGAAAATATTAATAATGTTATTCCAATAATCATATTATTTTTCTAAGCGAGCGATGACTTCTTCTTTTCCTAAAATTTTAATGATGTTAACTAGTTCAATTCCATGAGGAACACCAGTTAATTTCAATCTAACAGGCATATAGAGGTTCTTTCCTTTAGTTCCAGTTTGAGCTTGAACATTTTTAAATGCTAGTTTAATACTTTCAGGAGTAACTTCTTCTACCTTCTTTAATTCTTCTATTAAAGATTCAAATACTTTTGGTGTAGATTCTAAATTTAACATCGCTAAATCTTCTTCGGAAGTTACTTCTTCAGGATGAATAATTGATTCAAGAGGTTTTACAATATCTTGACCACATCCTAATTCTTCTTTGTATAAAGAAGCAATTTCAAGTAATGTTTCATCATCATATTTACTTAAATCCATGACTTTAGCCATGAATGGTTTAATAAAGGAAAGATATTTTTGATCATCTAATTTCTTAATATAATGTGAATTAACCCAAGTCATTCTTGTTTGATCAAACATACTTGGTGAAGTGGATAATCTTGCTGGATCAAATTCTTTACAAGCTTCTTCAAGAGTAAAGATTTCTTGATTAGAACTAGGAGTCCATCCTAATAATAAAATATAATTAACAATCGCTTCAGGAAGATAACCTAAATCACGATATTGTGACATAAATTGAAGAATGTTATGATCACGTTTAGATAATTTCTTACCATCTTTATTTACAATGATCGTCATATGACCAAATTGAGGCGCTTCCCAACCTAACATCTTATAAATCGCAAGTTGTTTAGGGGTATTAGAAAGATGTTCTTCTCCTCTTAATACGTGAGTGATATCCATAAGGTGATCATCAATAACTACTGCGAAATTGTATGTAGGAATGCCATTAGATTTCATAATGACAAAGTCTCCACCTAAATCGTCACTAGTAAAAGATACTTTACCTCTTACTAAATCATTAAATTCAATTTTTTCATGATCTGGTAATTTAATTCTAATACAAGGTTTTCTACCTTCTAACTTATATTCTTCAATCTTTTTAGGATCAAGCGTTAAACATTTACGATCATATTTAGTCGCACGAATTCCAGCGTTAAGTTGTTGTTCTTTTCTTTCTTCTAATTCTTCATTAGTACAATAACAATAATATGCGTGTCCTTCGTCTAATAACTTTTGCGCGTATTTTCTATAAATATCAAGTCTTTCCATTTGGCGATAAGGTGCGTATTTTGGATTTGGTTCATATGGTGATTCATTTGGAACAATACCTAACCATCTTAAATCGTTATATTGTGATTCTTCGCCGCCTGCTACATTTCTTTCGACGTCTGTATCTTCAACTCTAAAAATAATTTCGCCATTATATTTCTTCGCGAATAAATAATTGAATAAAGCACTTCTTGCTCCTCCAATATGTAAAAATCCTGTTGGAGATGGTGCATATCTTACTCTTACTTTCTTTTCTTCCATAAGTACTCCTACTTTTCTAATAAGACAATTGAAGTCGCTTCAATTGCTTCATTACGTCCTAAAGCATCAACTTTTTCATTTGTTTGAGCTTTGACTGAAACTGCATCAATATCAATTTCTAATAAAGAAGCGATATTTTGTCTCATTTCATCAATATAATCTTTTAGCTTTGGTTTTTCTAAGATAACCGAAGTATCGATATTGACGACATGATAACCTTTTTCTTTTACTAATTTCATCGTTTCTTTAACAATTATACTTGAATCAATATTTTTAAATTTATCATCATTATCTGGAAAATGTTTTCCTAAATCTCCTAAGGCTAACGCACCTAATAAAGATTCAGCGACGGCATGATATAAGCAATCACCATCAGAATGAGAGACATTACCTTTTGTATAAGGAATACGAATTCCTCCAAGAATAAAATCTCTACCATTTTCTTCAAGTCGATGAATATCTCTTGATTGACCTATTCTAAACATATATTCACCTAAACGTTAAATCTAATTAAGAGGCAATCGCCATCTTTAACTTTGTAAGCTTTACCTTCAGTACGAATCTTACCTGCTTCTTTTAAAGCTTTTTCACTTCTTAATTCATGAATATCGTTATATGAATAAACTTCTGCGCAGATAAATCCTCTTTCAAAATCAGTATGAATTGTTCCCGCACATTCAGGTGCGCTCATACCATTAGTGAAATTCCAAGCTCTTACTTCATCTTCACCAACTGTAAAGAATGTTGATAAATTTAATAAACCATAAGTTGTATGAACTAGTCGATCTAGACCAGTTTCACTTACTCCTAATGCAGAAAGATATTCTAATTTTTCTTCTTTAGATAATTTAGATAATTCTTCTTCAACATTCGCGCTTATCGCGATAACGGAAGAGCCTTCTTCATCCGCGATTTTCTTTACTTCGTTATAATATTTACTTCCTTCTGGATTCGCGTAATCTTCTTCAGTAACATTCGCGACATAAACGACCTTTTTATAAGTTAATAAATTGTAGTTAGATAAAAGAACTTTTTCTTCATCAGTGAATGATAATGAACGAACTAATTTTTCATTTTGTAAACATTCTCTTAATTTAACTAAAAGATTATATTCTTGAACAGATTCTTTATCTTTCGAAGTTCTTGCTTTAGTTTCTACTTTAACAATTCTTTTTTCAACGACATCTAAATCAGAAAAAATTAATTCTAAGTTAATTGTTTCAATATCTCTTTTTGGATCTACAGTATTTTCTACGTGAATAATATCAGGATTATCAAAGCAACGAACGACGTGACAAATCGCATCACAGTTTCTAATATTACCTAAGAATTGGTTACCTAAGCCTTCACCTTTTGATGCCCCTTTAACTAAACCTGCAATATCAGTAAATTCACAAGTTGCTTTAACAATCTTTTTAGGATTGAAGATTGAAACTAAATCATCAACTCGAGGATCGTTTACTTCAACAACCCCGGAGTTAGGTTTAATAGTCGCAAAAGGATAGTTTGCAGCTTCAACATTAGAATTTGTAATTGCATTAAATAAAGTTGATTTACCAACATTTGGTAAGCCAACAATTCCAGCTTTTAATGACATTTTATATATCTCCTTTTTTCTTAAAGTCTAAGATTTAAAAATCTTGCGTTATTACTTTATCATAAATTAGGTGTTTTTAATAGATATTTAATAAAATTAAATATTTCTTACATTTAAAAAGGAGGTCGTTATTAACCTCCCTAGATACTTTTTTGACTATTAAAGAATTCATCAACTAATTCTTTTTCACCAGTTTTATATAATTTCCCTTCTTTAATCCAAATAGTTTTATCACATATCGCATGAGCGCATCGAATATCATGTGTTACAACAATCATTGTGTTTCCGCTTTCTTCATGAATTTCATTTAAGACATTAATCATTTCTTTTAGTCCTTGATAATCTTGCCCAACTGTTGGTTCATCTAAGATTAATATTTTTGGATCACTCGCGACGACTGAAGCGATAGAGACTCTTCTTTTTTGACCTTCAGAAAGTGATTGAGGGTGTCTAGAATATAACTTTTCAACATCAAATTTACGTGCTATTTCTAACGCATATTCTTTAGATTTTGCGTTAAATTCAATCTCTTTTTGAACAGTTGGCATAAAAAGTTGATAATCAGGATTTTGATAAATCACACCGACATAGCGATAAAATTTCTTATTTCCTCTTTTAGAAGGTAATTTAAGATCAATATTTTGTTTAATAAATCCAGATGAACATTTATTTAATCTAGCGATTAAGCGCATTAATGTTGTTTTCCCTCCCCCATTTTCACCTAAAATGAGAGTTCGAGAACCTTCTAAAATATTAAAAGTTACATCATCAATAATAACTTTTTTCTTATCTTTAAACGAGACATTACATAGTGATAAAATAGGTTTTTTATCTCCATAATGAGGTAATGAATCCTCGATTTTAATTGATTGTTCCACTAAATATTTTTCTTTTTCATCGATTTTAATAACATTTTTATCTTTTAAAGCATAAACATTATCAACATAAGGTAAAACTAAATCTAAACGATGTTCAATGACAATAATCGCATAATTTAATTTAACTAATGTCTTTAAAGTTGACATTAATTTATGCGCGCTTATTAGATCGAGATTTGCGAGAGGCTCATCAAGAAGAACAATCTTTTGTCCCATCGCTAAAGTCGAGGCAGTGATGATTCTTTGTTTTTGTCCCCCGGAGCAAACTCTATTTTCCCATTTTGGATCAATAGACATCACCTTAGAAACTGTATCGATTTGCTTTTTAATATTAGCCGCGTTTACTCCTAAATTTTCTAAACCAAAGGCAATTTCATCTTCAACATATTTATGGAGAATTTGTTCATCAGCATTTTGTAAAACAACACCTACTTCTTTAGTAATTTGACCAAGTGATTTAGTTTTAATATTTGTTTCGTTAATTAAGACTTCTCCTTGAATATAGCCATTATTAATATGAGGAATAATACCACTTATTAAATACATTAAAGTTGATTTACCTTCACCAGAATAGCCAGAAAGTAAATTTAAAGTACCATATTCAATTTTTAAGTTTACATCGTGTAGAATCTCATTTTTATTGTCATAAGAAAAACTGACATTTTTTAGTTCGATCGCGTTCATAAAATAATTACTCCTACACAATTTACGATTACTCCACATAAAAAGATTAAATCAATAATATTAATATATGACTTTTTATAGATAGAATAAGATTTACTTTCTAAAGAAAAGCCCCTTGTTTCAATTGATAAAGATAAGGTATCAGAAATATTAACTAAACGCATAACGAAAGGAATTAAGAAAGCTCTATAAAATACCTTGATATTAAAAATATTACCTGCCCCTCGAGTTTTCATCGCTTCTTTTACTCTTTTAATTTCATCTTTTAATGAGGAAGGAAAACTTGTCGCAATAAGCATTCCGAGAGTAATGCTTCTTGGGCATCTAAGAGTAGATAAATTTCTTACCATATCATTAGGTTCAACGTTCATTCCTAACGCTAAAGCAATAAATACTGCACCAAAACGATTTGCCATCGCGATAAATGAAGGCCAAGAATAAGAATTAACTAAGAAAGCAATTAAAGAAAATAATCCTCCAATAATTAAATAAGAAATTAATGCCCTTAAAGCTTTTTTCTTATTTCCAAAAAGAAAGATCCATACATATAATGTTCCTAAAAAATAACTACATTTAATTTCGTTCGCGAATATTAAACCAATAACCATAACACTTACGGCACTTATTAAAATAAATAATGGATAAATCTTATTATTTTCTTTTAGTTTAAAAAATTCCATTATTTAATTACTCCTGCTTTTTTTAGTTCCTTAGAGATAATTATTCCAATTATAGAACCTACAAAAGAAATAGCAATTATCGCAAGTCCCATTAAAATAATTAATAATGGATTATTATTTCCAATAAATAAACTGACGGCAGATTTTTCATTTCCAGAAGGAGAATACATGATATTGTAATAGAAAAATAACATTGGATAAGTTAAAGGGATGTATAAAGTCGATGCGATAATACAGCCAATATCAGTTTTAAAACCTTTAAAAATAAGTGCGACTAATTCAGCGATTAATGCGCATAGAACAATACATACCATTGGAGGAAACATAAAGACTAAGACGCAACTAATTAATAAACCTTGAATTAATAATGCACCTGGTTTTCTTACTTTCATAATTCCAATGATTGGAAAAATAGAAAATTGTAAAGCTAAGCCTAATTGAATAATTCCTATGACAGGGATATTAACAAGTAATGGCATAATCGCACCAGTACATAAAGTACACGCGGTCATAATCGCTAAAAAGACAATATCTTTAATCTTATATTTTTGAAAGAATTTGTCCTCTTTTTCTTCATTATTAGTTTTTTTTGAATCATCTAATTCTTTATTATTTTTAATATCTTCTTCAACATTATTAACTAAGGAAGAAGCAATATCTAATTCTTCATTGTTCGTTTCTTCGTTCATAATTCACCATTTATATAATTTAAAAATTATATACCTTCTTTTAACAAAGATATTTTATCGGTAAAAAAACGAAATATCAATAAAAAGTTAGTCTTAACTAAATAAAGTTAATTCATTCTAACTTTGTAATTGTTTTAACGGACTTTCTTTTAAAGTTTTATATGTCGATAATGAACTCGAAAGAATTCCCATAAATAAGGCAATAAGAAAAACAATAACTAGTGGGAAATAGGAATTTAACGAAAATGAAATACTAATTCCAAGCATCCCTTTATTCATTAAAAAGATGATTGTTCCAAGCGCGACTATTGATAAAGTACCAGAATATAAGCATAAATACAAACTAAAGAAATCAAATTGATTTTTAATGCTCTCTTTTGAATACCCTAAACAAGTATAAATACCAATTTCTTTTTTATTATCACGGACAAAGATATATGAAGACATGACAATCATTAAAAATGAAGCTAGTAAACAAAATGAAGAAAAGATGCTTAAACCGAGGTTAATATAATAAATTGTTTCATCAATTTTTGCTTTATAATCTAAATATGGATTAGTGAATTCATAATCTTTATATTTTTCATTTAAGTTTTTTAAATCAGTATTAATATCTTCGCCATTATATTTAAATAAGACGTTATTAATATAATATGATGTACTTCCATTAAGAAGAGAGGAAGATAAAAAAATCATAGGCCATAAAGGTTCAATATATAAAGCAAGATCATTATCTTCAACAATACCGACAATTTTAACTTCAACAATCTTAAAATGGTTTTCATATTGACCATTAGATTTAGTAATTTCGTCGAGTAAAAGAAAATATAATTGCTTATTTTTTAAATCATCGATGTTATGCGTAATATTTAATTTATCGAGTAATCCAGTTGATAAAATTACTTCATTTTGATTAGTTGCTTCTTTCCCTATAATATTTAAATCATCTTTTTTATAAGCTTTTAAAGAGACAAAATTATCTTTTTGAGAATCTAATAAACCTAAAGATAACATATTATCGTTACCTTGAAATGAAGTAGATTGATATGATTCTAAATTTTGATCTGAAAAAGAATTTAAATCGATAAATTCTTCGATCATTTCATAATTATCTGATAGATAAGTAGGTAAGGAAAAACCATTCATAAGGACACTTTCAATTAATGAATATCCTCCATTTGACATTGGGATATAATTTAATAAATTATCATTTTCTTTTAAAACATTCTCAATATCATAAACTTTCATTTCTTTATTATAATTGTAGAAGAAATATAAATAATAATGATCTTCATCAAGTTCATCAATTTGATAAGAAAATAATTCCATTGATTTATCGAGTAAATATTTCTTTAAAAAAATGTAAATTTTATCTTTTTCTACCGCGATAAAATTTATTTTCTTGGTCGTCCAAGGATAATAATCTTCTTTTTCTAAATCATAAGAATAAGGTAACTGCATAATTGTTTCAACAACATATTCATTCCAATAAGGATTTGAATGATATATTTTAGGAGAAGAAGATACGTTATAACCAACTAAAAATAATCTAATTTCTAATTCATATTGCCACGAAGCATTCGCGATAAAAATAGAAATAGGAATTTTATGATATTTTAAATAATTATCATATAGACTACTAGCACCTGTACATTCAACATTTAATAATGAACATAAAGAATACACC
Organism: Acutalibacteraceae bacterium; assembly: GCA_963610315.1. Taxonomy (GTDB): domain Bacteria; phylum Bacillota_I; class Bacilli_A; order RFN20; family CAG-449; genus UBA3210. The sequence goes on from CAVDMV010000013.1 coordinate 21,987, forward strand.
TTTGATAAAGGTAAGTTAAGAATAATATCATCGTTACCAATACTAAGTGAAGAAGAATAGATATAATTTTCTGCATCCTCAATATAACTAAATTCATTTACTGAAGCAATTGAATATCCTTTTAAAAGAGTTAAATTACCATTGATATTAAGCAAGAAACGATTATCATCTTTAAAGAAATTTAAAAAATTAGTCATATATTTACTACCTATATAACAGGATTCATTAAAATAATTATCATATATGAGTTCAATTTCTTCTCTATCAATACTTAATGATGATGGAGTAATATTTGATTCATTTTTATTTTTCATTACAATCTTTGTTTCATCAATCATTTTTGAAAAACTATTCATAATTGAGCTAGAAAAAGAAGACGTAAGAATTAAACAAAATCCTAAGCAAACTAAGGCAATCATCGAACTAAATGAGCATATTAAAGTTCTAATTCTCTTTTTCGAAACAATATTATGAACATGATGAATTAAATATTTATAAGGTAAAGAATTTTTCTTGTTAATAGTCTTTTTTTCGATATTACCTTCTTCTTTAATAATAGGTAAAGAATGATCTTTTAATTCGAAATAAGGAATATTATGTTCAATTAATAAATCTACATCATGGGTGACCATAATAATAATCTTAGTTAAAGCCAATTCTTTTAAAATATTAAATACGAGTTTCTTATTTTGAGTATCAAGTCCTGAAGTAATTTCATCCGCGAGAATTAAAGGAGGATCTTTTATTAAGCTCATCGCAAGATTTACTCTTTGGAGTTCTCCTCCAGAAAGAGTTGAAATCTTTTGATTTAATTTCACTTTTAAATTTAATTTCTCAAATACTTCATTAATTTTCTTTTCATCATCAACTTTAGTAATTAATTTAATGTTTGTTAAGATTGATTCATTTTCAATTAATCGAGGAGATTGAAAAATGAATGACATTTCATTAAAACGCATTAAGCTTTTCTTTTTATCATTCATCTTCTTTACATCATCATTAAAGAATTTATATTCACCAGTAAAATTTTCTTCCATTAAACCAATGATGTTTAATAAAGTAGATTTTCCACTTCCAGAAGGACCAACAAGAACATATAAACCAGGTTTAGATATTTCGATATTAATATCTTTTAAAATATCTTCTTCATGATATTGAATAGATACATTTTTTAAACTTATCATACTAGTCCTCCCTTAAAATTGAAGCGATATTAATTTTTGAAATACCATAACTTGATGAAATTGAACTTAAAAAGGAAGAAACTAAAAGTAACGCGAATAAATAGAATGTATTTTTTAAAGTAGGTAGTAAGGTAAATAACTTAATACCTATCATACCTTTAAGTATGATGTTAATAATTTGGCCTAATAGCATATATAAAACAACGCTTAAAATAAAAGAAGATAGACCGATAAGTAAAGATTGAAGAAGAAAAATATCACTGATGTCTTCTTTAAAAATACCTAGTGATCTCATAATACCAATATCTTTTTTATAATCATTAACAAATGAATATAAGCATAAACAAAGGAGCATTAATGAAATAATTAAAGTAATCGCGATAAAGATTGTTAAAGCGTTATTTATTGAATCATACATCGTCTTAAAACTATTAACTAAGGTAAGAGGTTCATTTTCCACTAGATAAGCAAAATCTTCACCTTTTAAAGAAGCTATCCGATTATATATATTCTTAACTTTATCAATATCATTTATTTCTGCATATAAATATTGGCTAGAAAAAGTATCATTAATTCCTGTTAGTTCACTCATCCGGTCGTAAAGCGTTATTTCTTCATTATATAAATTAGATAAAGAAGGTAAGATAATACTTTTAGCTAAGTTTTCTAATCCTTCAAGAGGATAATAAATACGCGGTTCACTCATTAAAGAAAATTCATTGACTACTCCAACGATGGTAAAATATTGGGAAAGAGTAAATGAATCATAAATGACTGAGCGATCTTCTAACATGAATTCAGTTTGTTTATTTAGTGATATACTAAATTGATTAGTTTCTAAAATCTTTTTTGCTTCTTTATTAATAACAACTTCTTTTATACTAGATTTATCTTTAGGAAATCTACCTTCTATTTCATTTTTAAAATATTCTTCCATCGAAGAAGAATAAGGGATAAATTCAATGTTGTTATAATAAATTTTACTTCCTAAAGGATATTGGATTTCAGGATAAAAAGTAAAGATCGAAGTTAAATCATAATGGTATGAATCTTGAGGAATAAGGTGAGTTAGATTAATCTTTTCTTTTTGATCAAAGCGAGTTAGTTTTACTAAAGAGAAATTTGAATTTTCAATTTTAGTCGTCTTTTGTAAGCTCACTCTTAATAAATTATAATGAAGATATTTATTCCCTTTTTCTTCAATATTTTGATTAATTGAAGTACTTAAAGATAAGCTTAATAAAAAGAAACATAAAGATATTCCTAAAGCAATTAAAGATAAGATAGATTTTAATAAATTCTTCTTCAAAGAAAATAAACTAACGCGGCTTTTAGCCTTAAAACTAAGGTTAAATGTCTTTTTTTCTAAATGTTTATATTCATGCTTAAAATCAAAATTCTGGTTAATTTTATGTTCTTTTAATTCTAACACTCCATCAGAAAATTCTTTTACATGCCTTAAATTATGAGAAACGACAATCACTAATGTATTTAAAGAAATACTCTTTAATAATTTCATCACTTCATAAGCATTTTTTTCATCTAATGCACCAGTAGGTTCATCACAAAAAACAATTTTTGAAGAAGCAATTATCGCACGGGCTAACGCAAAACGTTGTTTTTCTCCACCGGATAAAGAAGAAACATCCGCGTATGATCTTTTACTAATTTTTAATTTATCCAACAATTTCTTAATATCTAATTTCTTATCTTTTTTAGATATTTCTTTTTTTAAATTAACATTTTCATAAGGGCTTAAAAAAGAAACTAAATTATAGTTTTGATAAACAAATGATGTATAAGAATTTCTAAATGATTCAAAGTCTTTTATTTTTCTTTCTTCAAAATATATTTCTCCTTTATCCATCTTTTCTATTCCCATTAAACATTTTAAAAGAGTCGATTTACCACCTCCTGATGGACCAACAATAAAAAACATTCCTTTTGACGGTAAAGAGAAACTAACATCATCTAATATCCGTTCATTCTTATATATCTTAGTTAAATTTTTTACTTCTAAATAATGCATAAAAAAATCTCCTACACTAATAATAATGTGGAGATTTAACGTAAAATCCTAAATTTAAATATATTATTATTTATTCTCTTCTTTAATAACCTTCTTTGCTTTGTTATTAAAATCATTACGTGGAAGCATGATAATCGCTCCGCAGGCAAGGCACTTAATCTTAATATCCGCGCCTAAACGAACTATTTCAAATAAGCGTGATTTATTAACGCATGGGTGTGGTTTTTTCATTTCGACGATATCATTTAATGTATAGTCTTCTGATTTAATCATTTTGCTTTCTCCTTAAATAACAAGAATAAACATTTTGCATGAGTAAGGCAGAAGTAATAATTCCTACTCCTCCTGGAACTTTAGAAATTAACGCACATTTTTCGCTTGGAATAACATCACCAACAATGCCACTTTCTAAATAATGAATACCTGCATCAACAACTATTACCCCGTCTTTCATCTTATTTGAATCGATATAGTGAGGTTTACCAAGAGCCGCGATAACGATGTCCGCGGACAGAAGTTCTTTATCTAATTCGCTAGTTTTACTATGGGCAAGGGTCACCGTTGCATTCTTATTTAATAACATCATCGCGACTGGTTTACCTACTGAAATAGATCGACCAATAACTAAAACCTTCTTACCAGTTACATCGACATTATATTCATCAAGTAAAGTAACTATTGCATTCGCGGTCGCTGGTTTAATCGCATCAACTTTATTAATAAATAATTCACCTAAAGAATAAGCATTCATCGCATCAACATCTTTTAATGGATCTAAAGAAGCAATAATCTTTTCTTCATTTGCCCCTTTAAATAAAGGACGAGTAATTAAGCACGCATCAATTAAATCATCTTCATTAATTTCTTTAATCTTTTTTAAATAATCTTCTTCAGTAGGTTTCATTTTAATTAATTTATAATTAATACCTAAGGCAGCACAATTTTTTTCTTGTGAAGCACAATATCCTAAAGAAGAAGTATCTTCTTCATTAACTAAAGATACTAATGTTAGTTTACGATCTAACGAACTTAGTTTTGTTTTTAAATCTTCTTTAATTTTTAAAGAAGCATTTTTTCCTAACATTAATTCCATTATTCATCCTCCATCTTTACCGCGGCAGGAACTTTAGGTAGTCCTGGCATTGTAAGAATTGATCCAGTTAAAGGGATAATAAAGTTAGCTCCGCAGGAAAGATTTACTTCACGAATATGAAGTGAAAAATCTCTAGGAGTGTTGATTAATTTTGGATCATCAGAGAACGAAGAAGGAGTTTTTGCGATACAAATTAAAGAAGAAGAATATCCCATAGAGACGTATTTATCTATTTGTTTTAAAGCTTTTTCTTCATAAATAACATCTTTCGCACGATATATTTCTTTGGCAATCTTTTCAATCTTTTCTTTAATTCCTTCTTCTTTATGATATAAAGGATGATAATTTGATTTATTTTCTTCTAAAGCACTAACTACTTTACGCGCAAAATCAATACATCCTTCTCCTCCTTTTAGGTAACCATCAACAAAACTAACTTTATAATTATGTTCAGTGCACCAAGAAGAAAGTAATTCAATTTCTTCTTCGTGGTCACTACTAAAATGATTAATCGCGATAACTACATCCATACCAAATTTTTTAATATTTTCTAAATGTTGATTTAAGTTCTTAATACCTTCTTTTAAAGCTTCTAGGTTCATTTCATCAATGTGGTCAAGGTCTTGTCCACCATGAACTTTTAACGCTCTTATAGTCGCGACTAAGACGACTAAAGAAGGTTTTAAATCACCAACTTGGCATTTAATATCTAAAAATTTTTCTGCACCTAAATCTGCGCCGAAACCTGCTTCAGTAATAACGATGTCTTTAAGTTTTAAAGCCATTTTGGTCGCGATAAGCGAACTACAACCATGTGCGATATTCGCGAAAGGTCCTCCATGAACAAAGCAAGGATTACCTTCTAAGGTTTGTACGACATTTGGTGAAAAACTATCGTTCATAAGTTTCATAACTGCATTAGTGATTTTTAAATCTCTAATGTAAATTGGTTTATCATCATAAGTGTAAGCAACTAAGATATTGTTTAATCGATTCTTAAAATCTTCTTTAGAAGTCGCTAATGTAAAAATCGCCATTAATTCACTTGCGACAGTAATAATAAATCCATCTTTTCTAGTTACTCCATTAACTTTACTTCCTTGTGCGATAGTTATATCTCTTAAAGTACGATCGTTCATATCTAAAGCTCTTTTCCAAACAACTTTAGTTGGATCAATATTTAATTCATTACCTTGATAGATATAATTATCAATCACTGCCGCGATAAGATTAATCGATGAAGTTAAGGCGTGCATATCACCAGTAAAATGTAAATTAATATCTTCACTAGGTTCAATAGATACTTTTCCTCCACCAGTCGCTCCACCTTTAAGGCCAAAAACTGGGCCTAAAGAAGGTTCTCTTAAACAAACCACTGCATCTTTATTAATCTTTGCGAGTCCTTCATTTAGTGCGATTGACATCGTCGTTTTACCTTCACCAAATTTAGTTGGAGTAATCGCAGTTACTAAGACTAATTTACCATCCGGACGAGAAGAAATTTCATCCATAATCGATAAATCTATCTTTGCTTTATATTTTCCATAAGGAATGACATAATCATCATTAACACCTAGTTTTCTTGTAATTTCATAGATATTTTTTAGTTCCATAATTATCTCCTTCCTAAAATTTTTAACGCGTAATCTAACGCGCTTTCACTACTAGAAAACCATTTGACATCTAATTGGTTATTAAAGTAAGTGAATTGTCTTTTTGCATAATTTCTTGAATTCTTTTTAATTAATTCTTTAATTTCTTCTTCATCTTTATTTTCTTTTAAACCTGTCATAAGTTCTTTATAACCGATAGCTTGAAATGAACGTAAGGTTGAAGGATATTTTTTCATTAATTCCTTTACTTCGTCAACTAGACCAAGATCAAACATCTTATCAACTCTTTTATTAATTAAGTCATATAGTTCTTCTCGGTCTCTAGTTAAACCGATAAAAGTTACGTCATAAAGAGGAACGTGTTCTTGTGAAGCGATGATATCTGATTTTTTATTACCAGTTTCAAGATAAATTTGAATCGCACGAAGTACTCTTTTACGATTATTTTGATGAATTTTACTAGCTTCAACTTCATCAACTTCTTCTAACATTTTATGAAGTTCTTCATTAGATTTATTTTCGTAACTTGACATATCAATATGTTCTTCTTGTTCAGATAAATTAAAGTCATAGAAGCCTGATTTTAGATATAAACCAGTCCCTCCAACCACGATAATATTGACATTCTTCTTTTCTAATTCTTCAATCTTCGCACGAAGATTCTTTTGATAATCAAAAATAGAAAATTCATAAGTAGGTGAAACATAATCAAATAGATGATGAGGAACTAAAGCTCTTTCTTCTAAAGTAGGTTTAGCCGTACCGATATTCATCTCTTTATAGATTTGAAAAGCATCACCATTAATTATTTCCCCCTTAGTTTCTAAAGCAAGTTTAATTCCTAAAGAAGATTTACCTACTCCCGTTGGACCAACAATACAAATAATCTTACTCATATTAAATACCTGATCTTTTAAACATCTTTTCAATGTCATATTTAGAAAAATGAATAATTGTAGGTCGACCATGTGGACAACATGTTGGATTAGTACATTTGAATAATTCATCAATTAAATCATTCATCTCTCTTAAGGAAAGTTTATCATTTGCTTTAATACTTGCTTTACAAGCCATTGTGGCAATTACGTGTTTTCTTAAGGCATCTAGATCAATTTTATCTTTAGAAATAACTTGTTCAATAAGTTCTTCAATATAACTACCTTCGTCATATTCTTTAATAAATGATGGTAGTTTTGATACTTTTAAAGTGTTAGAACCAAAATGTTCTACTTCTAAGCCAATTTCTTTTAAAATATTAAGTTTATCATCATTTAATTTTAAGATATCTGATGGGCTTAAATTAATCATATAAGGGACTAAAGGTTCAATAATATTAATATGAGCGTTTAAAGCTTTATTAAATTTTTCATAATTAATTCTTTCATTAGCCGCGTGTTGGTCAATTAAATACATTCCATCTTCCGCTTGACAAACAATATATGTATCATGAATTTGACATAACGGTTCAATACGAGGCTTTTTAAAAGAAGGAGTTTCTTCTTCTACCGGTTGTTCTTCTTTTTTTACTACTTCTTCATCAAAGCTATTTAAATCAATAGTAGGAGTATTGACTTCAATTCTTTCTTTAGCCGGTCTAATAACATTAACTTCTTTTAAAGAAGGATCATCTTCTTCATCTAAAAGTAAAGAGATACTTTCTTTAGTAGAATCGCTTAATGAATTAACCATCTTTTCTTCAGGAATTATTCTTTCTTCTTTTTGAAATGAAGGAGCTTGTGTTAATGGTAATTTATCTAATAATTTATCTTTAATCATGTGATTAATCGCATCACATATCTTATCTTCATTTGATAATCTAACTTCTCTTTTAGAAGGATGTACGTTAACATCAACTAAAGAATATTCAACATGAATTTTTAAGATAACAAAAGGATATTTACTATTAAAAATAAAATCACTATAAGCGTCAATTATCGCTTTTTGAATCTTAGGAACATAGACATTACGATCATTTAATAAAGTGATCATATAATATCTAGTCGATTTGGCTAGTTCTGGTTTACCAATATAACCTTCGATTTGAAATTCGTAGTCTCCTACTTCAACTTTCATCATCTTTTTTGCTGTTTCGTTATTATAGATTCTCGCGATAACTTCTAAAAGATCATTTCTTCCAGTAGTCGAAAATACATGGCGTTCATCAATATAAAAATCAATCGCTACATCAGGACGTGATAAAGCAAGGCGTTGCATTACTTCAAGTGAATTAGCGTTTTCTGTTACATCAGTCTTTAAAAATTTTAATCTAACAGGTGTATTATAAAATAATTCTTCAATTGTAAAAGTAGTTCCTTTACGAGAAGAAAAATCTTCTACTTTCATGTTTTCATTTTCAATTAATACTTTTGTTCCTGCCCCAATTCCAGTTGAAGTAGTCATAGTAACTTTCGAAACTGAGGCAATTGAAGGTAAAGCTTCACCTCTAAAGCCCATAGTTTTAATCTTGAAAAGTTGATGTTCAGAAGTAAGTTTACTAGAAGCGTGACGTTTAAAAGCTAAAACAGCATCTTCTTTATCCATCCCATCTCCATCATCTTTTACAACGATTTTAGTTCTACCTGCATCATAAACCTTAACTTCAATATGTTTTGCATGTGCATCTAACGCATTTTCAACTAATTCTTTAATAACTGAAGATGGTCTTTCAATAACTTCACCTGCCGCGATCATATTGGCAAGGTGAGAATCCATTACTTTAATAATCGCCATTAGTTATCACCCATCTTTCTTTTTAATTCATATAAATAATTTAATGCTTGTAAAGGAGACATACTTAAGGGGTCTAATTCTTTTAGTTCTTTAACCCAAGTAGGCACTTCGACATTTTCTATTTTCATAACATCTTTATTAGTTAAAACTGCTTCTTTAGTTAAATCATTTAAGATTTCACTAGCTCTAGAGATTAAGCTAGTAGGTAAATGAGCGAGTTTTGCAACATTAATACCATAAGATTTACCCATCGCTCCATCTTCTACTTTATATAATAAGGTAATTTCATCATTAGTTTCTTTTACGCCGACATGGACATTTTTAATCATTGGTAAAGATTCACTAATGGAAGTAATTTCATGATAATGTGTCGAAAACATTGCTTTCGCGCGTATTTTAGTCGCAATATATTCTAGTATCGCTTGAGCAAGGGCCATACCATCAAAAGTTGCAGTTCCCCTACCAATTTCATCAAAAATTAATAATGATGAACTAGTCGCGTGTGTTAATGCGTAATTAGTTTCTGCCATTTCAACCATAAATGTAGATTGACCAGAAACTAAATCATCACTCGCGCCAATACGAGTAAATATCGAATCAAAAATCATTAAATTTGCCGAAGAGCAAGGAACAAAAGATCCAATTTGAGCCATAATTATAGTCAAAGCAAATTGACGCATATAAGTTGATTTACCACCCATATTTGGGCCTGTAATCACTAAAATATCCGTATCTTTATCTAAATAAATATCATTAGGAACATATTCAATGTTCTTCATAACTTTTTCAATGACTGGATGACGGCCATTAATAATTTCTACTTTTCGTTCGTCGTTAAAGCTAGGGCGAGAATAATGATTTTCAATTGCTACTTCACTAAAAGCAACTAAGACATCAATATAAGCGATAGTTGAAGCTAAATCTTGGAGCTTTTCAGTAAAATTAACAACATATTTTCTTAAACTTTGGAATAATTCATATTCTAAAGCGCACTTTCTTTCATCCGCGGTTAGAATTAAAGATTCTTGTTCTTTTAATTCTTTAGTAATAAATCTTTCAGAATTAACTGTTGTTTGTTTTCTTTCATATCCCCAGTCATCTTGAATCTTATCAAGTTGACCTTTTGAAACTTCAATATAATATCCAAATACTTTATTAAAACCAACCTTTAAAGAAGTTATACCAGTCTTTTCTTTTTCTTTTGCTTCTAGTTGTGCCACCCAAGATTTACCGCCTTGAGAAAGAGATAATAATTCATCAAGTTGAGCATTATAGCCTACTTTAAAAATACCACCTTCTTTAACAGTTATAGGTGCATCTTCAGAAATTGCACTTTCTAAAAGAGAAGTTAAAGAAGAAAAATCATATTTCATTAAAGATAATTCTTCGACATATTTATTATTTAATTCATGTAAAGAATTTACTAAAGAAGGAACAACCATTAATGAATTCTTCAGTTGAAGTAAATCTCGTCCATTCGCAGAGCCAAAATTAATCTTTGTTACAAGTCTTTCTAAATCGTAGATATCTTTTAATTCTTTAACAATATCTCCTCTGACTAAGAAATTATCAATTAATGAAGAAACAATATCTTGTCTTTTAGTGATTTCATTAACATCTGTTAAAGGTTTAACAATCCACTTTTTTAAAAGTCTAGAACCCATATTAGTTTCAGTTTGGTCAAGTAACCAAAATAAAGTACCATATGTTTCTTCACTTCTAATCGTTCTAGTTAATTCGAGGTTATTTCTACTAAAAGCATCAATTTGCATTGCTTGATTTGATCTAATAGCCTTGCATACTTGCATATAATCAAGTGAATTCTTTTGAGTATCTTTTAGATAAGAAAATAATCTAACTACATTCTTTCTTTGTTCTAAATCATAAACATTAGTTAAGATATATTCATGTTCTATTTCTACTTGATTATTATTTTCATAAGAAATTAAAATACCCTTTTTTGCTTTCATTCTCATTAATGTTTTGGCATCAAATGAAGTAGAAACAACTACTTCTTTAATACCTAAATTTTCAATTTCTGAAAGAACTAAATCTAAATCTTTTTCAATGTTTTCCACATACATTTCACCAGTAGAAACATCAGCATAAGAAAAAATATAATAATTATCAGTTTCATCTAAACAACCAATATAATTATTATCTTTTGCTTTCATATCAATAACTGCACCAGGAGTAATAATTTGAATAACATCTCTTTCAACTAATCCTTTAGCAGTCGCAGGATCTTCTACTTGTTCTACAATACCTACTTTATAACCTTTTTTAACTAATTTATCGATATAAGAAGATATCGCATGGTGTGGGACTCCGCACATAGGGACCCTTTCTTCTACTCCTGCTGATTTACCTGTTAATACTAATTGGAGTTCTTTAGAAGCAATTTGAGCGTCTTCAAAGAATAATTCATAAAAGTCTCCAACTCTAAATAAAATTAAAGTATCTTGGTGTTTAGCTTTAACATCAAGATATTGTTGTATCATTGGTGAATATTGTTTTTTTGTTGCCATAATAAAAACCACCTCATTTATAAGAATTATAAATGAAAGTGGGTTAAATTTAAACTAAAAGTAAAAAACAAATATCTATTTACTAGATAATTCTTCTTCGTTAATTCTCGCCATATTTAAAATAAATCTATATAATAAATATCCTTCTAAATTAAATATTGTTGAGAAGAATGTAACTAAAATATAAGTATACATTGAAGAATAATCACCATTAAATTCATCGTTAAAGATAAGATAGAATTTATCATTCATTTTTAAAATAAAGAAACAAAAAAGCACATCTAGAGTGAGCCATAAGCAATTATGGTTCACTCAACTTATGCGCTTATTTTAACTTATTTTTTAGTTCTTCTAATAAATAATTAACTTCTTCTTGAAGGGAAGTTAAATTTGTTATTAATGGATGAGAATCAAGTTCTTCTTTTGCTTCTAAATAAGCCTTTTTATTTCTTTCATAAGAAGAAGTTCCTAAGCTTAAAGACATTGCTTTTTGAGAATATTTAACTTTGTCTTGTAATGCTTTAATTTCAGAAGAAGATTCAATTTCTTTTTTTAATAATAAGAATTGTTTAACTTCTTTTACTTCAAGAAAATCATGAATAAAGTCATCTAAATATGACTTAGTTTCATTAGTCATTTACTTGTTCACCTTTTAAATAATATGTAGTTGCTTCACTAACTTTAACATTAACAATTTTTCCAATTGATTTTTCATCACCTTTAAAGTTAACGAGTTTATTTGTATCAGTATAGCCAGTTAAAATAGATTCATCTTTCTTAGAGAAACCTTCAACTAATACTGGAACTGTTTTACCAACATAAGCATCTGATTTTTCTTTTTCATAAACTGCAAGAGTCTTAATTAAACGATCAAAACGGATGTGTTTTGTTTCATCTGTTACATTATCAACAATTTTCGCGGCAGGAGTACCTACTCTAGGAGAATAGATAAAGGTAAATGCTGAATCATATTTAACGTATTTAACAACATCTAATGTTCTTTCAAAATCTTCATCAGTTTCATTTGGGAAACCAACGATAATATCGGTAGAAATACTGACATTAGGAATAATACTTCTTAGTCTATCAACTAAAGCCATATATTCTTTCGATGTATATCTTCTTCCCATTCTCTTTAAGACTTCATCACTACCAGATTGAAGTGGTAAATGAATAAAAGGCATAACGTTTGGATATTTCGCAATTACTTCAAACATTTCATCAGAAAAATCCCATGGGTGAGAAGTAGTAAATCTAAGTCTAGGAATACCAAGTTTTGCAACTTCTTCCATAAGATGGGCAAATGATGTTCCATCTTTTAGATCTTTACCATAAGCATTGACGTTTTGTCCAAGTAAGGTAATTTCTTGATATCCTTGTTCAACTAATTCCTTACATTCTTTAACGACATCTTCTTCAGTTCTAGAACGTTGTTTACCTCTAGTATAAGGGACAATGCAATATGTACAGAATTTATCGCATCCATACATAATATTAACAAAAGCTTTTACTTTATCTAAACGATATGTAGGAAGGTTTTCAATAACTTCCCCTTCTTTTGAATAAACTTCAATAACTCTAACTTTTTTAGTAATAGCTTCATTAATTAATTGAGGTAAATGATTAATATTATGAGTACCGAAGATAATATCTACTTGAGGATAAGTAGTTTTAATTTTATCAACAATATGAGGTTGTTGAGTCATACATCCACATATACCAATAATTAGATTAGGATTTGCGTTCTTTAAAGCTTTAAGTGAACCAATTTCACCAAATACTTTATCTTCTGCATTTTCTCTAACCGCGCAGGTATTTAGGATAATAACATCTGCTTCACGAGGATCTTCTGTCACTACATAACCAACTTCTTGTAAGATACCTTCAATCGTTTGACCATCTAATACGTTTGCTTGACAACCATAAGTACGAATATAATATTTTTTATTTTGCGCGAAAAGTCTTAAAGATGAAGGAATTACTAGTTTTTCTCTAATAAATTCAATTGGTTCTCTCTTTCTTCTTGCTGCATCGCTTAAATTAGGGGCTGAATTAACAACAACTTTATTTGCCATAGTTTCCTCCTTAAAATTCATTTACTTCAAGAACTTTATAAATTGGTTCAATTTTCTTACATTTATGTGTTACATCATCAAAAGTAAGAATTACTCCTCCAAAAAGTCCTTTACCATCTTCTTTTACATTAAATACTGTATTTATTCCAGTCCATGTTCTTTTTACGACATCACCAATATTAACACCTAGAATACTTTCATAAGGCCCTGACATACCAACATCAGAAATAAAAGCTGTTCCATGTGGTAAAATTTGTGCGTCTCTAGTTTGAATATGCGTATGAGTACCTAGTACTGCAGAAACTTTGCCGTCAAATGCATGGGCAAGCGCGTATTTTTCACCTGTTGCTTCAGCATGGAAATCAACGATGTGAATATCCGCTTTATCATTATTAACCACATCTTCTAAAGCATCAAATGGATTAGATAAATTCATATTCATGTAAACTGTTCCTAATAAATTAGTAACTCTTATTTTTACTCCATTACAAGTAAAGACATTAGTTCCTACTCCTGGAACAGATTTATGAACATTTAATGGTCTAATTAAAGACTCATAGGAATCAAGAAAATTGAATACATCTTTTTTCGCGGCATAATGATTACCAAGTGTAACTACATCAACACCCATATCTAATAAATCATTTAAATGATCTTCTGATATTCCTTTACCATGAGTGATATTTTCTCCATTCGCGATAATAAAATCAATATCGTATGTTGAAGTAAGTTTATCAATCATCTTACTAACAACGTTTCTACCTACTTTACCAACAATATCACCAATAAAAAGTATATTCATATTTTCTTCACCTCCTTAAATTTTAAATTTAACTATTTAGCAATTTCTGTCGCACGAACTTCTCTAACGACATTAACTTTAATTTGACCTGGATAAGTCATTTCATTTTCAATCTTATCTTTAATTTCACGAGCGAGTTTATAAGCTTGTAAATCATCAATTTTTTCTGGAACTACCATAACACGAACTTCTCTACCTGATTGCATTGCGAAAGCTGACGAAACTCCGTCAAATGATTTACAAACATTTTCTAATTTTTCAATTCTTTCGACATAGTTTTCTAATGTTTCACTTCTTGCACCTGGACGAGCTGCAGAAAGAGTATCTGCCGCGGAAATTAAATGAGAGATAATGCAATTAGCTTCGACATCACCATGGTGAGATTCAATCGCATTAATAACTACATCGCCTTCACCATATTTCTTTGCAAGTTTGGCTCCGAGTTCAACGTGACTACCTTCCATTTCAAAGTCAACAGCTTTACCTATATCGTGGAGTAAACCAGCACGTTTAGCAAGTGTTGAATCTAAACCTAATTCACTAGCCATAATTCCTGCAAGATAAGCGACTTGAATCGAATGATCTAAAACATTTTGACCATAAGAAGTACGATATTTTAAACGACCAACTAAATCTAATAATTCTCTTGAAATACGTTGTAAGCCAAGTTTAAATGCGGCATTAATACCAGCTTCATGAACTGATTTTTGAACTTCTTGTTTTGCTTTTTCAACAACTTCTTCAATTCTACCTGGTTGAATACGACCATCTTTAATTAATAATTCTAAAGCAAGACGAGCAGTTTCTCTTCTAATAGGATCAAAGCAAGAAACAGTGATTACTTCTGGAGTATCATCAATAATGATATCTACGCCGGTAAGTTGTTCAATAGTACGGATGTTACGTCCTTCTCTACCAATAATTCTACCTTTCATTTCATCGCTTGGTAATGAGACAGTAGAAATAGTTTTTTCTGAAACAACTTCTTGAGAATATTTATCAATCGCTAAACCGATAATATTTTTTGCAATATCTTCAGATTTTTCTTTTGCTTCTTCTTCCGCATCTTTAACATAAGCGATCATTTCTAACTTAGTTCTATCTTCGACACGTTTGAATAATTCATCTTTTGCTTCTTCAGCGCTCATTTGAGCTACTTTTTCAATTTCATGTTCAATAGAAGCCATCTTTTCATCGACTTTAACAATTCTTTCTTCTAAATCCGCGGATTTTTTATTGAATGCATCGAGTTTCTCATCGAATTGTTTTTCTCTTTCAATTAAAGTTGCGTCACGTCTATCAATGTTTTGTTCACGTTGATTGACTTTATTTTCTTTATCTAAGACTTCTTTTTTTCTTTCTTTAATATCTTGTTCTTGTTCAATTTTATATTCTTGAACTTGTTTTTTTCCTTCAGAAATTGCGTTGTCTTTAATTGAATCAGCTTTGTTTTTTGCTTCTTCAACAATATTAGATGCTTTATCTTTTGCTTCTTCAACAATACGAGAAGCATTTTCACGAGAATCTTCGATTAATTTCTTTGATTCTAAAGATGCATCTTCAACAATCTTTTTTGCTTTAGAAGTAGAATTTTTCTCATCATTTGTCATTTTTAATTTTAAAATTAAATAAGTAATTCCACTTGCAAAAATAATTGCGACAACAATTAAAATAAGGGCTAACCACCATTCCATAATATTATATATCTCCTTTATATACAAAAGACCTTTATTTTATAAATCTCGCTGGTCTATATTAAGCGAGAAAATTAAATTAAATTTATCTATTATTAATTTTAAATAAAAGATATTAATAAAATATAATTCGCGCGATTCATTTATTCGCACTTCGGTTATTATATCATTTTTTAGGCTTATATAAAATACTTTATTTTAACTAAATCCAAATAAAAAGCTCCTAACTATCAATAAATGTAGTTAGAAGCTATAAATATTAGATTTTATTTGTTTGTGCTTCAGTTACTTTTGCAAGTAATGTTTCATAAACATCTGGATGATCTTTTAAGAAATCTTTCGCCGAATCCTTACCTTGACCAACTCTTTCACCTAAGATTTCATACCAAGAACCCATCTTTTTCGCGAAACCATATTCTAACGCTAAATCAAGAATCTCAGAATTTTTAGAGAAGCCTTCACCAAAGATTAAATCAACTTTACAACCTTTATATGGTGGAGCGACTTTGTTTTTAACAACCTTAACATTAACTTGGTTACCGATAATAGTATCACCAACTTTAATTGCTTCAGCTTTTCTAATATCAATTCTAATTGTCGCATAGAATTTTAATGCTCTACCACCAGTAGTTACTTCTGGATTACCGTAGATTACTCCGACTTTTTCTCTTAATTGGTTAATAAAGATAACTGTACAATTAGATTTATTTAATACCCCAGCAAGTTTTCTCATCGCTTTAGACATTAATCTAGCGTGTAAACCAACGTTTGAATCTGTCATTTCGCCGTCTAATTCCGCTTGAGGAACTAAGGCCGCGACTGAGTCAACAACGATAATATCAATTGCTTCACTACGCGCGAGCATTTCAACAATTTCAAGAGCTTGTTCACCATGATCTGGTTGAGAAAGAATTAAATCATCAGTATTAACACCTAATTTTTGCGCATATTTAGGATCAATCGCGTGTTCAGCATCAACAAATGCAGCTCTTCCTCCGGCTTTTTGACATTCAGCAATCGCGGAAAGAGCGAGAGTAGTTTTACCTGAAGATTCAGGACCATAGATTTCAATAATTCTACCTTTTGGATAGCCTCCAACACCTAATGCATTATCAATTAATAAAGAACCAGAATGAATGACATCATAAGAAACATCAGGACGTTCACCTAATTTCATAACTGAGCCCTTTCCAAATAATTTTTCGATATCTTTTAATGTTGCTTCTAGCTTTTCATCTTTTGATTTATCAAGATTTTTTTCTGTAGCCATATTTTTACCTCCTATAAATATATTTAGTAAATTTTTGTGATAATCCTAAAAAATATTTTCAAAAATAAATTTACATCCTTCTTCGATGCATTTATTTCTAATTTCGTTTCGATCACCTTGTAATAATAGTTCTTTAACAAATTCTTTATCTTTAATTTTTAAACCGATATAAACTAAACCAACTGCTTTATTTTCCATTACGCTAGGTCCAGCATTACCAGTAAAAGAAATACATATATCACTACTTAAGAGAACTTGTCCTTTACGAGCCATTTCTAAAGCACATTCTTTTGAAACTACGCCGTATTGAACAATAACTTCTTTACTTACATGAACAACTTCTTCTTTTATTGAGGTCCAGTAAGTTACTACTCCTCCTTTAAAGAAGGAACTAACTCCTGGAAAAGAAGTAATTCTACTTGCGAATAATCCACCTGTTAAGGACTCAACGCTTGATAAAGTAAGATTCTTTTCTTTTAATAAAGAAACTAATTCTTCCATATTAATCATTGTCCTTAAAGACATGAAGGTTCTTTGTAAAATATAAGACGCCGGAAATAAGTGAGAAAGCCATTGCGATGTAACAAATAATCGCGCTTACTGAAATACCCCAACTACCATCGAAATAACTAAATGGCCAATCACATAATAAGACAAAACTTAATGCCACCATTTGAGAAACAGTTTTAGTTTTTCCCCACATATTAGCCGCGAGAACTAAACCTTTACTTGAAGCGATTAATCTTAACGCATCAACTAATAAATCACGTGCAATCATAATTACTGCAACTAAAGCAGGAACTAAAGAAGGATTTTTAATTGCGCAAATAATAAATAATGTATCAACTAATAGCTTATCTGCGATTGGATCCATAAACTTACCATAAGTAGTAACTAAGTTATACTTTCTTGCGATATGTCCATCTAAATAATCGGAGAAAGAAGCAATTAAGAATAAAACAAAAGAAATAAAATATATTAAAGAACAATTACCAAATAAAATAGGCATATTTATTCCACATTGTGCCCAAGGGAATAGTAATAAGAAATCGATAATGATTACGCATACCATTCTAAAAGTTGTAATCTTGTTAGGTAAATTCATAATTTTTCTCCTTAATATAAGTGAGTTTTTGACCCTGTAAGCCATGTTCTGTCGAGGACAATTATTTATCTATGTATTTCTACATGCTAGAACTTATTCGTTTCTAAGTTCCAACCTCCCTTACCAAATTTAGGTTTCTCGCTTGAGGGGTTTACCGCGTTCCACTTTATGCTTTCACATAAACTACGTCACTGTGGCACTTTATAGGATTTAACCATGTCTTTCGATTTAGGTTATTTCCTGCCGTTAGATGCTCCCATCTACCTAAAGTTATTTTTTCCTTTAGCACAAACACTACTTTCATCACAGAAAGTGCGAGCATGGACTTTCCTCTAGTAATTTCTTACCAGCAATTATCCAGGTCAAAAGTTTTTTATTTAATTGTTGAAGGATCTACACCAAGTTTGAATAAAGCTTGTTCTAATGAAGATATCCTTTTAAGTAAATCAATATTTGATAAACTCGCGGATTCATTATTTTTAATGCCCCCAAGTTTTTCATTAAGAACTGCGTTTTGTAATTCTGCTTGATCTAGTCTTGTTTTATATAATTTAGAAGTCTTTACAAGTTCATCATAATCTTTTTCAAGTTTAGTGACATATTGATCAATAGAAATATAATCATCGACGATTTCATCTAAAAAAGCATCAACTTGTAAAGCATCATAACCATATTTTTGAGCTTTGAATTCTTTATCAACAATAGTATTTGGATTATATTTAGATTGATATTTCATAAAAACTCCCTCCAAAACAAAATAATTATATAATAATTATTCATCTTTTTAAAGATTTATAATTTAATATTGCCCGATGCTTTTTAAATAACGTTCTAAAATAATCATCGATGCAGCTGAATCAATAATTGCTTTTTGTTTCTTTGAATTTTTATTGTTGAGATGAAGCATTTCACTAGCTTCCACCGTTGAATTTCTTTCATCTACTTTTGTTATATCCGCGCGAGGAAATTCCTGTTGTAGACGAGGAATAAATTCTTCCACAATTGGAGTCATTTCACAAGGATCTCCACTTGGATATAAAGGTAAACCTATTACAATATGCTCAATAATTTCGTATTCAGTTGCTTTTTTTAACATTCTTAAGCATTCATCATAATCTCCCATATGGAATTTTAAATTTGGTAATGGTGTTACTAACATACCAGATCTTGAGATAGAAAGGCCTAATGAGCCTTTGCCTAAATCTAATGCGAGAATATTTTTAATCATTTAATCACGTCCTTTGCTTTAATAGTATAGCTTCTTTAAACTATTTTTTCACTTAGAATTATTTTTTTATCACTAAAACAAGGATTTATTATATAATTATAAAGTATGAAAAGGAGAAAACTATGTTTAATTCATTCCCAGGTTGGGCATTAATTATCATGTACGTCGTTTTCGCGGTTGCCTTATGTTTCTTAAGTAAAAAGCTTGCAGATTACGTCGATGCATTAGATAAGAAAACTAATATTTCTGGTGCTTTCATCGGTGGTGTACTTCTTGCCGCGGTCACTTCCTTACCAGAATTATTCACATCAATTTCGGCAACAATTTTATTACCTTCATCTGCTTCATTAGTTGTCGGTAATATCTTAGGTTCAAACTTGTTCAATATTGCAATCCTCGGTTTATGCTTTATTCTTTTCTTTAAGAAATTTATTGATGGAACATTTGAATTTAAATCTCACTTCACCGTCATTATCGGTACTTGTTTCATCTATGCAATTGTTTCTTATGGATTACTCGCAAGTGATAAGTTACAACCTATCGTTGGACCTATTAACTTCCTCGCTTTATTAATCTTAATCGTTTATGGTATTACTATCTTCCTTCAACCTAAAGAAGCAGAAGGAGAAAAAGAAGAAGATACTTATAATTTAACGATTAAGCAAGTAATCATTAGATTCATCATCTGCGCGGTTGTGCTAGTCGCAGTATCAGTATTAATTACTTATAATACAGATGCAATTGCAACTACATTTAATATTAACCAAACTACTGCAGGAGCGATCTTCTTAGCCATCGCTACTTCACTTCCAGAACTTGTATCTTCATTAGCTTTATGTAAAAAAGGTAACTGGAATGCTGCAGTTGGTGATATTGTTGGATCTTGCTTATTTAATTTCTGTATTATTGGTCTAGCCGAATTCATGAGCTACCGAGTAAGTATTCTACCAGGATTTACTACAATAGAAGCACTAGACCATCAAGCATTTAAGATGATTTATTTAACCTTGATTGTCTTATTTATTCTCTCACTATGTTTATATTTAAAATCTCGTCTACCTAGTGAAAAACAAAATACAATCGGTTATAAAATCTATTTAATTGCAACTGGTGTTTTATTAATTGCAGGTTACGTCGTATTCTTAGTTATTTAAGGCAAACAAAAACTTCACCGCGGTGAAGTTTTTTATTTTGTCTATTTAAATAATCCGTTAAAAGAATTTCCACCCATTGGAGGCATTCCGCCTTTACCATAACGAGATTTCATTTCTTTCATCATCTTCTTCATCTTTTCAAATTGGTCGAGTACACGATTAACTTCATAATTCGTCATACCGCAGCCTTTCGCGATTCTTTGTTTTCTTGAATTCTTAATGATTTCAGGATTCTTTCTTTCTTCTGGAGTCATTGAATAAATGATTGCTTTAGTCTTTTTAAGTTGCTTTTCAGCTTTTTCTTGATCTTCTTCGGAAATCTTAGGCATACCAGGAATTAATTTTAATAAACCACCCATCGAGCCTAATTTATTAAATTGTTCTAAGTTTTGAAGCATGTCATTAAGGTCATATTTACCTGACATCATCTTATTAACAGATTTCTTTGCTTCTTTTTCATCGACTTGTTCTTGGACTTTTTCAACTAAGGAAACAACGTCTCCCATACCAAGAATTCGATCTGCCATTCGATCAGGATGGAAGATTTCTAAATCGTCGAGTTTTTCACCAACGCCGGCATATTTAATAGGAATACCAGTTAAATGTTTAATTGATAAAGCTGAACCACCACGTGCGTCACCATCAAGTTTAGACATAATCATACCAGTTAAATGTAATTTCTCATTGAATGCTTTAGCTACATTTACTGCATCTTGACCTGACATTGCATCAACTAAGAGAAGAATTTCATCAGGTTTAACATTAGTTTCAATATCTTGAAGTTCTTGCATTAATTTTTCATCGATTTGTAATCGACCAGCAGTATCGATAATGACGACATCGTAATTTTCTTCTTTAGCTTTTTCTTTTGCTTTTAATGCGATATCAACTGGAGAAACTTGATCACCTAAATTTAAGACATCGACTTCAATTTGGCGACCAATAGTACATAATTGATCAATCGCGGCAGGTCTATAAATATCTCCAGCAACAAGAAGAACTTTCTTATGTAATTTATTTTTAAATAATTTCGCGAGTTTACCAGAAGTAGTAGTTTTACCAGTACCTTGTAAACCAACCATCATGATAACTGTTGGTTTATGTGATAAATTCACTTCACATTGATCTGCGCCTAATAATTCTTCTAGTTCATCATGAACAATTTTAACAAGCATTTGTCCAGGACTTACTTTTGTTAAGACTTCTTGGCCAATTGCTTTTTCTTTTACTTGATTAACAAATTCTTTAACAACCTTAAAATTAACATCTGCTTCTAATAAAGCAACACGGATTTCTTTTAACATTTCTTCCATGTTTTGTTCAGTTAATTTTGATTGTCCTCTCATCTTTTTAAAGATTGATTGGAATCTATCAGATAATGACTCAAATGCCATGTTTAATCACCTTTCCTTGAATTAATGAAATTAGTTCAATTTCTTTTTCACTTTTACCTTCTTTTAGTTCATCTAAGAAAGTATTAATATCTTCTTCATTCTTTAATAAATGAAGATTTGCTTCATAATTTTCTAAGGCTTGTTCAGCCTTTTTTAACGTATCATAAACTCCATTACGAGAAATGTTCTTCGTTTCAGAAATTTCACCTAATGATAAATTAAGACAATAATATAATTCGATAATATTTCTTTGATTTTCTGTTAATAACGAACCGTATAAATCAAATAATTTATTAATATAAATATTCTTTTCTAAATTTTCCATAAGCTTAAAACCAAAAATAGAACATGATAGTAATGAGTAATAAAACACAGAAATAAGTTAAGACAGATTGATGAAAACGAGCATCTTTAATCGCATCTTTTTTAACTCCTGGGTAATTCATAAATGCATAAATAATCGCAAGAATAAAATCGATAATTAATTCAATTGATAAAACAGGAATACCAAATTGACCTAAGAAGTATTTTAAGAAATATTGTAAACCAATGACTAAAACGATAATTACGATCATTGTTAACATATTATTCTTCCTCCTCCATCGATAAACATAATCCATAAAGGTATTGATCTAAATCAAATTCTTCTAGATCATCCATCTTTTCTCCTAGTCCAATAAATCTAACTGGAATTCCTAGTTCATCACGGATGGCAAGAATAATTCCACCTTTACTAGTTCCATCCATCTTAGTAATAACAATACCTGTAACATCAGTGCATTCTTTGAATGCTTTAGCTTGAATAACCCCATTTTGACCAGTAGTTGCATCAATAATTAAGAAAGTTTCATGAGGAGCAGAAGGAATTTCTTTACCTAGGATTCTCTTAATTTTTGAAAGTTCATTCATTAAATTAGTTTTATTTTGTAATCTACCCGCGGTATCACAAATAACTAAATCAACATTTTCTTCTTTAGCTTTTTTAATTCCATCATAAGCGACAGATGCTGGATCTTGATTTTCTTTTCCAACGACAATAGAACAACCGAGTCGATTAGCCCAAACAGTAAGTTGTTCACTCGCGCCGGCTCTAAAAGTATCTCCTGCGATTAATAAAACTTTCTTACCTTGATCGATATAACGTTTAGAAAGTTTCGCGATGGTAGTAGTTTTTCCTACTCCATTAACGCCGACAACTAATAAAACAGTTGGTCCATCTTGTTGAAATTGAATTTCATTGACGATATCGCCACCTTGATTCGCATAACTAACAAACATCTTATCAACTAAGACTTCATTAATTTGTTTTGGATCATAAATATTTTGTGCGCATGTTTCATTTTGGGTTGCTTCAACTATTTCTAAAGCTAAATTAACTCCAACATCTGCTTCAATAAGAACTTGTTCTAATTCTTCAAAATATTCATCAGTCGCTTTCGCATACTTCTTAGTTAATGCATTTAATTTACTAGAGAAATTTTTTCTAGATTTATCTAGTCCTGCGACATATTTTTCACTTTTAGATGTATCTTTCTTTGTAAGTTTTTCTTTTAAAAATTTAATTAATCCCATTTGTTACCTCACCATCTTTGATAAAGCATCTTTAGCCGCTTCCTGTTCTGCTTTCTTTTTACTTGTTCCTTTACCTACTCCAAAGACTGTATCGTCCCAATAAACTTCACAGACAAATTCGGTATTTGGTGGATTACCAGTTTCTGAAATACAACGATATTGTACTGAATTACGTGAATCCGCCTGAACGTATTCTTGAAGTTGTGATTTATAATCTTTTAAAACAGATAAAGAAACGTGTTGAATATCTTCTAAAAATATCTTTTGAATTAATTTATAAACAAAATCAAATCCTTTATCTAAATATACTGCCCCAATAAAAGCTTCAAAAACATCTTCTAAGATTTTATCATTAGTTCCTCCGTTAATCTTTTGTCCGTGACCTAATAAAAGGATGTTGTTAAAGTTATATTTTTTCGCGTACTTAGTTAATGCTTCACCATTAACAAAGTAAATACGTAATTTAGATAATTGACCTTGATCGAGAGTTGGATATTGCTTATAAACAAAATCAGCGATAATTAAATCTAGTACTCCATCACCAATAAATTCTAATCTTTCGTAACATGGCTTATCACTCTTCTTTTCATTAACATAAGAAGAATGAGTAAAAGCTTGTTCATATAAAGGATAATTGTCTGTTTCAATATTAAATTCTTCTAATAGTTTTCTAAGTTCTGTCACTATTATTCACCTCTTTTTTAATTGTTTCAACGATATTAGATTTAGCCATTCGATAAGCTACATCTAATGCGCATTTAAAAGAAAATGCAGTTGCGCTACCATGGGCTTTAACTACTACTCCGTTAACTCCTAGTAGCATCGCTCCTCCGTAAGTTTCATAATCCATTGATTTCTTCATCTCTTTAAAGCCTTTTTTAGAGAATAAGTAACCAATCTTTGTTAATAAATTTGTATAGAATGCTTTTTTAATCATTCCTGACATCATCTTAGCCATTCCTTCCGATGATTTTAAGAAGACGTTACCCGCGAATCCTCCTGTAACGATGACGTCACAATGACCATCTAATGCGTCACGAGCTTCAACATTACCTTTAAAGTTAATGGATTTTTCTAGTTTTAATTTTTGATGTGCTTCTTTAATTTCCGGAGTACCTTTTTCTTCTTCAACCCCGTTACTTAATAAATAGATTTTTGGATTTTCTACTTTAAAGATATTATGGGAATAAATTGAACCCATATGAGCGAATTGAACTAATTGATCTGCAGTAGTTTCATTTGATGCACCAATATCAAGAATAATAGTAGGTGAGCCAGTTTTAGTTGGGAAAGGAGAAATTAACGCGGCACGTTGAATACCTTCAATTAATTTTAGTTTAATAGTCGCGACAGATAAAAATCCTCCAGTAGAACCAGCTGAAATTACTCCATCGGCATTAAATTCTTTCATGTAATTAACTGCTTTATATAAAGAAGATTCTCTACTTCTCGCCGCTTCTAAAGGACCGACATCCATCGCTAAAACATCTCTTGCGTCAATAATTTCAACATTAGGTAAATTAACTAATTTATCTAATTCTTCTTTTCTACCGCAGGCGACAATTTTACAATCATCATGTTCTTTTAAGAAATTTATAATACCTTCTTGTAATACTTTAGGTCCATTATCAGAACCCATGCAATCAACCGCTAATGTAATCATAATAAAAACTATCTAGAAACTAGAATCTCCTTAGGGCAAATTATAGCATATAAAAGCCCTATAAAAT